>JAZQRJ010000121.1:0-35984 GCA_045629505.1 Novosphingobium sp.
ACAAATTCCATGCTCAATGCGCTTGAAAACGAAATCTGGCCCGCCTATAGGCCGCGCCTCGGTCGGGACGTAGCGCAGCCTGGTAGCGCATCACACTGGGGGTGTGGGGGTCGGAGGTTCGAATCCTCTCGTCCCGACCAAAATTAACAGCTTTTACAAGCACTTAAGCGGGTGGCGAGAGCCGCCCGCTTTGCTTTGCTTTGCTCTTCTAGCCTATTTCTAGCGGCGCCGCTAAAACTGGCGGCGGAAGCAACCCGTACGCAGGTGCGACTCCCACCTCCTCCAGCATCCCCCTAGAAGGGTATGTCATCATCTAGATCGGCAGAGAAACCTTGCGCCGGGGCCGGTTTCCTCGGCGCGCTGAGAGCCTTCAAGGGCGTGGCGCTTGGGAGCTGCCGCGTCTCATCCTCGGCGACCTTCGCCTCGGCAACAGTCTGCATGATATTTGTGGTCAGCTTGTGAGTGATATCGGCTGATGCCCACATTGTGCCGGGCACGCTTAAAATGAAGTATGCAAACTTGGCAACAGTCACCATGTTTAGCCGTCGCTTCTCTAATTCACTCTCGAAGGCATCTAGCTTTTTGAGTAACGCCTCGCGTTTGGCGTCTGTCATGTTGCCGTTTTCGACGCACTGGCGCAGACCGCTAACGTATGTGCGGAGCCGATCCTTGGTGTTCGGAAGAACCGCTACAGAATCCCGGCGGGATCGCAGGCTGTTGTCGAGGACAAGCTGGGTAACGTAGTGGTCTAAATCGGACTTGAATTGCCGATGATCGGTATCTCGAAAGTTAGCATACTGAGGGACTTCCATCAAGTGGAATGGCTCGATTTCAAATCGTTTCGCTGCAGCGACAACTACGTTCATGAAGCTGTAACGAAGCTCTTCAGCCTTCTGCCACTCGTACTGGTTTTCGGGATCTAACGCTTCCACCTTGGTCGATAGGCTGCGCTGCGCCGCGTTGACCAGTTGCATAAATGCTACGCGATGATCTTCGTCGAGGTCATCTAGTTCATCCTGACTAACAAACTCAAATATGCTCATTAGCTTGCCGCTCCATCTACGCAGATGGGCCATTTATCACGCTGCTGAACCTCTGCCCAGATGTTCAGACTATGTTCTGTTGACTGGTCCTTCAGCGGGCATATGCCAGCACCCATACCTTGCCCGCTTCCCAATCGCGCAGGATGTCGAGGATCAACAGGAAGTCCCCTGCCAGTGCCCCCGCCATGACCTCCGCATATGTGGCATCGGCGAACGTATCGAACGAACCGCACATGATGACGAGGGGCGACGGTCGCGGCTTTCGAGCTTCCTCCAACCGCTTCGTGCGGCGCTGAAGGGCGCGGATGCCTACCATGTGGCTATCCAAATACCGAACCGCTCGCGCAGATTGTCCGGGCGGTCGCGTTGGGTGATGGACACCACGGGATGCGCTGGTGCTAGCAGCTGGCCCGCCTCGTTCAGCGTAGAATCGTCCGCCACCGCCGCTTTTGCGTCATGGATGGCACGGAGCGAATCGCCCTCTCCTTCTCAAAGCAGACTGCCGCCGCCACACGCCCCTTGTCGTGTACCAATGATACAAGGTTGACTGTTTTCTCAACCCTGTGTTCAACAGCAATCGGCCGGTGGGGCGAAACTCCGCGCCGGATTCGGGGGCGTCCCATCACAACGCGATAATAATCTGAGGAGAGAGTTCATGGCTGTCTGGTTTCGCCAATACTGCTTCCACGTCAAAGACATCGAAGCGTCGATCAAGTTCTACGAAGCAATCGGACTGGAATGCACCAGCCGGACCCAGATTACCGACGACATCAAAGAAGCAGTGATGGAAAACCCGACGCGCGGTGCTTGGCTCCAGCTTGCGGAGAACCGGACGATCGAAGGTCCGATCGACATGGGCACGGCCTTCTGGAAGCTCTACATTTATACCGACGATTGCCAGGGCGCATATGACCGCGCGATTGCCGCAGGCGCGACCACGGAAACGGCCCCTTACAAGATGGATCGCTGGCCGGTCACCGTGGCCTTCGTTCGCTGCCCGGATGGCTATCTGATCGAATTCCTCCAGCGTGACGAATCACCCACGGAAAACAACGCAGGCGGCACGCCGCGCGACCAGTCGGTCAACTGATTGGCTGAATATTTTAAAGGGAAGGCTTGCCGCTGGCAGGCTTTCCCTTTCCGCGTTAGCCCAGCGGAATAGCCGGGCTGACGCAACTCAATACCGTTCGATCCTCACGGGCAGCTTGTCATACCCATGGAGGAATGCGCCGCCGCAGCGTTTGGGCGCATCGGCGAGATGCACACGAACCCTGCGCGCCAGCATCTGCTCGATCAGCACGCGAAGCTGCAACTCTGCCAATCTAGCCCCGACGCAGCGGTGGATGCCATATCCGAATGCCACATGCCTGCGGGCATTGGGCCGCGTGACGTCGAACTCGTCAGGCCGTTCGAATACCTCTTCATCGCGATTGCCCGAAATGTACCACAGGACAACCTTGTCCCCGGCCTTGATCGGGTGACCGAACAAGTCCGCATCAGCAAGGGCAGTGCGGCGCATATGGACCAGCGGGCTCACCCAGCGAATGATTTCCGGTACGGCATTTGCGGCTAAAGAGTGATCCGCCTCCAGCAGGGCTCGCTGTTCGGGGAACAGATCAAGGGCGTGGACCAGCCCGGACATGGTGTTGCGCGTGGTATCATTCCCGCCAGTCACCAGCGTGACGATCGTACCCAAAAACTCCACATCGCTCATCTGCCCCAGCGCCTCTGAATGGGCCATCATGGACACCAGATCTGCGCGCTGTGCTTCGTTCTGCCGTGCATCCCAAATTTCACGGAAATAAGCGGCCATTTCCCGTGTTGCGCGGGTCCGTCCTTCAGCAACCTCTGGCAACTGGCCGGCTTCGATGGCCCCCATCCAGTCGGACCAGAAGCCGAGCAGTTCCTGATGTTCGCGGGGGAAATCGAACACGATTGCCAGCATGGATGTCGTGAGGCGCACGGCAACTTCGGACACCCAATCGAACACTTCTCCCTCTGGTAGCGAATCCAGCAGATGGGCGGTCCGTTCTTCGACCTCGCGGCTTAACCGTACCATTTCGGACGGCGTAAAGGCGCCAGCCACTACCCTGCGGCGGGAGGTGTGATCTGGCCGGTCCATCGAAATGAAAGACTGCAATCCGAAAGTATGGTCGACGCCCTTGGGCGGCTCCAGCATGGTGACACCGCCGCGCAGATAGGACGACGAATAAAGCTCCGGCAGCGATTCCACATGGACGATGCCCCGATGACTGGCGACATTCCAGTAGTCCCCGTTGATCGAACCCGTCACTTTGTTGATCGGCGCTTCCGCACGCATCTGGCGAAAGACCGGCTCCCACCGTTCTTCGTTGAACATTTCCATGCGGCCAACATCCCAACGGCCGCTCGGTGGAGGAAATGCCTGCGGGTTTTCGCGCAGACACCTCGCGATAACTTCCTGAGCCAGCGGACTGGCTCGATATTCGGCCGTAACGGTACTGGCCATCCTCTCTCTCCCGCAGTTCCGGGTTGTTATTAAGACGGACGATATAGGTTCCACACGCCACGTCAAACCATGGAACTTGAGCCGGACATCGCCTTATCGCTGACCCACTAACACCATTTCCTACATGTACCATTTTGGTTATTTTCTTGGCAATTTTGGAAAGGAAAAACCAATGGCCATTCTCGATGTGCTGATCGGCCCTCTATCCTCAATCATCGACAAGGTTGTGCCCGACCCTGACACTCGCGCAAAAGCCAAGTTGGAACTCACAAAGATGCAAGGTTCGCACGAACTGGATCTTATCGAAGCGCGCCTTTCGGCGATCGTCGCCGAAGCCGAGTCGAAAGATCCTTGGACCAGCAGGGCGCGTCCCGGCTTTCTTTACGTAATGTATGCACTGATGCTGTGCGCAGTGCCGGTGGGGATCCTCGCCGCCTTTGATGCCGAGGCGGCCCGCGCAATTGGCAAAGGCATGACTGATTATCTGGCTGCCCTGCCCGAACCATTATATGCGCTGTTTGGCACCGGTTATCTTGGCTACACAGTGCTTCGCCAGTGGGGCAAGGTCAAAGGCAGCGATCGGTGACGCCTAGCCGGGCATGCGGTCAAACTTCGGCATGCCTTCATCCACAATATGGAATGGCTGGCGATCAATCATGTAGATCGCCAGTTCAGGCCCGCCAAAGCGGGAGGGATCATCCAGCGTGCCCACTTTCAGCACCAGCATGGGACGACCCGGCACTCGCGTAGCAAGGTGAGTGCCGCAAGTTCCGCAAAACTCGCGCGTCACCGGGCGTTCAATATCAGATCGCGAAAAACTGGAAGGAGCGCCCTGTGTATAAACAAAAGAGTCGGCGGCGACCATCATGAAGAAATTGGGACCGCCCCCAGTAATGTACTGGCATTCCCGGCAATGGCATTGGGCGCGCATCATCGGCTCACCCGCTGTTTGATAGCGGATTGCCCCGCAGTAACATCCCCCGTCCATCACCATGGCTTACTGCCCTTTTTAACCACGGCGCCATCTGGCCGCTTCTCTTGTGCATATCAGGTCACCGGTAGCCAGCAAGCTATACCAGCTAGGTGCTTGCGCCCGGCCACACCGCAGCCTAACCGCGAGCAGAACGCAACAATCCCAAGGCATGCCCAATGGCCGAAAAACTGGTCTATGTTCTCAATGGTCCCAATCTCAATCTGCTGGGATTGCGCGAGCCGGACATTTACGGAACCCAGACGCTGGACGACATTGCAGACATGCTTGACGATCGCGCCCGTGAACTGGGCATGGCCATCGACATGCGCCAATCAAACCATGAAGGCCACCTTGTCGATTGGTTGCACGAAGCTCAAGCTGAAGAAGCGCACGCCGTTCTGCTAAACGCCGCAGCCTATACGCATACAAGCATAGCTCTGCTCGACGCGATCAAAGCCATCAAAACCCCCGTGTTCGAAGTACATCTCTCCGACCCTCACACTAGAGAGCAGTTTCGGCATAATTCTTATATAGGAATTGCCGCGAAAGCGACTTTTCAGGGCCGTGGCGCGCAAAGCTATATACTTGCGCTGGAGGCTGCGGCCCGCCTTTATTAGAGGCAGGCCTCACAACACCTTTGCCCAAGGAAAGATCCTCGGCGCTTAGCCGAATGGCACCCCAGGAACATTTTTCGCAGTCCGAATTGTAAGCGAAGTCTTAACGCTGGCCACGTTAGGGGCCGGCGTCAGCTTTGAAGTCAGAAATTCCTGAAAGCTCTGCAAATCACGGCTGACGATCTTTAGGATAAAATCGATTTCGCCGTTAAGCATATGACATTCGCGCACTTCCGGAAGCTCACGCATGTGATCTTCAAACTGGCGCAACGACTCCTCAGCCTGGCTCTTCAGACTTACCATCGCAAAAACAGTAATCGTATAACCAAGTTGGGAGGCATCGAGTTCAGCGTGGTAGCCTTTGATGACACCGCTTTCCTCAAGCGTGCGAACGCGTCGCAGGCACGGCGGCGGCGTCAATCCCACGCGCTGCGCCAGATCAACGTTGGTGATGCGGCCATTGTCCTGCAGAGCTGCGAGCAATCTCCGGTCAATGTCGTCGAGGTTAGTCATTCCTCTCCCCTACCAAGCTGGAAAAGAAGGGCCAAAGCCATCGAATCTTCCAATTCACAACCCAATTTGATCCTATTGCGATAACAAAATTGTTCATAACGCCATCGTCCCGCTTTGCAACGACCAGCACTGTGGGCTTCCCTGAACAACACAAGTTGCTAGGGAACCAATGTTCACCCAACGGCACCGACCAAACGCAGGAGCCGACCGGAGTTTCGATGCACTTCGATGATCGCCTTGGCACCGTGTTGAGCCAGCCCGTTTCGGGCGACGCGGTGGCGCGCATCCAGTATGTGCAGCTTCTTGATCTGCTGGGCAACATGCCGAGCGACAAGGACGGCGAATGGCTCAACCCTGGCTATGAACGACTGCTGGAGCTTTCCTCGGAGTTAAAGCCTGAGGACCGCGCAAGGCTGCTGCGGAATTCGGGCCTGCGCCTTCGCAATTCACGATTAATCGGCTTTCTTGCCGGAGACGATCACCAGGTTTCCTCTGCCGCCATTAATGCTGCCGAGTTGGGGGAAGACGAGTGGCTTGACCTGATCCCCGCTCTACCGGTCGTATCTCGGGGCATCCTGCGCCATCGCCGGGACCTGGGACCGGCGGCCGAAGCGCGGCTGGAACAACTTGGCATTGTCGATCGCGGCCTGCCAACCTCGACGGCGGGAGAAGTTGAGGCTCAAACCGCAATTGAAGCGCCCTCCCAGCCTTTCTCGGTGCCTTCAGCGCCGCAGCCCCTCACCGCAGAAGTAATCCCGCTACGCGCAGAACCACAGCCTGCGTCCCCCTTGACCGATAGCGGCATTGCCAAGATCGTTCGGAAAATCGAGGCATATCGAAAGGAGCACACCGCTCGTCAGGGGCAAATTGGTCCCGATACGGCCCGGCTGTCTCTGGGCGACGGCGAAGGCTTGGCCGCCAGAAATCCACTGGCACGATTCGATTTCGTGACCGATGCGCGCGGGATGATCACGGAGGCTGATTCGCTGGCGGCCCCCATGCTGATCGGGCTTACCCTGCCCTCTCTGGACGGTGGTTTGAACGATACCTCGTCCTTGGCGCATCTTATTGCCGCACGGCAACCTATCGCGGGGCAGAGGGTGACGATCACGCTGGCCCATGCGATCAGCGGGGAATGGCAGATTGATGCAGCCCCCCTCTTCAATGATCTGACCGCGCACTTCACGGGATACGCGGGCCGCGCCCGCCGCGTGCGCAGCCGCCCGGCGGCGCCCTCCACCGCGACTGACAAGGCGGATCGCATGCGGCAGATGCTGCATGAACTCCGCAACCCGGCGGGTGCAATACAAATGAGTTCAGAGCTTATCCAGCAACAGCTCGGCGGCGATGTTCCTCATGAATATCGCGCAATCGCCGCATCGATTGCCAGCGACACGGCGCTTATTCTCGCCGGCTTTGAAGAGTTGGACCGGCTGATAAAACTAGATGCAGAAGTCATGGGCATCGAGCCGGGCGAGGCAGACGTGATTGCCGCCGTGCAGACAACGCTCTCTCAGATTCATCGTCACACCGAACATCGACAGAGCGGCTTTGCCCTCTCCACGGCTGAAAGCAGCCTGCCCGTTGCGGTGGAGCGGATCGAACTGGACCGTTTGTTGTGGCGGCTGCTTGCCGCAATCGCCGGGGCCGCCGGGGCTATGGAAGTGCTCGACATCACGATCTCCCGCAGTGGCCGGAATGCTCAGATCCAGATTGCGCTGCCCGCACGGCTGCGCGAACTGGACGATGATGCGCTCTATCACGCGCAGGCTGGCGAAAAGACCCGCGTTTTTTCAGCGGGAATGTTCGGCATTGGCTTCACCCTGCGCCTCGCACGTGCCGAAGCGCGTGGAGCAGGCGGCAACCTGAAGCGCAACGATGGTCAGTTGATACTGACACTACCCAAAGCGGAATCTTCTTTAGAGAATATTAGTAACGCTGGCGTATAGCACTGTCTTAACGGCGAGTTGGCCGCATAAGTACGAGCGCAAGCGGCATCTATAATGAATTTCGTCAATATCAAGGATCGGCCTGAGGCGAATCTCTTTGCAGTATTTCGTGAAGGGTTTGGCCAACGCTTCCTGGTTACTGTCGACACCGAAGAAGATTTTGACTGGGATGCTCCGGCAGACAGGACCAGCCACACGCTGGGCTCAGTTCGACGGATCGCAGATTTCCAGGCATTTTGCGAAACCCGTGGCGTCGTTCCGCTCTACTTGATCGACTATCCGATCGCCACCTGCCCCGATGCGATCGCCATCCTGAAGCCCGCCGCTGCGGCTGGCCGCGCGGAAATCGGCCTTCACCTTCATCCTTGGGTCAATCCGCCGTTCGATGAAGAGCTTACGCGGCGTAATACTTATGCAGGAAATCTTTCCGAAGAGCATGAACGCAGCAAGTTCACGGCCCTGCGCGAGACCATCATTGAAAATCTTGGGGTGCAGCCGCGAATCTATCGGGCTGGACGATACGGGGCTGGCCCTAACACCGCCGCTATCCTGGAACAGGCAGGCTGTCTGATCGACAGCTCCGTACGGGCGCATTTCGATTATCGAGCCGACGGTGGCCCAGATTACAGCAAGCACCCGGTGCACCCCTATTGGCTGGACGGTGATCGGCGGCTGCTGGAACTTCCAGTAACAACCGTATTTTCCGGGCCGCTTCGCGCGCTCGGGCCCCGGCTCCACCCCCTCACCGCGCGAATCCCCTTTCTTCCCAGCATTCTCGCGCGCTCCCGCCTGTTGGAACGCATTGCCCTCTCTCCCGAAGGCATTGATCAAAATGAAGCGATCCGCGCGATCGATTCCGCAATCGGCATCGGCTTGCCCGTGTTGGTTTTTTCTTTCCACAGTTCTTCGTTGGAGCCGGGAAACACCTCCTATGTCCGCACAGAGGCGCACGTTGAGGCGTTTTATGCCTGGTGGGATGCAGTGTTCACGCATCTGACAAAGCGAAAAATCGCTCCGACAACGGTTGAAGAGCTCACGGGGTCACTTGCCTAGTACACGAAGGCAAGCTAACGCGCCCACCAGTCATGCGAACTTTTGACCGATTTTCTCAAAAGGAAGCTGGCACGATATGTGGTGATGGTTTTAGGGCCTGTAGCTCAGTTGGTTAGAGCTGGCCGCTCATAACGGCTAGGTCGCGGGTTCGAGTCCTGCCGGGCCCACCATTGTTCTTTTTTACAGATGGCTTAGGCCATCTGTTACCAGGGTCGGGGAGTAGCGCAGCCTGGTAGCGCATCTGGTTTGGGACCAGAGGGTCGCAGGTTCGAATCCTGTCTCCCCGACCAACTTGGCTAACAGGCTATAAATTCAACATTCAAGAGCAACCGGCGTCATGCTGGGCCGCCTCCAATTAAACAGGCGACCCACCAACGCTGATTTCCGCTTACATCAAACGGTCATCCCTCATGCCGGCTTCTCCCTCCGGCACCTCCAGTGCACGCACCATCACTTGCACGGAGTAGGTCGCCAGCAGTTTGCCCGACTCGCTGAAGATGCGGCCTTCGCCCTGCGCCAGGCCATTGCCCGCATGGGTGGCGCGGGTGGAATAAAGAATCCACTCGGTCAGGTCTGGATCTTCGTGGAAGTAGATCGTGGAAGATAGCACGCCGGTGGAAATCGTGCGGTGCGCCATCACCTCGCCAAACCCTTTGTGCGGCAGCATGGAGGCAGCAATGGTCCAGTGCGTCGTCGGCTGGGCCAGTACCGCCTGCCGCAGATAAAGCTGGTCCGGTTGCACCCGATGGCGCATCCATGAGTGAATTTCCGGCGGGCCAATCCGATCCGGATCGGGTGAATAATCGCCATTCACGATGCGCAGTTCGCGGCCGATCAAACCGAAATCATAGGGCTGCGCCTCCATCGGGCCGGGAACGTCCGGCGCATCCACCTGATGACGCATGAGATCGGGCACGCCCGCATCCAGCAGCACTGCTCCGGTGGCAATCGGCTTGCCGTTCTGCGTTGTTTCCACCGTGAGAGTGGTGAAACTGCGCCCCATGCGAGACTTGTGTACATCCAGCCGGAGCGGTTCATTGAAGAGACCGGGTCGCGAAAAGATCGCCTGTGCAGAAATCACACGCTTGGAAGGGTCGGTCTTCGCTGCTGCGACGATTGTATCGCCCAGCAGCTGCCCGCCTTCCACCACGTTGCGGCGAATAGTGCCAAAAGGCGGCGCTTGAAACGAACCGTCGGCCTGCTCGCGAACGTCCATCAGATCGATCAGTTCGTTGATGTCGCCCCAACGCGGGAAACGGTCCACGGTGGACACGCCGTTTTCGTATCCCGGCCGACGATCATGCAGTTCGATCCGCAAGGGCTTGCGATAGAAGCCAATCAACGCAGCACCATCTGACGCAGTACGAGCATCGCGCCATGCGACCGGCTCACTACCTTCAGTCAGCGCGAACAAGGCTTCCCCGCCCTCGCCAGTGCCTGCTTCACGCAGCAGATCAAGGTTCACATCGCTCTCGGGCAAAAGGATGCTACCGTTCGGTTCCGGCCATGCGGTAGTCACAGCGCGCGAACTTTCCGCCACCACTGTCTCACCATCCAGGATGCGAACAAGCGCGCGGCAATCGATCAACCCTTTTTCAACGAGCGCGTCGGGCGCTACGTAATCCAGCACTTCCATGTTCAATCTCCCCAAATCTTCACTTTTTGGCAGCTGACTGCCAGCGCGGCAGATAGGGCGCGACACCCAGAGCCACCGTCACGATGTTCTGATAGAACGCCACGTGATCCTTGATCTGGATCACTTGCGGCAGCGGATCTTCGTAGGCCCAGACAATCGGATCGGTCCCATCGGCAAGGCTCCAGTAGGAAGCCTGTCCCTTCCACGGACAGCGCGTGTGATAGTCAGGTATCGGACGCAGCAAATCAAAGTTCACATCCGCCTTGGGGAAATAAAACACCAGCCCGTGATCCTGCTCATCAACCAGCAGAGGACGATCGGTGCGGCCCAGTTCCTTGCCATCAAGGGTAGCTGTCACCCGATTGCGGCGGCGGTGAATATCGACCCGATAATCGAAATAGACCGAATAACCCGGATGTTCAGTGATTGTGTCTGCCATTATCTCTCCTGCGGGCGAGGCCCGTTTTGTTGAATTATGTTACGGACATGACTTGGCCTATTCATCTGCCATATCCTCAATGTCTCCCCAACATACCGTTTTGCCAGTCCGCAGAGGATAGTCGCGCGTAAGCCGTTCCTCGAACTCACCATCCAGTTCCGCCACAATGCGGCTCGCCCCATTGATATCCTTGGCCTCAAGCGCAGCGAGCAACTCCTCCACCCGGCCAAGGACGTGAAGGCGATATACCTCGTTGGGTACGAAGCCCCCGCTATCCAGCACCGCGCGCAGCGCCTTCCACAGTTCGGCCGTGACTGGACTTCCTGTGGCATCGGCAACCTCATGCCAGAAGGCCCGATAGGCCAGCAGGAAGCCTTCGACGTCAGCGATCCGTTCGCGCGCCGTGGCAAGATAATTGCGCATCCGCTCAATCTGATCCGGCCGCACCTTGCGCACGCTTTCCGCCACCATGCTCGGCTCCAGCACGCGCCGGGCGGCCATCACTTGAGCAAGCGAGGTGCCCGAAAATTGCATCAGCAGCGCGAAAGTGGAAGCGAGGTTGCGCCAGTCCGGACGAGCAACCACCGTGCCGCCACCCGGCCCTGCCTTCGTCGAAATCACGCCCTGAAATTCCAGAAACCGAGTGGCTTCGCGATAAGTCGCACGCGAAACGCCATGCTCCGCCAAGGCATCCGGTTCCGAAAGATACCTATCCCCCGGCACCAGCCCCTTGTCGTAGATCGATTGCACAATGTCGCGCGCCACGCGCACGCCGGTCTTGGATTTTGCCTTCGCCATCGCGCCCCGACCTACAGCCGGCGGATCAGGGAGCAACTACCTTGCGCGTCACCGAATGAGTGCCGCCAAAGCAATACTGGCTACGGCCCGCAGATGCGCCCACCACGAAATATTCAAAGCAATCCGGACTGGGCATCACGTTGACCAGCGTTTCGGGTGCATCTTCCAGCCATGACAGTTCCGGATGAGCGAAGCGGAAGCCATCATAGTCCTTGTTGAGCATGATCTCCCTGAAGGTGAGCTTCGTGCGGCGATGAACTGCTTCGGCAATGTCCTTCGGCCCCCATCCGGCCTTTTCAAACACCGAGGCATGATCGGGCGCCATCAGCATCAGGTTGGAGAACGTGCCGTGGAAGGGATAGCCTTCGGAAAGGGGCGCGTTGGTCTTGATCAACCATGCTCCGTGCGAAGGTGCTCCGCAGGCGTTCGCAGTGAGCGTGGCCATCGTTTCAACCAGCAAATCAGGATCGCTGTTCTTGAAATCGAAGAACTCGGTCATGCCGTAGGGCACGTTGACGGTGACGGTGGAGTCGTCAGAGGCAAAGCCCTGCTGCACCCGCCAGCTATCCCACGGCGTGCGATCTTCGTTCTCTGCCACGCAGGCGGAAAACTTCATCGGCGTGCCGATGGTATCCATGTCGGAAATGCCGGGATAGCTCAGTCCCACGTTCATCATCACAAGGCGCAGTGTGCGCCCTATGGCAACGTTAACCTGGCTGATCGAACCTGGCCCCAAGGCACAGATACCCCGGTTCATGCCGATCTCGTCAGCAATCTTGCCGGAGACCAGTACGATCGGCGCCTGTGGCCCGGTGGACATCGCCCATGTTCGCAATCCCATGGACGGATCGAGCACGCAATCCATCATCGCCATGATTACCGGCATCGCTTCCGGACGGCATCCGGCCATGACGGCATTGGCGGCGATCTTGCGCACTGTGCCGATGCCCATACCCGGCGCGAAGAGGCCAACTACGTCACTGCCGTCACGCCCCGAAGCGGCGATCATCGCCTCCACCTTATCGTGCGTCGGCGGGATCAGCGGCATGCCATCGCTCCAGCCATTGCGAACGAAACCCGCTTGCATTGCGTCGAAGGCGTCGAGCAGATCCTTGCCCGGAAAGCTGATTTCTGGCGCGCTTTCGCGAACAATCTGATCAAACTGCGGCAAGGTTTCATGGATCTTGCGATCAACCGTCAGCCCATCGATCAATTCCTCCAGCGAGTCCGCAACCATCTGGCGGATTTCTTCTTCCGTCTGGTTGGAGAAGCAGTGCGGCACGATCAGCGGAACGGCTTCCGGCACACCGAAGGTCTTGGTGGAAAAGCGTGAGTCCTCATCAAAAATCGCGGCGGTATAGGCAACGGCCGGGATGCCGCGCCGCTCAAGCTCACACAGATCGCGCATCATCCACGCCGTGCAGCTTCCACAATCAGCGGTAGTGCAGATGGCGACGTCGGCATCGCGTACGATCATGTCCAGCTGATCCGGAGAGAGATAGCGATTCAGCCCGCCCATCTCGCCTGTCACATCAATGAAGGTGAGACCCTTGAAACGCTGTGAGAGCAGATCACGCGCTGCCTCCAACGCATAAAGCCCGTTCTGCTTGCCATTCCAATAGAGAACCACCCGCTTGCCGTTCAGATCGGCAGGGCGCTTCGCGGGCTTATCGCGCATCGACGGGTCAATATCGGCCTGCGACTCTGCCACGGGGTTGACGATGGTGAGCGTCGCCAAAGCATCTTCCGCCGCTGGCCGCGCTTCGGTTGTGTCTACCGACATTATCCTCTCCTCTTATAGTAAAGTCGTCACAACAGCCACCTTCAGACGGTCAGCAGTTCGACCTCCAATTTCATGTCAGGTGCCTTGCGCGCCAGCCAAGCGCGCATCATCGCTTCAAGTTCGGCCTGGGGCAGCGCGCAAACGCCGTCGGCGCAGTCGGCCTCAACGCCTGATTTGTATCCCATGCGAACGCAGGTTTCGGTTTCCGAAATAACTTGGAGCAGGCCGCCGTCAGCAGCCGCGATGCGGCCAAAGCTGGCTATCAATTGATCCGCGATTTGCATGACTGCAATCTAGTATACTAGTTTTAACGATGTCAACGCCGATCGGCAGATCCGCCTATGCCGTGCGTGGCCCGAACAGGATAATCCCTGCTCCGACCAGACAGACCACTGCGCCTAAAATGTCCCAGCGGTCTGGCTTTGCGCCTTCAACGATCCAGAGCCATAGAATTGCGGAAACGATGTAAACCCCGCCATATGCAGCGTAAGTACGGCCAGCCGCATCGCTTTCCACCAGTGTCAAAAGGTATGCGAATAGCGCGAGCGAGACCATGCCGGGCAGCAACCACAGTGCAGACTTGCCCATTCGAAGCCACGCCCAAAAGGCAAAGCAGCCCGCAATCTCCGCTATCGCCGCGCCGACATAGGCAAGTGCCGTCATTCAGCCTTCCGACGATGGGCGTGGTTGGCCCGCGGTGCGATAATCCTCAAACGGTTCGTCCCTTTCCTGCAAAGCGGACCTAACGCTCTCCCGCATCTTCATCATGTATGCACGGCTGGCATCGGTGGTCTGGCCCAAGGCCTGAAGCTCCGTTCCCGCGCGAAGGCCGGCGCGAATGCCCATCGCTTCCATTTGCCGGTGCACCATGCGCTTGTTGATCTGCGCCAATTCCGGATCGACTTTGGCAATGCGGCTCGCCATCGCCAGAACCTGTTCTTCCAGTTCGGCCTCAGGATACGCACGATTGGCGAAGCCCAGGCGCACGGCCTCCAGCCCGTCGATCGCGTCGCCCGTCAGCATCTGCTCCATCGCCGCACGCATTCCCATCAGCCATGCGTGATAGTGATTGTCCGGCGGAGAGATCGTGCGCACTGGCGGATAACCAATCTGCGCATCCTCGGCCACGTAAACGAGATCACACGCAACCGCGAGTTCTGAGCCGCCCGCCAGGCACCAGCCATGCACTTGCGCTATCACGGGTTTGGCCAGATCCCACACCCGGAAGCAGCCTTCCACCACGTGTCGCGCCCACCAGCCTGGCCCGCCGGAAGCGTGAAACGGCGTAGGCCCAAGATAGGCAAGATCATAACCGGAGGAAAAACAGTTGCCTGCACCGCGGATGATCATCACCCGAATGGCTGGATCGGCATCACCCGCTTCCAGAACCTTAAAAATCTCGCCCCGCAGTTCGTTGTTAAGAGCATTGCGCTTGTGCGGTCGGTTTAGCGTCAGACGCCGCACGAACGGTGCCGGGTCATCCACCAGAAGCAGAGGCTCATCACTCATTTAACCACTCCCTGAATTATTTCATTAGTTTGGCTTATCGCAACACAATGCGGCAGGCGAAGCACATTGCAATGCGATTCCCGCTTCAAGCTGGGGCGGCGAGCAAAAACCGGGATGCCGGCGCGCTTCGCTGGCTCCTGATCGCCGACATTACTTCCGCAGCATCGGCATGACCCGCAAGCGCAACGAACAAGACGCTGCCAAACTCTCGCCCACGCGAAGGCTGCGCAGGGCTGATGCGAGTTTGCCGCGCTTCGACGATCGGCAAGGCCGCACTATTGAGCCAGTCCCAAAAGAGCTGTTCCGCCGGCCCGTCCCACTCCCCACCGAACAAGCAGATCAGCACGCGCGGTTTGCGATCGCCATGCGGCTCGGATCGGCGAACAGTCTCCAGCACGCGCCAGACCATCGCCCCCTGAATAAGCGAAACCGGCAAGGCATCGGTGCCCTTGTTGGCAGCGATAGTATGCAAAAGCTGCGTCCCGCTCAGCGTCTCATACAGGGCGCAGAGGCCCGCCGGAGCAGGCTGCCCATCCAGCGATCGAAGGCGATAGGCATGAGCAGAATCCACGCCCGGCAGGCCCTTCATGTCGAGCAGGTGTTCGCCCGTGAACCACCTTGCATATTCCTGCTCATGGCCGGGCTTGCCATCGACGAAAACCATGAACAGCTCATGTTCTGCCGTTGTCATCGCGAGCTCCTCTCCAGCAATGCTCAGTTCTGGCGCGCTTCAGTTATCTGGCGGATCAGCAAGGCGAGCTCCTGGGGCCGGTCCAGCGGGATGTGATGGCCCGCCTCGGCGATCTCATGAAAGGCGGAACCTTTGGGTGCGTTTTGCACGTGCCCGGCGCGAATTTCCTGCGTGCTCATGCTTGATCGGCCACCATAGATGAAGTCGAGCGGACAATTCGCCTCACCGAGGCGGCGCAAGATCGGCTCGTAGGCAAGCTTGCCCATCACGTTGGGATCGGCGCGCCAGCTCCAAGTCCCATCCGCGTCGCTAGCAATCCGCTCAAGCGATTGCCGCGCAACATGAGGGCGCAGAAACGCGGGAGCGAAATCATCGCGAGGCACCGTTGAAAAGCGGCGGATCGCGTCTTCAGGCGATGAATAGTGCGGCCGCTCACGTGGCCGAAACGTGCCATCGGGCGTTCCATAGAGGCCCATCAGCGTGTCCACGAATATAAGGTGCGAAATCGGCCGCGCTGGATCAACTGCAAGCCTCGCCCCCGATTCACTGCCAAAGCTGTGCGCTACGCAGATGGGGCGAATGTCCGGCCCCAAAATGCCTTCCGCACGGGCGCAGGCCATCGCTTCTGCCACCCATTGCTCTATCAAATAGCAATCCCGCCATTCGGATCGGCCAACGCCAGAAGCGTTAGGCGCGACGATGTGAAACCTGTCAGCAAGCAGAACTGCGGTCGGCTCCCACCACTCAGAACTGGCGCCCGCACCATGCAGCAAGAGCATGGGCCGCGCGCCTGACGTTCCCCAAGACTGATAGGCTATGCGGCATCCATCGTGGGTGATGGAACCATACCGACCATTGGCGGCTGCGCGCGCTTGCACAAACCAGTCCGGAAATTGATCGGTGGCCTCCGCACCGGGCATGACGGCATCTGAGAGGGAAGTTGTCACTACGTCTTCTGGCTTTCAGGTTCGATGGTCTGCAGCACTTGCAGCAAATTGCCATCGGGATCAGCAAACTCGGCAATCAGAGCATGCCAGGTGCCAAGCCGCAAGGGGCGCGCCTGGGCGAGTTGGGAACCACCCCCTGCCAGCACGCGCTGGGCCAGCGCATCAATATCATCGGTGCTGAAGGTCAGGACGGCAGCGCCCGATGCCGGGGCCGCGCCATCATCGTAAGCCATCAGCATCAGCGCTTCGTGCTTGCCTTCCTGCCGAAACACGATCTCGGTAAATGGGCGCCCGGCGAGCGCAAAATGCATGGTCTTGCCCGGTCCGAAGCCGCAGACAGCGCGATAGAACGCTTCTGATCTTTCAATGTCGGAGACGACCAGCTTGCATGACGTCAGGCTCGCCAACCCCGTTTGCCCATCAGATTGGTTCAAGGATTTTCTCGCGGTCGAACTTGAACAGATCCGCCGCAGTTTCAAACACGATGGCGCGGGTATCTTGAGGTGAAAGCCGCTTGGAGAACTCCGCCACGATTTCTTGGGAGTGCGGATAAGTTCCCTCTGCGTGAGGGTAGTCCGAACCCCAAAGTGCAACAGACGGCCCAGTAAACGGCACCATGTTTACGGCGACGTCATCCACCTGGAATGTGCCGTGGATCTGCCGCTTGAGGTAAAAACTGGGCTTTTCATTCAACTCTGGCTTCACCCATCCAACATACTGGCGGAACGATTTGTCGTAATGATCCAGCGTCGTCATCGCCCACGAAATCCAAGCCGCATTGGTTTCCACGAACACGAAATGCAGATCAGGATTGTTCTCAAGCACCCCGGAGGTCGCCAGCAGAGCCGCGGTGCGAGGCGCCATGGACTGCGTAGCAAGCAGGTTGGCCACAGTCGCCCCGCGCCCGCGATAAAACAGCATGTCGTGCCCGCTGCCTTGATGCATCACGACCGGCAATCCCGTTTCGTTGATGGCGGACCAGAGCGGATCCCACTGCTTGTGATTGAACGGCGGTGTACCCACGATTGGCAGCAGAAGCCCACCCATGCCCAGCGATGCGGCATATTGCACTTCGGCAATCGCGTCTTCGACAGACCAAGTGGGGATCATCGCGGCACAGCGGAACCGATCGGACCGGCTTTCCAGCAAGTCGTACATCCAGCCATTATAAAGTCGGGCGCACAGCTTGCCGGTTTCGGGGTTCTGGATGTTCCAGAGATAGAGACCCTTGGTGGGGTAGATGCATTCACCCACCACGCCTTCCTGCCGCATTATCTTGTAACGCGCTTCGATGTTGGTGGTACCCAGCGAAGCTACCTCTTGGCGGTGCCGCTCCCCGTCCAGTTCCTCCTGGGTCAGCTCGCCTTCCTTCTTCGCGCCTACTCGCAAGGCAAACTGCGTTGCGGAATCGGTCGGTCGCATTTCAGGAGGAAGGTCATCCCGCATCTTCTCCGGAATCTCGTCATACCAGAAACCCGGCGGTTCCTCGATGTGGCTGTCGGCTGAAATCAGCGGCTGCATGTTGGTGTCAGTCATGTTTTTGCCTTCTGGTCAGTCCGACAGAAACCACATTGGGAAACAGAGCGTCCCTCCAGATCGCCCGCCCTGATCCCTATCATCTCTCCCGATCGCACCTGATCCCATATGACAGCCTACCTGTCAACTTTGGCACTTGGCGAATTCACCCGAGCCGATACGGGTTGATTGGCCGCTTCGCCTGAAAACCACCGCAATCGCCCTTGCCTCGTTCCGATAGATCGCCGTACTATAGACCACAGACCACCTGTCAGTTGGATTCATTAATAGAATCGCGTTGACTGGAAAAAATGCATCTAAGCTGGTCACAAAAATGGAGATGGAAATGAACCTGGGAGACATGATCCTAGTCAGCGTCGACGATCATATTATCGAACCTGGCAACTTGTTCGATAATCACATGCCAAAACAGTATGCCGATAGAGCGCCAAAACTTATTTATGACCAGCAGGCAAAGCTGCAGAAATGGGTGTGGGAAGGTGGCGTCACGGCCACGCCCTTCATCTGCGCCGTTGTAACCCTCCCGCCGATGGAATGGGGGTATGACCCCTCCACTCTCGCCGAAATGCGCCCCGGCTGCTGGGATGCTGCTCAGCGCGTGCGCGATATGGATGCCAACGGCATTGTTGCATCGATGAACTTCCCATCATTCGCGGGCATGGCGGGAACCTTCTTTGCCACCGCCGATGACAAGGATTTCGCCTACACCACGCTGCAGGCTTACAACGATTGGCACATTGACGAATGGGCCGGATCTCACCCCGGAAGGTTCATCCCGCTGCCCCTTCCTGCCATCTGGAGCCCTGAGCTTTCCGCGCAGGAAGTGCGCCGCGTGGCAAGGAAGGGCGTGAAGGCGATCAGCTTCTCCGAAGCGCCTGAAACGTTCGGCTTCCCCAGCATCCATTCAGGCGAGTGGGACGTATTCTTCAAGGCTTGTGTGGACGAAGGCGTGGTGGTCGCAATCCACATCGCCTCATCGAATATGACGCAGGGCGCCAGCCCGATGGCGTCCATGAATGGTGACGGACCGCCGATCGAAGTGACCAGCACCCTGCCCTGCTGGAACTCATTGGATTGCGCGGCAAACCTGCTCTGGTCAAAATCTCTGGTGAAGTTCCCTGATCTGAAAATCGCATTGTCAGAAGGCGGAACCTCGTGGATTCCAGGCTTCCTCGACCGGATGGAACGCCAATTCCACGTCCAGAAGTGGGCGAAGTCCGATCTGGGCGGTCTCACCCCCACCGAAATGTTCCGCAAGCATTTCTTGGCCTGCTTCATCTCTGATCCATCCGGCCTGCTGCTGCGCGACCGTATCGGTATCGAAAACATCGCTTACGAAGTCGATTATCCGCATTCGGACTGCACTTTCCCCGGCTCTCCTGAAGAGCTTTGGGAACACCTCGTCGATGCGAAATGCACTGATGACGAAATTAACAAGATCACACACGAAAACGCCGCAAACTGGTTCGGGCTCGACCTGTTCAAGCATATCCGCAAAGAGAACGCGACCGTCGCTGCCCTGCGCGCAAGGGCGGCCGATCTTGACGTCAGCGAACGTACGAAGGCCGAATACAAAGCGCAGTATGAGCGGAATTACGGCGTGATCGCCTGATTGGCTATTGGCGGGGCTTGGTCATTTCAAAGGGATTGGCCGGCCCTGTCCAGAGTTTAGAAATAGGTGCATTGGCGTCTTTCAACTCTGCCGAACCGGCTTTGTCATGCCGGCTCTGTAATCAGATACTTTTTCCCGCAACTGGACGGGCCATGGATTAGCCCGTGTTTGTTCGATTGCCGATCTCACTCAGCCAGATCCGCTGCTCAGCGACACCTTCGCATAATCACTTATTGCGTTTATAAATCGCTCTCTCATCGGTTTTACCGATTAACTCAATCGAACTATCTCGCTACAAACACAGCAGCGAGCATCCTATCTCGCGACAGCAATTTGCACTCAGATGGAGAAAATATACCATGGGTATCATCGGAAGCACTATTAAGCCGTTCAACGCCACCGCGTTCCAGAAGGGCAAGGACTTCTTCCAGGTCACCGACGCTGACGTGAAGGGCAAGTGGTCGATCTTCTTCTTCTATCCGGCTGACTTCACGTTCGTTTGCCCCACCGAACTGGAAGACCTCGGCAAGCAGTACGCCGAACTCCAGGGTCTGGGCGTTGAAGTGTATGCAGTCTCCACTGATACGCACTTCAGCCACAAGGCTTGGAACGACACGTCGGAAAAGATCGGCAAGCTGGAATTCCCGTTCCTCGGCGACCAGCTTCACACCCTTTCCAACAACTTCGGTGTTCTTCGTGAAGAAGCCGGCCTTGCAGACCGTGCAACGTTCGTTGTCGATCCCGATGGCGTGATTCAGATCATGGAAATCACCTGCGAAGGCGTTGGCCGTAATGCCACCGAACTCCTCCGCAAGATCAAGGCTGCACAATACGTTCGCAACAACCCCGGCCAGGTTTGCCCTGCTGCTTGGGAAGAAGGCGGCGAAACGCTTGCTCCTTCGCTCGATCTGGTCGGCAAGATCTGATCGACTGATCTAAGCGCATAACCGGGGCGGCTCTTATTCTACCGAGTTCAAGAGCCGCTCCACCCCATTCCCACCCCCAAATCAGGAGGACCATAAGACATGCTCGATACCGCCATGAAGCAGCAGCTCAGCCAATTCCTTGGCAACTTGCGCGAACCGGTGGAACTGGTCGCCTCGCTCGGGGATGATGCCCGTTCGGCCGATACTCGCGCGCTGCTGGAAGAAATTGCCTCCCTGCACGATATGGTGAGCGCATCCTTCGACGGCACTGATGACCGCAAACCCAGCTTTGTTGTTCGCCGCGCTTCCGATCCGGATAGGTGGGTCCGTTTCGCTGGCCTTCCTATGGGTCATGAATTCACCTCGCTCATCCTCGCCCTGCTGTGGGCTGGCGGCCATCCGCCCAAGGTTTCGGACGAGGTTCTGAAGCAGATCGCCGAACTGGAAGGCGATTATGCCTTCGAAATGTATTTCTCGCTGTCCTGCCACAACTGCCCGGACGTGGTGCAGGCGCTGACCCTTATGGCGCTTTACAACCCACGCGTTACGGCGACGCTGATCGAAGGCGGCGCCTATCAGGAGGAGGTTGAGGCACGCAACGTCATGGCTGTGCCCGCCGTGTTCCTGAACGGTGAGCCGTTCGCCAATGGCAAGATGAGCGTCGAAGAACTGCTGGCCAAGATCGACACCAATGCCGGTGCCCGCGCCGCGGAAGAGATCGCTGGCAAGGAACCGTTTGAGGTGCTGGTTGTCGGTGGCGGCCCTGCCGGAGCAGCTGCTGCGATCTACACCGCGCGCAAGGGCTTCCGCACTGGCATTGCCGCTGAACGCTTCGGCGGTCAGGTGCAGGACACGATGGGCATCGAGAACTTCATCTCGATTCCCTACACCGAAGGGCCAAAGCTGGCTGCGCAGCTGGAAACGCACGTTCGCGAATACGACATCGACGTGATGAACCTGCAGAAGGCGGACAAGCTGATCCCAGCAGCGAAAGTTGGTGGCTATCACGAAGTTGTGCTCGAAAACGGCGCTTCACTGAAGGCACGCTCGGTCATCATTTCGACCGGCGCACGCTGGCGTAACCTGGGCGTTCCGGGCGAGTTCGAGTATCGCAACCGCGGCGTGGCCTATTGCCCGCACTGCGACGGCCCGCTCTTCAAGGGCAAGCGCGTTGCGGTGATCGGCGGTGGCAACTCGGGCGTTGAGGCTGCTATCGACCTGGCGAACATCGTCGGCCATGTTACGTTGATTGAATTCGATCACCAGCTTCGCGCGGACAAGGTTCTGCAGGATAAGCTGCGCTCGCTTTCCAACGTCACGATCATCGTGTCCGCTCAGACGACGCAAGTCACCGGCGATGGCGAACGTGTGAATGGCTTGACCTACAAGGATCGCAACAGCGGTGAAGAACTGCACGTCGATCTTGAAGGCGTGTTCGTGCAGATCGGCCTTGTGCCCAATACCGAATGGCTTGAGGACTCGGGGCTGGAGCTTTCAAAGCATGGCGAAATCGTCATCAATGATCGTGCATCAACCTCGCTCCCCGGCATCTTTGCAGCGGGCGATGTCACGACCGTGCCGTACAAGCAGATCATCATCGCAATGGGTGAAGGATCGAAGGCCGCTCTCTCGGCATTCGATTACCTGATCCGGACGCAACCTGCCGAACAGGAATTGGTGGCAGCTTAAGCCCACTGCACTTCATTTGGGAACCATCGCGGCTCCATTATATTTTCCCTTTTGGGGGTATAATGGAGTTCGCGATGTCTCCCTTTATTTTGCACACCAGCCGTCCGCACGAATCGATCCTGCCGCGGCCGCACAGTGATCCCCTTCAGCGTCTCCACACCTATGGTCCGATCCAACCCATGGAAGAACCGGGTTTTCTGCGTCGATTATTTCGTCGCCGCTGATTTTTCTTGGATCCGGCCGGCCTTTGGCTACCCTTGAATACGTTAATGTCCTGACCTTGCGTTATTACACTGCTGAGCAACAGGTGATTGTTGGCATTTTGCAAGCCATGGACTATATCCTCGCTCAAGCCCCGGCTGTGCAGTCGCTGTTGCGGATTGCCTGAGCCGGGGCTTAGTTTTTTGTTTGCAAAGCCAATTATCGCATCAAGGATCAGTCAAGATGACTCGTCGCCGCCAAATCTACGAGGGCAAGGCCAAGATCCTCTACGAAGGACCCGAACCCGGAACGCTCATCCAGTATTTCAAGGATGACGCGACTGCTTTCAACGCGCAGAAGAAGGGCACCATTCAGGGCAAGGGCGTCATCAACAACCGCATCAGCGAGTATGTTTTCACGCGCCTCAACCACATTGGGGTGCCTAACCACTTCATTCGCCGCCTTAACATGCGAGAGCAACTCGTAAGGCAGGTTGAAATTATTCCGATCGAAGTCGTCGTGCGCAATGTGGCGGCTGGCTCAATCTCCAAGCGTTTGGGCATCGCGGAAGGCGAGCCTCTGCCCCACACGCTGCTGGAATACTGCTACAAGGACGATGCGCTTGGCGATCCGCTTATCGCGGAAGAGCACATCTCGTGCTTCGGCTGGGCCTCTAACGAGGAAATGCAGGACATTTCGTCCATGGCGATCCGCGTAAACGACTTCCTCTGTGGCATGTTCGCGGCAATCAATATCCGCCTCGTCGATTTCAAGCTCGAATTCGGCCGCATCTGGGACGGTGATTATAGCCGTGTGATCCTTGCTGATGAAATCAGCCCTGACGGCTGCCGCCTGTGGGACATGACCACTGGTGAAAAGCTCGACAAAGATCGTTTCCGCCGTGATCTTGGCGGTGAAGAAGAAGCCTATCAGGAGGTAGCGCGCCGGCTCGGACTCCTTCAGGACGATAACGGACCTAGCGAAGTGTTCGACCTTTCCAAGCATAGGAAGTTGAGGGGAAAATAATTTGTCCCTGCGGCTTGCGGTAATGACGGCAATCCTGCCGCTACTTGCGGCCTGCGCGACTGTTCAATCTGTGCCGCAATCTGCCACTGCTCTTCCCCTTAAGAATGATGTTGTCTGGGGTTTTGAGAACAGCGATATTCCGGTCGACCCCGCCTATCGGTTTGGTCGGCTGGAAAATGGCATGCGCTATGTCATACGGCAAAATGCGACGCCAAACGGCACTGCCATTGTTCGAATGGCCATCGAAACCGGTTCGCTGGACGAGGCGGAAAGCGAACGCGGCTTCGCTCATTTCGTCGAACATATGGCCTTCAATGGCAGCACCAACGTCCCCGAAGGAAAAATGATTTCACTGCTGGAGCGCGAAGGTTTGGCCTTCGGGGCCGACACAAACGCCTCCACCAGCTTTGACCAGACAATCTACAAGCTGGATCTGCCGCGCAATAATCCCGATCTTCTCGACCTGAGCCTCAAGCTGATGCGCGAAACTGCAAGTGAGCTGACGTTCTCTCCAGAAGCGGTAGAACGTGAGAAAGGCGTTGTTCTTGCAGAAATGCGAGACCGGAACACTTATGCGGTCCGCAATTCGGAAGACAGCATGCGCTTCGCCCATCCGAATGCGCTTTATACACAACGTCTGCCCATCGGGACTGCCGAGGCACTGAAAGCTGCGACGGCTGAAAGCCTGAGGGCCTTTTGGGCACGCGAATATGTGCCCGCACACACCACAATAGTCGTGATCGGCGATTTCGATCCCCAATTGGTCGAAGCCAAGATCCACGAACGATTTGCTGACTGGCGCGGAGCATCGCCTGATCCAAAGCCAGACGCCGGTCCGGTTGATTTCAAGGACAGTGCACGCACATCGGTTTATATTGATCCCGCGCTGCCGGAACGCGTCGAAGCAGTGCGACACGGCCCGTGGATCGGCGGGGAGGACACGGTTTCCCGGCGGCAGGAAAACCTGTTGCGCCTTATCGGCTACAACATCGTGAACCGTCGGTTCCTGCGGATCACGCGTCAGCCCTCGCCACCGTTTCGCGGCGCCGGTTTCGGCACGGGGAACATCTTCAAATCTGGGCGATCAACGCGGCTGATCGTGGACACCAGCGACCGGAAATGGCGCGGAGGACTGCTCGCAGCCGTGACGGAATACCGACGCGCCTTGCGCTATGGGTTCAGCTCGGCCGAAGTGGACGAACAGGTCGCGGTGATCCACACCTCTTTACAGAACGGGGCAGCATCCGCGCAAACGCGTACACACTCCACTCTCCTCTCGTCTATCTGGTTGCTGCTGTCCGACGGGACTGTGCCGTCAGAACCGCATGAGGTGCTGGATCGGTTTACAGCGTTGGCGCCCTCCATCACGCCCAAGTCCGTGCTGGAGGCATTGAAGCGCGACGCAGTGCCTCTGGAAAACCCATTGCTCCGCTTTCACGGACGATACGAACCTGAAGGCGGGGCACCAGCAGTCCGCGCTGCCTGGAACGCTGCGATGGGCCCACGAATTTCCCCGCCGGAATCGGGAGGGATGAGCACATTTGCCTACACCGAGTTTGGCCAGCCTGGCACGGTCACCAGTGACACGGTTCAACCTGGTTTGGGAATCCGAACCATTCGGTTCGAAAACGGCGTAATGTTGAACCTCAAACGCACCGATCTTGAGAAAGACCGCATCCGGTTGAAGGTGAGCATTGATGGCGGCAGAAAGCTCAACACGCGCGAAAATCCGCTGGTAACCGAACTTACGCCGTATCTCGATGAAGGCGGGCTAGGCCAGCATAACGAGGATGAGCTGCAAACCATTCTGGCCGGTCGCACGGTCAACAATGAGTTCGTGGCAGAGGACTCCGCCATCGCGGCGGCGGCCCAAACCACGGCGCGCGATCTTGAACTGCAGCTGCAGCTACTGGCGGCGTACGTCACCGATCCCGGATATCGATCTGAAGGAGTTGACCGTTATCGGCAGGACATCAATCGCTACTTCGCCCAGTTGAATGCTACGCCCGCGTCTGCTGTGAGCGGCGCCATCGGGGGCTTCATCTCAGATAACGATCCACGCTTTTCGCTGCTTTCGCCGGACGAATATCGAAAGCTGACTTACGGCACTCTCAAATCTGGCATCACCGATCGGTTGAAAAACGGCGCGATTGAAATTGGCATAGTGGGCGATTTCGATGAAGCGCAGGTTATTGCCCTTGTCGCCAAGACGTTTGGCGCCCTGCCAGCGCGTGAGCAGGCGTTCCGCGAATACACGGATCAGCCAGCACGCACGTTCGCGGCAGACCGGACTCTGCGCACCATTACCCACACAGGCCCTGCCGATCAGGCATTGCTGCGCTACACATGGCCCACCATCGATGACCGCGATCCTGTCGCGGCGCTGACGTTCAACCTGCTGGAACGGGTTGTCCGCGTCGAATTGACCGATGTCCTGCGGGAATCGCTTGGCAAAGCCTATTCGCCCGGCGCATCCAGCAGCCTTTCTCGCTATTGGCCGGATTATGGCACGTTCAGCATCTCCGCCTCGGTTGCTGTCCCTGAAGTGCCTGCGACTCGCGAAGCCGTTCGCTCGATGCTCATGGAACTGCGCTCCACCCCGATCAGCGAAGACATGTTGGCCCGCGCGCGTCAGCCGCTGGTGGAGCGGTATCAGAATGCACTCAAGTCCAATGGCAACTGGCTGGCGCTGGTGGCCCGCGCGCAAAGCGAGCCAGATCAGATTGATCGCTTCCTCAAAAGTGGCGAAATATTAAACGGTTTGACAGCGCAAGACGTACAGGATGCCGCGCGCCGCTATCTCGATCCGGACAAGGCGCTTGCGATCCTCGCCCTTCCGGAAGGCGCAGAACCGCCGGCCAGATCCGCTACCCGATGCGGATCAGTGTCGGCACAAGTTCATCGTAGTGGTCAATCACTGCTACCGCGCCCAACTCGTGCACCGGCAGATCGTTGAACCCAAAGCTCACCGCAACGCATGGAATGGCGGCAGCTGCGGCAGCGCGCGTGTCATACGTCGTATCCCCCACATAGGCCGCGCGCCCGCCCCCAGCCCGTGCGACCATCTCATCAAGCAGGTCCGGCGCAGGCTTGGCTCTGTTCGGTCCCAGCGTATCACCGCCAATGATGGTATAGAACCGGTCCGACAGACCAAGTTCATCCAGCAGCTTTACCGCCAACCGCTCCAGCTTGTTGGTAACAACCGCCAGCCGCGCGCCCTCGGCGGCCAGATCATCGAGCATCTTTGCACCGCCGGGGAACAGCGCCGAGTAATTCGCAATATTCGCCTCGTAAAAAGCGATCAATTCGGCGTGAAGCCGCTTGAATTCATCATCAACGATTTGCCCGCCAGTGATATCCAGCGCGCGCGCCAGCATCTTTCGCGCGCCACCGCCCACCAGATCACGCACTTTACCAATTGGCACTGGATCGCGCCCGATTAGCGAAAGCGCATGGTTCACTGCCTCGCCAAGATCTCTGCTGGTATCAAGCAGCGTACCATCCAGATCAAAGCCGATTACATCAAAAGGAAATTTAGTCATCTCACGCGGGTTGATGGCGTCTCCCGCTGGAAACGGCAAGCGAATGCTGGCACATGATTCGTCATGAGCGAAACGGCACCCCTTTCATCCCCTTCCCTATCATCTGTCGCAGTCGTGATCCTGGCCGCGGGCAAGGGCACGCGAATGAAAAGCAATTTGCACAAGGTCCTGCATCCCATCGCGGGAAGACCGATGATCGAGCACTTGCTCGCATCCGTTCAGGCGCTTTCTCCCCAGCGGCAAGTCGTGATTGCGGGCCACGGGAAAGAACAGCTTGAAGCCGCGCTGAAAGGCCGGGCCGATATCGCGCTGCAGGAGCCGCAACTCGGCACCGGCCACGCGGTGCAGCAGGCTCAGGCCGCGCTCAGCGGATTTTCCGGCATTGTGCTGATTCTTTATGCCGATGTGCCCTTCGTTTCGACCGCGACCATGCGCGCCATGATCGAACGTCTGGAAAGCGAAGCTTCCCTGGCCACGGTCGTGCTGGGCTTTGAGCCTGGCGATCCTTTGCAATACGGCCGGGTGATCGCCCGCGACGGGATCATCGGGAAGATGGTCGAATTCAAGGACGCGACCGAGGAAGAGCGCGCCTGCCGCCTGTGCAATTCCGGGCTGATGGCAGTACGCGCGGACGATCTATTCGCGCTGCTCGCCCGTGTTGGCAACGATAATGCACAGGGTGAGTACTACCTGCCCGATATCGTCAACCTTGCCCGGCAGGATGGCCGCAGCAGCGCGGTCGTGGTCGCACAAGATTCTGCCGAAGTGGCGGGAATCAACAGCCGCGCCGAACTCGCCGTTGCCGAAAAGGACTGGCAGCGCTTGAAGCGCGAGGAAGTGATGGCCGAAGGCGCTACTCTTCGCGATCCGGACACCGTCTGGTTCTCATGGGACACGCAGATCGGCCGCGACGTGACGATTGAACCTGATGTGGTTTTTGGCCCTGGCGTTACCATTGAAGACAATGTGACGATCCGGGCATTCAGCCATCTTGAAGGCGCGCATGTCTGCACGCACTGCGAAGTTGGGCCCTACGCCCGTCTGCGCCCCGGCACGCGCATGGAAGAAGGCTCCAAGATCGGCAATTTCGTGGAAATGAAGAAGACGGTGCTTGGCCGCGGCGCGAAGGCCAATCACCTCACCTATCTTGGCGATGCCACCGTCGGCGCCGGCGCGAACATCGGCGCGGGCACTATTACGTGCAACTATGACGGTTATTTCAAGCATAAAACCGAAATCGGTGAGCGTGCATTCATTGGCTCCAACAGTTCGCTTATCGCGCCCGTCAAGATCGGGTCCGACGCCATCGTCGGCGCTGGCAGCGCGGTTTCCCGCGACGTGGGGGATGGTGACTTGCGCCTTGTGCGGGCCGAACAGCTCGTCAAACCCGGCTGGGCGGATAGCTTTCACGATGCGATGAAGAAGAAAAAGGCTGACCGGGAAAAGTGAGCCCGGAACGCGATAGAAAGGATTTCCCGGCTAAATTGCCGGACATCCGCGTCCCCTACACTTTCTGACACCGGAATATCCGGCACCAAATTCACAAGGGCTAATTCAATGTGCGGTATCATCGGCATCGTCGGCAAGGAACAAGTCACGGACCGTCTGGTCGAAGGGCTGCGGCGGATGGAATACCGCGGCTATGACAGCGCCGGTGTCTGCACTGTGCACGACGGGCAACTTGTACGCCGCCGCGCGCAGGGCAAGCTGGCAAACCTCGTCAAGGAACTGGCGGCCAACCCCGCACCCGGCCTGATTGGCATTGCCCACACCCGCTGGGCGACCCACGGCGCCCCCACCGCCGCCAACGCCCATCCGCACGCGACCAGCGAGCTCGCGCTCGTGCACAACGGCATTATTGAAAACTACCGCGAACTGCGCGACGCGCTCTCAGCACGAGGCCGCAAGTTCGAAAGCGAGACGGACAGCGAAGTTGTCGCTCATCTCGTGTCTGAGCAGATCGAGGCAGGAAAGACCCCGCAGGAAGCGGTGCGGGAAGCTCTACCAAAGCTTCGGGGCGCGTTCGCACTGGCCATCGCCTTCCGTCAGCACCCGGATATGCTGATCGGCGCCCGACTAGGTTCCCCTCTGGTGATCGGCTTTGGAGAGGATGAGACTTATCTGGGGTCCGACGCGTTGGCCCTAGCCCCCCTCACCCAGAAAGTCTCGTATCTGGAAGAGGGTGACTGGGTTGTCGTGACGCGCGAAGGTGCACAAATCTTTGATGCACGGGGCAATGCCGTGGAGCGCGAGGTCACATCCTCTGGCGCATCGGCGGCGGCCATCGAGAAGGGCAACTACCGCCACTTTATGCAGAAGGAAATCTTCGAGCAGCCAACGGTGGTCGCCCAAACGCTGCGCAGCTATATCCGCCAAACGGATCGCAGTATCGCGCTGCCCCAGATGGATTTTGACCTTTCGCGGATCAATCGCGTCACCATCGTGGCCTGCGGCACCAGCTATTACGCCGGGATGGTGGCAAAATACTGGTTCGAAAAGTTCGCTCGCCTGCCGGTGGACATCGATGTGGCAAGCGAGTTCCGTTACCGCGAGCCTGTTCTGGAACCGGGCGGCCTGTCGCTATTCATTTCCCAGTCCGGCGAAACTGCCGATACGCTTGCTGCTTTGCGCCATTGCAAAGCGGCAGGGCAGACGATCGCGGTCGTGGTCAACGTGCCGACAAGTTCCATGGCGCGCGAAGCCGACTTGCTCTTGCCCACACATGCCGGGCCGGAAATTGGCGTCGCCTCCACCAAAGCGTTCACTTGCCAGCTTGCCGTTCTTGCCGCTCTCGCCGCGCACATGGCGGTGAAGCGCGGACGCATGGACCGGGCCGAGGAAGCCGAACTGGTTGAACATCTGCTGGAAGTTCCGGCCAGTCTCAACGCCGCGCTAGGCTATGATGAAAAGATTGCGGCGATGGCCCACCTCATCGCTCCGGCGCGTGACGTGCTCTATCTGGGTCGCGGACAGGACTATCCTCTTGCACTGGAAGGCGCGTTAAAGCTTAAGGAAATCAGCTATATCCATGCCGAAGGCTATGCTTCAGGGGAAATGAAGCACGGGCCGATTGCGCTGATCGACGAAGACGTTCCGGTCATCGTTCTCTCGCCATCCGGTCCGCTCTTTGAGAAAACGGTCAGCAACATGCAGGAGGTGCGCGCACGAGGCGGCAAGGTCGTGCTCATTTCCGATTCGGTCGGCATCGCAGATGCAGGCGACGATTGCATGGCTGTTATCGAAATGCCCAACGTGCATCCGCTGATCGCTCCGCTGGTTTATGCCATCCCGGTGCAGTTGCTGGCTTACCACGTAGCCTGCCTCAAAGGCACGGACGTGGATCAGCCCCGCAATTTGGCCAAAAGCGTCACGGTCGAATAAGGAAACAGGTCGATCTCCGCGGATCAACCAGGATGATGGAATAGTGCTAGGGGGTTTTACGGGCTGCTAACTAGTATGTTGCTATACCTTAAGGTGTGAAACGGTATCGCGCCCATACGCTCCCCCCGCCCGCACAGCTATCCGTGCTCGCCATACTGGGGCTATCCGAACACTCGGACAGTGAACTGCTGCGGATTCGCGGGCTGCAATATGCCAGTTTAGCCCACGGAACCACTTCACGAATCGTGACGCAAGGCCTTGCGGGGCTCGCCACTGCGTTCCTGATGATCCCCGCCGTGCCCATTGCGGCGGTCGCGCTCTGGGTCGTCCTGCTTGCCGTTTCGCTTCGTTTCACAGCGAAAGTCGATCGATCGTTGATCGACGCTGACCGCCGCCGCTTGTCCGAGATTGAGGTTAAGCGTCAGTCGTTAAGCTCCATCGCCAATGCCATGGTCTGGGTAGTGCCGATTGCAGCGGCGGGCGCCTTTGCAGACATCGCCGTGCAGCTGAAGCTCTGGACGGTTCTGGCCATGCTGATGACGGCATCAGCCATTCTGATTCCCGCCGTTCCCATGTCCACTATCCTGCTGACCCTGATCGTTGGCGGCGGCGCCATTGCGCAGTTCCTGTTGAACAAGTCGTTCGACATGGCCGCCGTATCGGCCGCATTCGCTACCGTCATTGTGATCGGAACGATTGAAAGTGCCCGCCGCTATGTTCTGACCAAGTCGGCCGAATCGGAGATGGCAGAACGTAACGAGGTCGTCTCACTCCTGTTGCGGGAGTTTGAAGAAGGCGAGGCCGACTGGCTCTGGGAAACGGATACGTTACGCCGTGCCCGGTCCGTGTCACCTCGCTTCGCGTTCGCGCTAGGCAAGGAAGCCAAATCTGCGGAGGGAGTATCGATTATTGAGCTGATCGCCGGATCGGCGTGGCAGACGGGCCAATTCCCCTCCAGCCTCCACGATTTGGCAGAACGACTGAAACTCCGGGAAAGCTTCTCCAACCTTCTCGTTCGCGTGGAAATCAGCGGAGAACCCCGCTGGTGGGAGCTTTCTGGCACTCCAAAGCTGGACGATCACGGCAATTTCGATGGATTTCGGGGCGTCGGCTCTGACGTTACGGAAGCGCGTGAAAGCTCCGACAAGATCGCGCACATGGCTCGGTATGATACTTTAACCGGGCTACCCAATCGCATGATGTTGACTGAGGCGCTTGGCCAGGCACTGCAGGAAGCCGAAAAGTGGCGCACGCGTTGTGCCTTCCTGATGATCGATCTCGATCGCTTCAAGGCTGTGAACGATACCCTGGGCCATCTAGTGGGCGATCAGCTGCTGGCTCGGGTCTCCGCCCGCCTGACGGAGCAGATGACTGATAATGAGCTGTGCGGCCGATTGGGCGGAGATGAATTCGCAATCGTGATCCGAAACGCTTCGGACCTCAACCGGGTCAATCAGGTGGCCGAAAGCATTATCGACCGACTTTCCCAACCCTATGAGGTCGATCACCACACGCTGTTCGTAGGCGCAAGCGTGGGTTCGGCAATCGGTCTGCGCGACGGTGCGACGGTGGAAACGTTAATGCGCAACGCCGATCTTGCGCTCTATCGCTCGAAGGACAAAGGCGGCGGCACGCACTTCATTTACGAGCCATCTCTCCATGCCCATGCCGAGGAGCGTCGCCAGCTTGAGTTCTCGCTGCGCCGCGCCTTGGATATGAACGAATTCGAGCTGCATTTTCAGCCGGTCGTCAGCACCGAGTCAGAAGCCATAGTGAGCTTTGAGGCCCTGCTTCGCTGGAACAGCAGGGACCACGGCTCTGTCAGCCCCGGCAAGTTCATTCCTCTCGCCGAGGACACCCGGCTAATCGTGCCCATCGGTGAATGGGTGTTGCGCCAAGCCTGCCTCGAAGCCATGAACTGGCCGAACCACATTCGGGTTGCAGTAAACGTCTCTGGCGAGCAGCTTCTCGATCCGAATTTCGCAGCCAGTGTCGTGAACGCGCTATCTTCAAGCGGGTTGGCGGCCAACCGTCTCGAAATCGAAGTTACCGAAAGCATCTTCCTGCGCGATGGCAATCTCGCGCGCGCTGCGCTTGAACACGTCATAGCGTTAGGCTGCGGCGTCGCGCTCGATGATTTCGGCACCGGCTACTCCTCGCTCGGCTACCTTCGCAAGCTGCGCTTCTCAAACATCAAGGTAGACCGCACGTTCGTCCAAGGCGCAGCGACGGGCAACCCGGAAAGCCTGGCGATTATCCGCGCGGTTGTGGCTATGGCGGATAGCCTCGAAATGACGACAACTGCTGAAGGCGTGGAGACCGAAGCAGAGCTGGAGACGGTGCGGCAACTAGGGTGCGACAAGATCCAGGGCTTCTTCTTCGGCAGGCCCTTGGCGCGCGAAGACGCCCTGAAGCTATTCGCCCCGGCCTACACTCGCGGGATTTCTGCCGCGTAAATCAGGCCGTCGCGAGGCTCGCCAGCGCGCTTTCAAACAGCTTGCGGCCATCCGATCCACCCTGCGCAGGATCAATCGCGCGTTCAGGGTGCGGCATCATGCCCAGCACGTTACCGCGTTCATTTAACACGCCGGCAATTCCGCGCGCCGATCCGTTAATGTCCTCAAGGTAGCGGAATGCAACGCGCCCCTCACCTTCCAGACGATCCAGCGTATCGGCATCAGCGAAGTAATTACCGTCGTGATGCGCAACCGGAACCACAATCTCATCCCCGGTCGCATAGTGCGACGTGAACAGTGAATCGCCATTCTCCACCCGCAGGCGAGCATCGCGGCATACGAAGCGGATACCCGCGTTGCGCATCAAGGCACCGGGCAGCAGCCCGGTTTCGGTCAACACCTGAAACCCGTTGCAGATACCGATCACAGGAACGCCGCGTCCTGCAGCTTCAACCACGGCCTGCATGATAGGTGAACGGCCTGCCATCGCGCCGGAGCGCAGATAATCCCCATAGGAGAACCCGCCCGGCAGCCCGATAAAATCGAGCCGATCGGGAAGCTGCGCATCCCCGTGCCAGACCCGGAACGGCGCGGTGCCGGAAATTTCTTCCAGCGCCACCGCCAGATCCCGGTCACAATTGGAGCCGGGAAAAGTAATAACGGCTGCGCGAAATCCGCTCATGCTGCAATCTTCTCAATGCGGTAGTTTTCTATCACCATGTTCGCCAACAGCTTGCGGCACATCTGATCGAGTTCATCATCGCTGACGCCATCTTCCACGTCCAGTTCCAGCAGCTTACCTGCACGCACTTCGTTCACGCCGGCAAAACCCAGCCCTTCCAGCGAGTGCTGGATGGCACGACCCTGGGGATCGAGCACGCCCGGCTTGAGGCTGACATGGATGCGGACTTTCATCGAGTGACCTTTCTCGCGATTCGTATGATGACGCCTATGGCCAGCGCCCGGCATATCTGCAAGGTGAAGCGCTGCTGTAGGCCGTGGAACCTTGCAACCGGGCATATAGTTCGAAACTTGCCATCCTGCGAGTGCTTGCAGTGACTGGAAGACACATGGAGTACCCAATGACAATCGATTTCCGCGACAAGGTCGCCGTGGTTACGGGAGCCGGCAACGGCATCGGGCGCGCATATGCGCTCGAACTCGCACGGCGCGGCGCGAAAGTCGTTGTCAACGATCTGGGGAGCGCGCGCGACGGCACGGGCCATTCGGACGCTTCCTTGCAGGTGGTGGAAGACATCAAGGCGGCAGGCGGCGAAGCCATGGCCGATGGCGGGGATGTTTCGCAATACGATCAGATGGAGGCCATGGTCGCCCACACGCGTGAGCGCTGGGGCGGCGTCCATATCCTGATCAACAATGCGGGAATTTTGCGTGATCGCACGTTCCTGAAAATGACGCCCGACGAATTTGAAGCGGTCGTGCGCGTCCACTTGATTGGCACTGCCTATGCCACTCATGCGGTTTGGCCGTTGATGCGCGAACAGGGGTATGGGCGCGTGCTGATGACAAGTTCGTCGTCCGGGCTTGGCGGCAATTTCGGGCAGGCAAACTATGCGGCCGCGAAAGCGGGGATCATCGGCCTTGCCAAGACGCTCTCGCTGGAAGGCGCGAAATACAACATCCGCGTGAACCTGATCGCGCCAACGGCGGGCACGCGGATGACGGAAGACATCTTTCCGGAGGAAGCCTTCCAAGCCTTCACGCCCGAATCCGTGGCTGCCGCCGGAATGTTCCTCGTTTCACAAGATGCACCATCCAATGTCATGATGGGCGCAGGTGGCGGGGTTTATCAGTCGTTCTGGCTCACCATGAATGAAGGGGTGTTGCTGCCGGCCGAGGAACAGACGCCCGAAGGCATCGCCGCGGCGTGGGGCCGCATATCTGACCGCACCAATGATGAGCCGCTTAGATATGGGATGGAGCAATCGACGCAGGCGCTTGATCTGTTGATGAGCGCGCAAAAGCCATGAGGCGCGCTGGTCGCGCTTAATCTGTCAATTCTCGACCACTTTCAGCAAACGCCGCTCCAACGGGGAAAGCACCCCCGCCAGTTCGTGGCCCCGCTTTAGTACGAGACCATTTTCGCCGAATAGCGTCCACATGCCCTGCCTTGCGCGCAGTGCAGGCCGCTTTTCGATACGTGCCTGCGGTCGCTCCGATGAGCGACGATAGGCGCTGAAGCTGGCAGCATCCTTGTCAAAATTCATGGCGTAGTCGCGCCACTGGCCCGCAGCGACCATTCGGCCGTAGAGATCGAGGATGCGACTTAGTTCCAGTCGGTCAAAACCAACCTGCACATGCTGGCTGCGAGGGAACGTTAAAATATTGCCGGCAGGCTTTTCCATCCGTCAGGCGTGCCCCGCCATATCAATCAATTACCTTCACGTACGATTTGAGCGGCTGGCGTCCTCACCTCGCGCTCGGCAAGCAGAGCTTCGACTTGCCTGCTCAAAGCCGCGATCTGTGCCTCCAGATCTTCAATGCGCTGTTTGCCCGGCTCGCTCAGTTCATCGCATGGCGTGCCATAGGGCATGAATTCCTTTGCCCACGTCTCCGCTTTTACAAGCGTGGAGCGCGCCTTTACGCCCACCATCGTGGCGCCTTCGGGCACATCATCCGTGACAACGGCGTTGGCACCTACGCGCGCGCGTTCACTCACGGTGATGGGACCGATGATCTGCGCGCCTGAGCCGATAATTACGTTATCGCAGATCGTGGGGTGCCGCTTTCCTCCGACGCCATTGGTCGGATTGCTGCCCCCCAGTGTAACACACTGGTAAATGGTAACATTGTCACCGATCTCGGCGGTTTCTCCGATCACTGTGAAACCATGATCTATGAAGAAGTTCTTTCCGATCTTCGCACCGGGATGGATATCGATAGCGGTCAGAAACCGAGCGAAGTGGTTGATAACGCGGGCAAGAAAATAGAGCCGCGCATTGAACAGCGCATGCGCAATCCGATGCCAGAACACCGCCCACACGCCCGGATAAAGCAGAACCTCCCAGCGTGAACGAGGCGCTGGGTCGCGCGCGGCGATAGAGTCTAGATAGCGGATCAGTCCACCAAACATACGCGATTCTCCCACCAATTGCTCTTCAACGCAAGTTTGGCTGGCCGGGGTCCATAATCTCATCAAGCGCATCGCGCCAGACTGT
>JAZQRJ010000122.1:0-16878 GCA_045629505.1 Novosphingobium sp.
GCATCTTCAGGATTGACCGTGCGCGAATAGACATAGTCCGGCGTTTCCTCCCACGGATCTTCCAGAACCTTGCCTTCGGAGGAGGTATGCAGAAGGTTCGCGTCAGTAGAGAACGGGCTTTCACCGCGCTTGTCCTTGGGAACCTGAATCTGGTGCTTTTCCGCCCATTCGATCAACGCAGTCCGGCTCGTCAAATCCCATTCGCGCCACGGGGCGATAATCTTGATGTCGGGGTTTAGTGCATAAGCCGAAAGTTCGAAGCGAACCTGATCGTTGCCCTTGCCGGTTGCACCATGAGAAATTGCGTCTGCACCCGTCTCACGCGCGATCTCGATCAGTCGCTTTGAGATGAGCGGCCGGGCAATCGAAGTGCCCAGAAGATAATCGCCCTCGTAACGAGCATTTGCGCGCATCATCGGGAAAACGAAATCGCGCACGAATTCCTCGCGCAGATCGTCGATATAGATGTTCTCATCCGGCAGGCCCATAAGCTGGGCTTTCTTGCGCGCCGGTTCCAGTTCCTCGCCCTGGCCAAGGTCTGCAGTGAAGGTCACCACTTCGCAGTTGTAGGTCACCTGAAGCCACTTCAGGATCACACTGGTATCCAGGCCGCCCGAATACGCCAGGACGACTTTCTTGATATCGGACATTTCCGCACTCCGCGAATATTGGATGCGGCGCGCCTATCAGGACGGCTCGGCAACGGCAACCATGCTCAATGCTCCAGAAGGCTGCTTTCTGCGCGTTCCATATATCCGCGGGTGAGGGGCAAGGTGCGACGGCTGCGTGTGTACTGGATCTGGTAGTTACACATGCCGCCGCTTTCAAAGGCAGCGGTTGAGCCTGATAAGTAGAACGTCCACATGCGGAAGAAACGTTCATCAAACATGGCAACGATTTCATCCCGGTGTTCCACGCAACGCTTGTACCATTCGCGCAAGGTTCGGGCATAATGGAGCCGCAGCGTTTCCACGTCGGTCACGATCAGTCGCGCCCTTTCGCTCGCGGCCAGCGTTTCACTGAGAGCCGGGATATACCCACCGGGGAAGACGTATTTAAGCGTGAAAGCGTCCGTCTTGCCGGGGCCGCCCATGCGGCCGATGGTGTGAAGCAACATGACGCCGTCGTCCGTGAGAAGATTGGCACAGGCGCGGAAGAAAGTTGCGAACTGCGGTTGGCCGACGTGTTCAAACATGCCGACAGACACGATCCGGTCAAAGCGTTCCCCGCGCCCGGCCAAGTCTCGGTAATCCACCAGCTCAAACGTCACACGATTAGCGACGCCAGCTTGTTCGGCGCGAGCTCTGGCAAGGGTAAGCTGCTCTTCGCTAAGGGTAATGCCGTGCACAGTGACGTCCGCATGCCGGGCCAGAAAAATCGCCATGCCGCCCCAGCCGCAGCCGATATCGAGCACGTGGTTGCCCGGCGCGAGCGCCAGCTTCGCCGCGATATGCGCCAGCTTTGCTTCTTGCGCCTGCTCCAGCGTCATGTCGGCGTCTGGCCAATAGGCGCAGCTGTACTGCATGTGATCGGCATCGAGCATGATCCGGTAGAGATCATTGCCGATGTCATAGTGATGCGCGACATTGCGCTTGGATCGGTCTGCCTTGTTGAATGAAGTCACGGTGTAGTTGACTGCGTTTTGCACGCGTTTGGCAACGCCTGGGCGGGGAAGCCGCCCTTTGCGTTCCCAAGGTTTATTGGCCTGCACCAGCCCGATCAGGCTCATGATGTCGCCCCGCTCGATCACGATGCGGCCATCCATGTAGCATTCCGCTGTCCCCAGCCGTGGGTCTTTCAAGATGTCGCGGGGAACATCCTTGTCGGTGAAACGAACCGCGTTATCGGGAAAGCCGGGTTCGGGAGTGCCGAACGACACGGTCCGGCCATCGGCATAGGTCACTTCGAGCCGGCCCTGTCGAACGAGCGAGCTGAAGACTTTTTCTAATAGGCCTGAAAGCAAGGGCGCCGCCTCCCAATTCTGATTGCCTTTGTCGAAGCCTAACGCTGATCCGGCCGGGCGCAAGAGGCGTTGCGGCAGTCCCCCGATAAGATTGCTGAAGAATGCCCGGTTATTGGCGTGCCAGATAGAGCACGTCACGTGGTTGCGACATCAGGTGCTGCCCTGAATCGATGTACAATGTCTGTCCGCTGGCCAGCCAACCGTGGGCGAGAAAAAGCGCCGCCTGCGCGATCTCGTCACCATCGGTGCGCCTTTGAAGCAGGTTCAGCCGGTGAGACACTTCCGCTTCCCCATCGGTCTGATCGTGGCTGGCAAGGATCGCTCCGGGTGCAAGGCCATAGATGCGGTCGTGCGGATCGGTCTGTGCCATCGCCAGCATCCGGATCGTGGAGTCGAGCGCGTGCTTGCTCATCGTATAGGAGAAGAAATCGGGATTGGGGTTCACGAGCTTCTGGTCAGTCACCTGAATGACGCGGCGTCCCCCTTTGGCGTTAGCCTTCGCCATAAACGCCTGCGTCATGCGTGCTGGCGATCCCGCGTTCACCTGCATCGCTTCATCGAATGTGCTGGGTTCAAGCGCTTCCGCGGTGTCTTCGTGGAAGACGCCAGCGCTATTGATGAGAACGCGCCAATCGGACAGCCTTTGGGCCAGCGTATCGATCATGGCGACACCGCTATCCCAGTCATTAAGGTCACAGCCATAGATTTCGGCCGATGGCAGCTTTCCCGCCAGTTCGAACGCTTGATCCCGTGACGTGCCGTAGTGGATCACTATGTGCCAGCCCGCGCTGGCAAACGCGGTGGCAATCGCCGCGCCGATGCGCCTTGCGCCGCCAGTAATAAGGACCGCCGGTTTCATGGCTGAAGCCAAGCACAGGCGGTCCGAATTTGAAACTGCTAATCGTGTCTTATCAGTCAGTCAGCGCAAGATAACGCCTCAGCGGCATTTCACATCGCCCTTATCGATTTCACGTCCCAACAGGCCGCCGCCAACAGCACCAAGTACCGCACCCAGCGTCTTGTCACCCTGACCGGCGACTTCATGGCCTAGCAGGCCGCCAGCGGCTGCGCCGATCACAAGGCCGGTGGTGCCGTTGTCGCGTTTGCAATAATATCGGCCGTTGTTGCCGCGCCATACGCGGTCGTTGCGGCCAAGGCGGCGGGGTTCTTTATAACGACCGCGCGAATCATAAGCCCTTTTGTTGCGACCGGAATATTCGCTTACTTCTTCCCACGGCGTTACTTGGGGAGCGATGGTTGCGGGCTGGGAGAGGCCGGCGAGCGCGGCAAGAATAAGGGTATTCATCATCTGATCCTTTGTTTGTTCGAGATAGCCCTCATGCGAACGAAAGGACCGTGCAACAGGCTCCACAACGCCCGATGAACGTCCGATTCAGAATAGGTCCTGAAGGGTAAGTTGTGCGCTAAGTGCGGTAAACTGAAGTTTATTTAGGCGATCAGGGCCTGCTTTTCGGCCCAGAGACGCTCCAACTCCGCCCGGCTTTTCCGCTCAGCCGCGGTCTTCAACTGACCGCAAGCCGCATCGATGTCGCGTCCACGCGGCGTACGCACCGGCGCGCTGATGCCCGCTTCAAAGATGATGTCAGAAAATTTCCGGATTCGATCTTCGCTGGAGCATTCATAAGGCGCGCCCGGCCACGGATTGAACGGGATGAGGTTGACCTTTGCAGGTAACTTATATTTGCGGATCAGGCGTACCAGTTCCCGCGCATCCTCGTCGCTGTCGTTCTTGTCCTTCAGCATCACGTATTCAAATGTGATGCGCCGTGCGTTGGATGCGCCAGGGTAATCCGCACAGGCCTGCAGCAGTTCCTCGATGCCGAACTTGCGGTTGATCGGAACGATCTCGTCACGGATTTCCTTGGTGACCGCATGAAGCGAAACCGCAAGGTTGACCCCGATTTCCTGCCCGCACCTTTCCATCAATGGCACAACGCCGCTGGTTGAGAGGGTGATGCGGCGCTTCGATAGAGCAAGACCATCGCCGTCCATCACGAGCTGCAGCGCGTCCCGCACGTTATCAAAATTATAGAGCGGCTCACCCATACCCATCATCACGATGTTGGTTAGCAGCCGACCGTCGGCGGAGTATCCGCCTTCGTCCTCAGCCTCGTCGAGCATGTCCATGCGGCCCTTCGGCCATTCGCCCAGGGCATCTCGAGCAAGCATGACCTGCCCGACGATTTCGCCCGGCGTGAGGTTGCGAACAAGACGCATCGTGCCCGTGTGGCAGAAGCGGCAATTGAGGGTGCAGCCCACTTGGCTGGACACGCATAGTGTTCCGCGGTCGGCATCGGGGATGAACACCATCTCGAAATCGTGGCCATCGGCAGTACGCAGCAGCCATTTGCGAGTGCCATCGCTGGAATGCTGTGCTTCGACAATTTCCGGCCGTCCGATTACGAAGCGTTCCACCAGCCATGGGCGCATGGTCTTGGCGATGTCTGTCATCGCCTCAAATTCCGTGACACCGCGGTGATACAGCCAGTGATACACCTGCTTGGCGCGCAGCTTTGCCTGCTTTGCATCAAGCCCCGCTTCGGTCAGAAGCTCAGCGATCCGCGCCTTGGGCAACCCGGTTAGATCAATGCGACCATCGGCACGCGGAGTCACATCACGCGCGACGGGTAACGGATCGATGTGACCTGGAATGGTCATGAGGTTCGTATCGGCCATGTGCCCATATAGAGCGCATGCGGCCCGACGCAAAGGTGGTGTTCGCACCCGCGGAATGTTTCGTTCCACCGGCCTGCCGCGCCTGACGCACATCTGACCTGCAAGGTGTGACTTAAAAACAACGTTTGTTTTCGTTATGTTAGGTTCATGCAACTTCTGCAATTGGCTCTACATTATACAGTCGTGAAGCCTTAGGCAGCACAACATTCGATGGAGTTTATTGTATGAAGAAGTTTCTGATCGGTCTTGCCGCAGGTGCAGCATTTGTATCCGTACCGGCGATGGCGCAATCGAGCGACCAGCCTTTCTCGGGTTTCCGGGTCGGGGCTGAAGTCGGCTACGATCACTTGCGTTCTGGCAGCACCGTAAACATTGATGATGCGCGTGATCTCAAGCAGTCGCTGAATGGTGTCGCCTATGGCGCAGTGCTGGGCTATGACCTTCCTGCGGGCGAAAACGTGCGTATCGGCGCAGAAGCGTCGATCGGCAGCAGTTCTGCAGGTCGCAAGGTCCGCAATGCCGAGCCCACCGTTTTCAACCTTGGTAACGTCGAAGCAGGGCGTGAGCTGTATGTTGGTGCCCGCCTCGGCTTCGTCACCAGCCCGGATCTCATGCTCTATGTGAAGGGCGGATATACCAATCAGCGTTTCGGCCTCAGAGGTACCGATGGTACCGTGGAGCTGAGGCAGAAGCTGGATACCGATGGCTGGCGCCTGGGCGCCGGTGCTGAGTACGCGCTCAGCGATAATGCCTATATCGGTGCGGAATATCGGTACTCAAATTATAACAAAGCGGAATTCGATTTCCGCGGCGAAACACCTGACAGCAGCCAGTTCGACATTGATACTGACCGCCATCAGGTAATGGCTACCGCCGGTGTCCGCTTCTAAAATCTAATCACGTGATTGAGGGGCGAGGGCAGGGAAACCTGTTTTCGCCCTTTTTCTATGTTCAGCGCAGGCGCGCGCAGCCAAGTGCGGCTGCGTCCATTGCCGACGCAGCGCCCGGCAGATCCCAGGTGCTGGAAAAGCGCCTGCCTTTCATATCAGTTGCCGTCACCGTCATTCGTTTGGCAGATCTCATGGCCGCAGTGATCGCGGCATTCATCTTCTGGTCGATGGGCCATGCATCTCCCCCGCCGCCGGTAAGCTTGAAGCTCTGTCCGCCAATCCGCAGGGTGATTCTCGGCTCGGCCGCCATCCTTCGGGACAAGCGGAAATGAACCTGATTACGAATTCCTCGCTTCGGCCATGTGCCGACAGAGGCATAAGGTTGGTAATCGCGCTTCAAACTGCTGGGTATGGGCTTCGCGATGGCATAGCAACGCGGCAGCAAAGGATCGCGAAAAGCGCCCCAATCGGAATAGAGGCCAAGGCTTTCCTTCGCATGCGCCAGCGGAGACACAACTCCTGACAGGCCGGCAATCAGCAGAGCCAGAGCAAACGGTTTGGACAGGCGGAGGACGAACGTCGGCAGCATCGGTTGAGCCTTGTCGCAAAATTGCGCGTTAAGGAATAGCCAGTGGGGTTATTTCATCCAGAAGACCTGCGACGCTGCCCAAAGCCTGCAAGATTGCTGAGCGGGATCCGGGCCGCAGGATGAACAAGTAGCGCCTCAGACACTCATTCGTCGGGATAAGAGACGGCGATTACTTCCCATTCCTTTTCCCCGCCGGGAAGGAGCACGCGCCGCAGATCCCCGACGGAAGCTCCGCGCAGGGCGCGTGACATGGGCGCGCTCCAGCCTATCCGGCCCGCGCTGGCGTCCTGCTCATCATCACCTACCAAGGTGACGGTTTGCTGATTGTCGTCCTCGTCGGCAATGGTGACAGTCGCGCCGAAGAATACTTTGCTCTTCACGGGCTGTTGCGCCGGATTGACCACGCGCAACTTCTTCATGCGTCGGGCAAGATGGGCAAGTTCCCGATCAATCTCCCGCATTCGCTTGCGACCATATAGGTAATCGCCGTTTTCAGAGCGGTCACCATTCCCCGCGGCCCAACTTACGATCTCGACAATCTCAGGCCTTTCTTTGCTGAGAAGATGATCATAGCGGGCGCGTAGCGCAGACATGCCGGCCGGCGTAATCGGCGGAGCAGGTGCATCCATGAAAGAGCTCTCCGGTCAGCCAGGGTTCCGTTTACCCAAAAAGCGGCTCAACGGATATTGACCGCGATCGACGCTTCGGCCGGGATAAAGGCTTTCATACACCACGGCATTTTCCAGCACTTTGGTTACATAGCCACGGGTTTCAGAAAGCGGAATGCGCTCGATCCAGGTGATCCAGTCGATGCTGCCGTTCCGCGGATCGCCATTGGCTGCCAGGAACTTGTTCACGTTGCCCGGGCCCGCGTTGTAGGCGGCGACGGCAAGCGGATAAGACCCGCCGTAATAGCTCAACATTCGCTTGAAGTAGCTATCACCAAGCCGGATGTTGTAGTTGGCGTCTGTGATCAGGGCGCTTGGGTTATAGGACATGCCAAGTTTGCCCGCCTGTTCCCGCGCGGTTCCCGGCATCAATTGCATCAGTCCGCGGGCACCTGCGTGGCTGATGGCATTCATCGCAAACTGGCTTTCCTGCCGTGAAATAGCGTGGACCATCGTCCAGTGGGCATCCGGCGGAGTGGGAATCTGCGGGAACCCGATGGAGAAGAAATTGGAATGACCATCGGTCTGCGCGTCCTGACTCAGAATAACCGCAAGATCACGACGCCCAATCTCGCGCGCAAGATCCGCTACCATTACGTAATCCGCCTCGGTTTTGGCTTGAGCTGAAATGGCGCGGAAGAACTGCACCGTGGTGCGCCAATCATACCCTCGCGCCACTTCGCGAACGGCGCGGGTGATCGGGCGATTGGTAAATTCCGCTCTTGCCTCCCGAGATGGCGAAGCCGACGGCTGTGCGGTCATATTAGGAATGCCTCGACCCAGCCGCTCAAGCGCAAGCTGCCCGTAGAACTGATCCGGATACTGTGCCGCCATGCTGAAATAGCGGTTGGCGTTCTCACGATCACCGGCTTCCGCGGCAGCTCGGCCTGCCCAGTAGAAACCCTTGGTCTTGGTTCCCGCCGTCTTGGCGGCGGCGCCATAGCGATAGAACAGCGGTGCGGCGCGGCGCGGGCTCCGCAAATTCCAAAGCGCCCTGGTTCCGCCTAACCACATCAATGAGGTATAATCGTCGCGCAGTCGGAAGCTCATGGCGGAAATGTCGGTGCCGGGTGCGAAGGCATCGTCAATCCTTTCGGCAATGCGAACTGCCGGGTCTGCTCCCGCGCCTCGGGCTGCCCAAAGGAGATTGCTGACCCACCTTTCCGGATTGCGCACAGGACCGGTCATTTCCGGGCGCGTGGAAAGCAGTTGGATGGCTGCCGAGATGTTGCTGGTGGTGCGATGCCGCTGCAATACGTTGTGCAGATAGCCGGGGTCACGCATGTCAGTGGCGGAAAGCGGCAGGTTGAGACTGCCCGGCGCGCCGCCCTGCAGGATGTTAAGCCGTTCCATAAAGAGGTTGCGCCGCTCCGGGGACACGTAGGCAAACTGACGCTGCGCTGCTTGCGGCCAGCCATCTGCAAGCAGTGCGTCCATACGCGCATCATGATCGGCGCGGGAGAATTGATCGCCATAGCGGTAGAGAAGCGCGGCCTCTGCGCTGTCGCTCATCGGGCCACCTCGCCAGGCATTTACAGCGGCTTCCCTCGCGCCGGGCTGATTCAGCGACGCCAGGGCAAGGGCGAAGCGCGCGGTGGCCAGATTGGTAAGCGGTGGATAGCGGCGAAAGAACGAGACGACGGTTTCGGGCGAGGCGGGCTGCCGTTCCAACGCTGCCTCCGCAAACTGGCGGATTTTCTCCTCCATGGGGAAGCCCGGATATGTCATCAGGAACCAGGCGTACTGGTCGAATGGCAGCGTGCTGGTGGTGCTCAAAGTTTTCCACCGATCGATCGCCTGCCGCATTGCGGGGTCTTGATGTGCGGCATTCGCGGCGCGTGCGCGATCCCATTCGACACCATGCTGAGCAAGCGCCGGGGCGGAAGTTAGGGCAGTGGCGGTCAACAATACCGCAGTGGTCAGTCTGAGCATGCTGGACATTTTGGGTGAAGGCTCCTTATCAGGCGCTGAACGAGGTGGTTTCCCTGGCGAAGACTCCTTTAGGCAGTCCAGCCGCCGAGACAAAGGCAAAGGCAACGTTCATGTTTTTCGGTTCTATCCCCGCTTTGGTGACGCCCTTTCGCGATGGTGCGCTTGATGAAGAGGCATTTCGCAAGCTTGTCGCCTGGCAGATTGAATGCGGCTCAACCGGGCTTGTTCCCTGCGGCACCACGGGGGAATCGCCCACTCTCAGCCACGAAGAGCATATGAGGGTCACCGAGCTTTGCATTGAAGTTTCGGCAGGCCGCGTCCCGGTCATTGCCGGCGCGGGATCGAACTCCACCGTGGAAGCGGTGATGTTGGCCAGCCATGCGGAAAAGGCGGGCGCAGACGCCGTTCTTGTTGTGACACCGTACTACAACAAGCCGAACCAGGAAGGGATGTTCGCCCATTTCAAGGCTGTGCATGACGCGATCGCGATTCCGATCGTGCTGTACAACATTCCTGGGCGGTCCGTGATCGATCTAAGCGTGAATACGATTGCTGCGTTGACCGACCTGCCGCGCATCGTGGGAATCAAGGATGCGACAGGCGATATCGCTCGTGTCTCTGACTATTTGGAACGGATCCGGCCGGACTTCTGCCAGCTTTCGGGTAATGACGAATCGGCGCTGGCTCACTTTGCGCAAGGCGGTGTTGGCTGCATTTCGGTTTCCGCCAACGTTGCGCCGCGCCACTGCGCGGATTTCCAGAAGGCGCTGGCCGATGGCGATTTGGCTCGTGCACAGGAACTGAACCGCCAATTGCATCCACTGCACCGTGCAATGTTCTCCGATACCTCGCCCGGTCCGTGCAAGTATGCGCTCTCCCGTGTGCACGACTGGATGACGGATGAAGTGCGCTTGCCGGTGGTTCGATGCAATGACGCGGCAAAGGCCCAAGTTGATGCAGCTTTGGCTCGATTAGAGTTAATTTGATCGATAAGCGCGCGTAGCTGTGGTTCAGCCGATTGCTTTTAGGGCGTGTGTCCCTAAATGCCGTTGGCACCATGGCTCGACCGCAGAACAAGACCTTCGACAAGATCAAAACCGTAGCGGAAAACCGCCGTGCGCGGTTCGAATACTACATTGAAGAGACGTTTGAGGCGGGAATCGCCCTTACCGGCACCGAGGTGAAGAGCCTTCGGTTCGGGGAGGGTTCGATTGCGGAGAGCTATGCGGAGGTCAGGAATGGCGAAGCCTGGTTGGTAAATTCCAACGTTCCGGAATTCAGTCATGGCAACCGTCACAACCATGAACCGAAGCGGCCCCGCAAGCTTCTGTTGCATGAGCGGGAGATTTCCCGCCTGCAAGGTTCGGTTGAACGCAAGGGCATGACGCTGGTGCCGCTGTCGATCTATTTCAACGGTCGGGGGCGGGCTAAAGTTGAGCTCGCACTAGCCCGCGGCAAGAACGTGGCTGACAAACGGCAAACGGTGAAGGATCGCGATTGGCAGCGTGACAAGGCCCGGATTATGCGGGACCGGGGATGAGCACCCTCCTCGGCCGCCTTTCGCGTTGGTTTCGTAACCAGATGCCCACGCATGAGCAGCTGGAGGAAAGCCGCTTTACTGCACCTTTCGCTCGCAGGCAGGAGCTTTTTCGATTTACCCGGCGTTCGGTGCCCCGCGGTGTTGCAGTGGGCCTGTTTATCGGCATTTTTGCGTTGATCCCCGGCGTGCAGATGGTCGGTGCAGCACTGATGTGCGTCCCGGTGCGCGGCAATATCCCGATTGCTGTGGCAATGACGTTCCTTTCCAATCCGGCAACCACCCCATTCATTCTTGCGGCTTCCATCTGGGTGGGTAACTGGATGGGGTTCCACGCTAATCTTTCGACCTTCTACTCGCTCTATGAAAGTGGCGCGAGCATTGGCGAATGGAGCTATTGGTTGCTGTCTGATGCTGCTCCGGCGCTTGTGGTTGGGCTGTTCATCATATCTCTGGTCTCGTCCATAATCGGATATGTCCTGTCTCAATGGATCTGGCGTGCATGGGTCGGCCGCAAGCTACGCATTAAGCAGCGTCGAATACTGGACCGGGAGATTGCCCAACTATGACGGAACTGCCTGCGTCCCCCGACGGGCTTGCCGCTGATCCCGGTGTACCCCGCGGAGTGGAGGCATCCGATTTCGTGATGGTTGGCGCTGGCTTGCTGGCCAGCACCGCCGCAATCTGGTTTGTTTTCGGGGATTTGACCGCGACGCTCGCGTACTTCGTAACGCTGGGTGCTCTTGCCGTTCTGGCAATCCTATTTCTGCGCCGCCAGGATGCGCCCGTCAATGATCAGGTTAGTTTGCCCGATTGGTCCGTCACCATCACCACGATTGAACATCATCCGGGTGCAGTCGCGGTTTCCGACCGCGCAGGACGGCTTGTTTGCGCCAATGCTCGCTACCGGGATTGGTTCGGCTCACGTGACGCGCCCCCTCGTATCGATGTTGCGGATGCTTCTGCTGAGAGACTTTCGCGCGCATCGCGGGATGCCTGGCGCGATGGCGAAGCGCGGGTCGAAAGTGTAGAAGCCAAGGAGTTGACGGGACTTCGCTGGCGCGTGGTGGTTGAGCGCGCGGGCCGAGGGGGAGATTATCAAGTTTGGCGCTTTGATCCGATTGAAGCAGCGGACCCCGTGGCGGAACTCGTCTCGCAGCTGGATGGAAAGATCGGCAGAGTGCTCGCCAAGTCCGGTATTGCGGCAGCTCTTGTCGATCCGGATGGCACGATTCGCGGTGCCAGTGCGGGATTCGCTCAGGGCGCGACCGGAGATCCGTCCTCAGACATGGCGGGTCGTGAGTTCGTCTCGTTCCTCAGCCAGGACGATAACGACTGCATAAGCTGGGCGCGTGAGGGGTCTGGCGGCTCGGCGCTTACCCTCTTCAATGTTCCAATTGTAGATCCCGATGATCCGAACGCTCCTGATCCGGAGTTGATGCCCTCTTTGATTATACTTGCTGAGTCCCAAGTGGGGATCGGCAGCGGTAGCGGGCAGACTTCAACGGCCGTGCCGCATCTTGAAGCTCTGCTCGGACAGCTTCCGCTCGGTCTGGCCATGGCCGATCGGGACGGCCGGCTTCTGTTTGCCAATGCTGCCTTCATGCGGGCAGCCGGGCACGAGGGACAGCCGGTTCCCAGATATCCAACCGACCTTGTTGCCCGAGAAGACAAGGGCGCCCTATCGGATGCAGTGCGCCGATTCGGACAGGGGCCTGCCTCTTCCGGGGATATTGCGATCCGATTGGCCGCGCAGCCGGATGAGCCTGTTTCACTTAGCCTTGCGGGCGTTCGCGGACTTGGCGAGGCAGCGGTGCTGCTGGGCCTTACCGATTCGAGCGAGGAGGCGCGGCTCAAACGCCAGGTTGCACAGGCCACTAAGATGCAGGCCGTTGGCCAGCTTGCGGGCGGTGTTGCGCACGATTTCAACAACGTGCTCACCGCAATTCTTGGCACCTGCGACCTAATGCTGATGCGCCACACGCCTGGCGATTCGGACTATGACGATATCCAGCAGATCCGCGCCAATTCAAACCGCGCGGCATCGCTCACCCGCCAGCTTCTTGCATTTTCTCGCCAGCAGACATTGCGGCCAGAGGTACTACAGCTTCCTGACGTGGTGTCCGACGTATCGCAGATGCTGAGGCGTCTAATCGGCGAAAAGATTCAGTTTGTTGTAACGCATGATCGCGATCTGGGCCCGGTACGAGCGGACCCCAGCCAGCTTGAGCAGGTAATCGTGAACCTGGCCGTCAACGCGCGCGACGCGATGCTGGCTCGGAAGGGAACGCGTCCTGGCGGAAACCGCCTGACGCTGGCGACCCGCAAGGTTACAGCGGCTGACGTGCGCGCACTGCGCAGCGAAATAATCCCCACCGGGGACTATACTGCGTTGATCGTGGAAGACACCGGAAGCGGCATCGCACCGGGACACCTCAGCAAGATTTTCGAGCCATTCTTCACTACCAAGGAACGGGGCAAGGGCACCGGCCTGGGCCTTTCCACCGTTTACGGCATCGTCAAGCAATCGGGCGGCTTCATCTTTGCCGATAGCGAACTCGGGAAAGGCACGCGCTTCACCGTCTATCTGCCGGTTCATCGTGTTGATCCCACTCAGGCCGCGCCCGCCATTGCGGCGCCGCCGCCTGAAGTGGAAAGTGAATGGGCTGGCGGCGGGCGTATCCTGTTGGTTGAAGACGAGGACGCTGTTCGCCTCGTCGCAGAACGCGCCTTGGTGCGTCAAGGGTACGAAGTCGCCGCTGCGCGGGACGGGGAGGATGGCCTTGCCTGCGTGAATGAGGGCGGAACGTTTGATCTGGTGGTGAGTGACGTGGTGATGCCAGTGATGGATGGGCCAGCAATGGCCCGGGAAATCCGCAAAATTGCACCAGATTTGCCGGTTTTGTTCATGTCTGGCTATGCTGAAGGGCAGCTCCGAAAGGAAATCGACATCGAACAGATGCACTTTATCGCCAAGCCGTTTTCGGTGCAGCAGATCACAGATAAGGTAGCGTTGGTGTTGCGCGAGTCGCAAAGCCGCGCCCCTTCTGGCTAAGCGATATTGGAATTCTCGTTCCCTACTTGTTCTTCAAGAACAAATGGGGTACTTCGTCTTATGTTGACCTTTCGGGACGGTCGGTTAGGCAAGGAGACGAATAATGGCTGCGCAGCTCAAACTGATTCAGGAAGGCAAGGAAAAGTCCATGGACCGTGAAAAGGCGCTGGAAGCAGCGCTGGCACAGATTGATCGCGCTTTCGGCAAGGGTTCGGCAATGAAGCTGGGCAGCCGTGAAGCCATGCAGATTGAGGCGATCTCAACCGGGTCTCTTGGGCTGGACATTGCACTGGGTATCGGCGGACTGCCACGCGGACGCGTTATCGAAATCTATGGGCCGGAAAGTTCGGGTAAGACGACACTTGCGCTTCACGTCATTGCCGAAGCGCAAAAGAACGGTGGAACTGCGGCCTTCGTTGATGCCGAACATGCGCTTGATCCTGTTTATGCCAAAAAGCTGGGTGTGAACATTGACGAGCTGATCGTTTCACAGCCCGACACTGGTGAACAGGCGCTCGAAATCACCGATACTCTGGTGCGCTCCAACGCGATCGACGTTCTGGTGGTCGATTCGGTTGCCGCGCTGGTTCCGCGGGCTGAAATCGAGGGCGAAATGGGCGATAGCCATGTCGGCCTTCAGGCTCGTCTTATGAGCCAGGCGCTGCGCAAGCTCACCGGCTCGATCAGCCGGTCGCGCGGCATGGTGATCTTCATCAATCAGGTGCGCATGAAGATCGGCGTGATGTACGGTAATCCGGAAACGACGACGGGCGGAAACGCGCTGAAGTTCTATGCCTCGGTGCGTCTCGACATTCGCCGGACCGGCCAGATCAAGGACCGCGATAATATCGTCGGTAATGCGACGCGCGTGAAAGTGGTGAAGAATAAGGTCGCTCCGCCGTTCAAGCAGGTCGAATTCGACATCATGTATGGCGAGGGAATTTCCAAGGTTGGCGAGATACTCGACCTCGGCGTGAAAGCTGGGCTGGTGGAAAAATCCGGTTCGTGGTTCAGCTATGATTCGATTCGCATCGGGCAAGGTCGTGAAAATGCGAAGGAATTTCTCAAGCAGAATACGGAATTGTGTGAACGTCTGGAACAGGCGATCCGCGGTCGGGAAGATGGTCTTGCCGAGGAGATGATGACCGGCCCCCTGTCGGATGACGCCGATTCTGACGCCTGATCGCCATTTTTGATCACTTTGAGTTCATCTTCATGAGGGCGCGGATACCGATTCGATTTCTGTATCCGCGCCTTCTTACTTGTCGCCCGCAATCACGTGGCTTATCGGCGCGCATATGATCTCGACGAACGACATACGCCGATCCTTTCTCGACTTCTTCGCGAGTCGTGAACATGAGCCTGTGCCTTCAGCCCCGCTGGTTCCGCACAACGATCCGACATTGATGTTCGTCAATGCCGGTATGGTGCCATTCAAGAACGTTTTTACCGGGCTGGAAACGCGCTCAACCCCGCGTGCCGCTTCTGCGCAGAAATGCGTGCGGGCAGGGGGTAAGCACAACGATCTCGACAACGTCGGATATACCGCGCGGCATCACACGTTCTTCGAGATGTTGGGTAACTTCTCGTTTGGCGACTATTTCAAGGAGCAGGCGATTCTCTACGCCTGGACCTTGCTGACGAAAGAGTGGGGTCTACCTGCGGAGAAGCTCACGGCGACGGTCTATCACACCGATGACGAAGCGTTCGATCTGTGGCGAAAAATTTCGGGACTCCCGGAAGAGCGGATCATCCGCATTGCGACTTCTGACAACTTCTGGTCGATGGGCGACACCGGGCCGTGCGGACCTTGCTCCGAAATCTTCTATGACCACGGCGATCATATTCCCGGGGGTCCTCCGGGAAGCCCGGACGAGGATGGCGACCGGTTCATAGAAATCTGGAACCTCGTTTTCATGCAGTATGAACAGCATGCTGACGGGACGAGATCGGATCTGCCGCATCCGTCGATCGATACCGGCATGGGGCTGGAACGGATTGCAGCTGTGCTCCAGGGCCAGCATGACAACTACGAAACCGATACGTTCCGCGCGCTGATTGCGGCATCAGAAAATGTCACAGGGGTGTCCGCAGTGGGGCCGCATCGCGCGAGCCACCGTGTGATTGCTGACCACCTGCGATCGACCAGCTTCCTGCTGGCTGACGGTGTTTTGCCGTCCAATGAGGGACGGGGATACGTGCTTCGGCGCATCATGCGCCGCGCGATGCGTCACGCTCATCTATTGGGCGCGGAAAAGCCGATCATGCACCGCTTGGTACCCTCATTGGTCGACGAAATGGGCCACGCTTATCCAGAACTCGTTCGTGCCCAGCCGCTGATTGAGGAAGTGCTGGAGCGTGAGGGCGAGGTTTTCCGTCGCACGCTCGACAAGGGACTGAAGCTGCTCGACGAGGCAGTTGCCGGCATTCCGGAAGGAGCCAGCCTGCCTGGTGACGTTGCCTTCAAACTCTATGATACATACGGCTTCCCTTACGATTTGACCGAGGACGCGCTGCGTGAACGCGGCATCGGTGTTGATCGCGAAGGTTTCGATGCTGCCATGCAAGAACAGAAGGCGGCGGCACGCGCCGCGTGGAAGGGGTCGGGCGCGGCAAGCGATAGCGAAATCTGGTTTGATATTGCTGATCGTGAAGGGGCGACCGAGTTTACGGGATATACGACCACCGCCGGCGAAGGCCGGGTCGTTGCAATCGTTAAGGACGGCATCGAAGTGGCATCGGCGGGCGCGGGCGATGCCGTGACGGTGCTCACCAACCAGACGCCGTTCTATGGTGAAAGCGGTGGCCAAAGCGGCGACGCAGGTGAAATTACCGGCGCGGGCGGATTGAAGATCGCTATCGCAGATACGGCCAAGCCGCTGGGACGGCTCCACGCCCATTCCGGTACGGTCGAGAGTGGTTCAGTGCGCGTTGGCGACACGGTGCATCTGGCGGTTGACGGCGAGAGGCGCGATGCGATCCGATCGAACCACTCCGCCACCCACCTGTTGCATGCGGCACTACGCAACCGGCTTGGTGATCACGTCACCCAGAAGGGCTCGCTGGTTGCGCCTGATCGATTGCGTTTCGACTTTTCGCATCCCAAGCCGCTCACCGAAGAAGACATCGCCGTGATCGAAGCGGAAGTGAACGCGCAAATTCGTGCCAACGAAACAGTATCGACGCGGTTGATGTCTCCGGATGACGCGATTGCAGCCGGCGCAATGGCACTGTTTGGGGAAAAGTACGGTGAAGAGGTTCGCGTGCTTTCGATGGGTGCAGGCAAGGATCGGAGTTATTCGGTCGAATTGTGTGGCGGCACGCATGTAAATGCGACGGGCGATATCGGCGTGTTCCGCATCGTATCGGAAAGCGCAGTCAGTTCCGGTGTGCGGCGCATTGAGGCGCTGACAGGCGAAGCGGCTCGTGTTTGGCTGGTTTCTCGTGAGGATATGCTGAAGCAGGCTGCGGGCTTGCCGCGCACGCCGCCGGACGGCGTCGGGGCACCGGTCGCCACGCTACCGGAAGGACGCAAGGGTCTCTAAAA
>JAZQRJ010000123.1:0-20191 GCA_045629505.1 Novosphingobium sp.
CCGGTCGGACATCGATAACAGGATCGTCCTTTGGGGAGCGATCGTGCTGGCGTTCGCCACCTGCCTGCCATACCTGTTCGCGGTCGAGCCGCAGCTTACAGACTATGCCTCCCATCTCGCGCGCTATCATGTGATGTTCGAGAGCGGGCGTAACCCCGTCATCGACCAGTATTACGATTTTCACTGGATTCTGGCGGGCAACCTGGGCGCCGATCTGCTGATGCTCCCGCTGGGGCATCTGTTGGGCGTTGAGCGGGCAGCCTGGCTGATCGGATTCATGCTGCCGCCGTTGACGGCGTTGGCGGTAATCACCGTGGAATGGACCTTGCGGCGGCGCATCGGCGTAGGATCGCTGCTGGCTTTGGTGACGGTCTGGTCGCCTGCGATGATCCTGGGGTTCTTCAACTACTGTCTGTCAGTGGCGCTGACGCTCTTTGCCTTCGCGCTCTGGGTGCGGATGGAAGGGGTGCGCTGGCGGCCGCTACTGTTCCTGCCCATCGGGCTGGCCATATGGATATGCCATCTGGCGGGGTGGGGCGTACTCGGCATCCTCGTATTTGGATACGAGTGGAGCCGCAGCAAGTCATGGCGCGCTTTCATTGCCCCATGGCCATTGTTTGCGCCGTTCCTGCTGTTTTTTGTCACGTCGGGAAATCCCGGCTTGCAGTACGGGGGCAACCCCGTCGCCTACAAGACGGCCATCTGGTTCAAGGCGCTGCGCGATCAGTCCATGCAACTGGACATCGCCACATTGTTCCTTCTGCTGGGAGCGATCCTGCTCGCCCTGTTTGCAAAGCGGATCGACGGTAGGCTGGGCTGGGCGGCGCTGATGCTGTTCGCGCTGACGCTGATCGTGCCGCGCCATCTGGGTGGGGGCGATTATGCTGACTATCGACTGATCGCAGTGGCCTTGATGATCGGTTGTCTCGCCATTGATTGGAAGGTGCCGCGATGGATGCTGATGCTGGCTGCGGCGTTGCTCGTGATCCGTCTTTCGGTGACCAGCATTGCCTGGCACCAATCATCACAACGCATGGAAGAAGCGCTGGCTGCGCTGAAAGAGCTTCCGCGCGGGGCACGGGTGGCGGGCGCTGTGGTGACGCCAATTTCACTTTGGGCAACCAATCCTCTTGAGCATGCCCCCAGCTATGCCACGGTGCGACGTGACGCGTTGGTGAACTCGCATTTTGCAGTTCCAGGCCTTCATATGCTGGAGATCAAAGGTGGCGGGGAGGGCTTTGTAGATCCCTCTCAGCGCATTCTGTGGTGGCAGGGGCAGCCGATAGACTTGGCGGAGTTTGAGCCCGCCGGGCAAGCTGATTACCTCTGGTATTTCGGTGAGCGAGAGCCTGATCGCCTGCCTCCGGGAGCCGAAGTGCTGCATCGAAGCTCGCATAGCCTGCTGCTGCGGCTTGCAAATCATGCCGACCGCCGCTAGATCGGGGGGCCTTCCGACATGGAAACCTGCCTAGCCCCTCCCGATCTAGATCGGGGCGGCGATGGCCCCTAGGCGGAAGACACGCAGTTTTTGATGATAGTTTCAGACAGATAATTTCAGGCAGTTGAGGGCGAACCCATGGCCAAGACCAGTCCCGGCGAATTTCTCCGGCAGGTGCGCGCTGAAGCGTCGAAGATTCACTGGCCGTCGCGGCAGGAAACAGTAACGACCGCGATCTTTGTCGGTATTCTGACGACAATTCTTGCGCTGTTTTTTCTGGGAGTCGATACAGTCTTCGGTGCCATCGTGCGCTGGGCGCTGACGCTTCTCTAATCCATCCCTGCTCTGATTCATAACATCGCTTAGATCGAGAGAGATCCAATGGCTCGTTGGTACATCATTCACGCCTATTCAGGTTTCGAGAACAAGGTGAAGGAAGCGATCCTTACCGAAGCCGAGCGTCTGGGGCTTTCGCAGCTTGTCGAGGACGTTCAGGTTCCCTCGGAACATGTGACCGAAATCAAGCACGGCAAAAAGGTCCAGGTAGAGCGCAAAACGATGCCGGGCTACGTGCTGGCCAAGCTTACCTTGAACGACGACGTCTATCACCTCGTTAAGAACACCCCGAAAGTCACCGGTTTTCTGGGCGCAAGCGGCAAGCCGCAGGCGATTAGCGAGACGGAGGCTAACCGTTATTTCGGTGCTGCAGAGGCAGCCGCTTCTGCACCGCGCCGCGAAGTCAACATCGATTACGAAATCGGCGATACCGTCAAGGTTCTCGATGGTCCATTTGCCAGCTTCAACGGGATGGTGGAGGAACTCGATTTCGACAAGAATCGGGTCAAGGTATCGGTTTCCATCTTCGGCCGCGCAACGCCGGTGGAACTCGATTTCGAACAAGTCGAATTGCAGAGCTGATAGCCCGGCCCAAGGGTCGATATCGTTTGCATTTGCGCGCGCTGTAATCTATCGGCCCGCGCTTCCGGGTGTATCATCCGGTTCCCCGCGGGAGGAATACGAAGGTGTTCCGCTATCACCGCTTATCATGAGCCTTTTGCCCGATTTTTCTGGGTGCAAGGCGACAGTGTGAAAGGAATGGCCCCATGGCCAAGAAGATTGAAGGCTACATCAAATTGCAGGTGCCTGCCGGCGCTGCAAATCCCTCTCCGCCGATCGGCCCTGCGCTCGGTCAGCGTGGCGTGAACATCATGGAATTCTGCAAGGCCTTCAATGCCGCTACGCAGGAACTTGAAAAGTCCATGCCGATCCCGACGATCATCACGGTGTATGCTGATCGCAGCTTCACGTTCGTCACCAAGAGCCCGCCCGCATCGTTCCTGATCAAGAAGGCTGCCAACCTGAAGTCCGGTTCGAAGGAACCTGGCAAGATTTCTGCCGGAACGATCTCGCGTTCCGCTCTGTCCGCAATTGCGGAACAGAAGATGAAGGACTTGAACGCGAACGATATCGAACAGGCGACCAAGATCATCGAAGGCTCTGCCCGTTCGATGGGCCTCGAAGTGGTGGAGGGCTGAGAACATGGCTAAGCAAACCAAGAAGCAGAAAGCTCTCGCAGAAAAGCTGGGCGCTAACCTCGAAGAACGCGCATTCGGTGAAGCACTTACGGTGCTTCGCGAAGTAGCGACTGCCAAGTTCGACGAGACGGTCGAAGTCGTGATGAACCTCGGCGTTGATCCGCGTCATGCTGACCAGATGGTCCGCGGCATGGTTTCGCTGCCCTCCGGCACCGGCAAGGACGTTCGCGTCGCGGTGTTCGCCAAGGGTGATAACGCTACGAAGGCCCAAGCCGCTGGTGCAGACCGCGTTGGCGCTGAAGACCTGATGGAAGACATGTTGGCTGGCAACCTTCCCTATGACCGCGTTATCGCAACGCCGGACATGATGGGTGTGGTTGGCCGTTTGGGTAAGCTGCTGGGCCCCAAGGGCCTGATGCCGAACCCGAAGCTGGGCACGGTTACGCCGAACGTTGAGCAGGCCGTGAAGGACGCCAAGAGCGGCCAGGTTGAATTTCGCGTCGAAAAGGCTGGTATTATTCACTCCGGCATCGGCAAGCTCTCATTCTCGGACGATCAGCTCAAGGCAAACTTTGACGCGCTGGTTGACGCCATCGTCAAGGCGCGGCCATCTGGCGCTAAGGGCAAGTATGTCCGTAAGGTTTCCATTTCGTCGAGCATGGGCCCCGGCCTGAAGATCGATACGGCGAGCATTACCGGCGCCTGATCGACTGACGCATCGAACAAAGCACGAAGGGCTGGAGGAAACTCCGGCCCTTTTTGTTTAGCGAGGCTGGCGGCGTTGGGCGGGGTTTGGCCTTGGTATCATATCAATGACCAGGCTTATAGGCATGCCGGGTGACACAGCTTTGAAATTCCGGGAGCGAGGCTGGCGGCGTTGGGCGGCTTGCCCATGGCGTAGCCAGCAAAGGTAGCGCGCGTCTAAATCCCACCAAGGATTGCAGGGCGGTCGATGGCGTCCAGTCGGCGTACCAGATCACCAACACAGTTGGCGAGATCATTCGCATCGACCGAGCGGATCACGAAGTTCGCGCCTGATTTGCCTTCCCGCCAGAATGGGTAACTGCCGATCTGGCATGTCTCATGCGCGGATTCTGTTTCCCGCAGCACATCCGCCACTTCGGTTTCTTGCACCCAGCACCCGACCGACTCGGACAGCAGAGGCATCCCGCCCTCAAGCGTTCCCGAAAGGGCATCGAGCATCCCGGCGGTGATCTGCGGCACGCCTGCCATCAGGAAAATATTGCCATACCGAATGCCCGGAGCGCCAGTATAACGGTTGGGGATAAGCTCCGCGCCCTCCGGAACACGGGCCATGCGGAGCCGCGCTTCGTTAAGGCCGCCCCGCGATTCGTAATATCGCTCCAGAATCGCGCGTGCTTCCGGGTGGACGACCACCCCAACGCCTAAAGCCTCGGCAATTGCATCAACGGTTATGTCATCGTGTGTGGGGCCTATGCCGCCGGTGGTAAAAAGATAATCGTTGCGATGGCGCAATGTATTCACTGCTTCGACGATTGCGTCGGTATCGTCTGCGACCACTCGCACTTCGGCGAGGCGAATACGCTGGACGCCCAGCCAGCTCGCGACTTGCGCAATGTTCTGATCGCGGGTGCGGCCAGAAAGGATTTCATCACCGATGACGATCAGCGCAGCGGTGTAAACCCGCGCATTTTTGGGGGACGATTCGCTCATGTCTCATTGCGTTAGGACAATCGCTGTCGACCGCAAAGGGGGGACAGGATGACCGAGCTTTTTGCTGGGAGCGTTTTCTGTTCTGCTGCTTTGTCAAAGCCAGGCGATGGAATCAAAAAAAAGGGCCGATCCGAAGATCGACCCTATAAAAGTTTGGGAGAGGATGCCTGAAAGGCACGCTCTTTATGGCCACGAATCGGTTCTGCTGCAAGTGCGAAAACACCTTCTTTGAGTGCAGAGATTGCAACTCAAGATGCAATTTTAGCTTAACGTTAAGGTTGGCTGTATTGCTCCAAAAAGATCGTGTTCGTCGGCGTCTTCGATAAGGACCTGAACAATATCGCCCTGCTGCACTGCAGCATTTACATGCCGTAGATAGACATTTCCGTCGATCTCGGGAGCGTCCGCCTGGCTACGGCCTGTCGCGCCGATGTCGCCATCCTCGTCCGGCTCGCCCACTTCATCAATGATGACCGGAAGAGTTCGGCCAATCTTGCCTTGCAACTTCTCGGCGCTGATCCGCGCGGTAAGTTCCATGAGGCGGGCAAAGCGCTCTTCCTTGATTTCCTCGGGAACCACGCCGGGCAAATCGTTTGCGGATGCGCCTGCGACCGGCTCAAAGCGAAATGCGCCAACGCGGTCGAGCCGAGCTTCCGTCAGCCATTCCAGCAGATAGTTGAAGTCCGCTTCCGTCTCACCGGGGAAGCCAACCACGAAGCTCGAACGAATGGCGATATCCGGGCAGATAGCACGCCAGTCACGCAGCCGTTCCAGCACCTTTGCCTCATTGGCAGGGCGCTTCATAGCTTTCAGGACTGATGGGCTGGCATGCTGAAACGGGATGTCCAGATACGGTGTCACCAATCCCTCGGCCATCAGCGGAATGACCGCATCGACGTGGGGGTAGGGGTAAACATAGTGCAGGCGCACCCAAGGGCGCTGACCTTCAGGAGTGCGTAGCCCGCCGAGTTCGCGGGCAAGGTCGGTCATGTGCGCGCGCACGGGATGGCCGTGCCAGTTGCGCTCCTCATGCCGGATGTCCACGCCATAGGCAGAGGTATCCTGACTGATGACGAGCAGTTCGCGCGTTCCTGCGGCAACCAGCTTTTCGGCCTCGCGCAGCACGGCATCGACGCGGCGGCTCACCAGCTTTCCGCGTAACTGCGGAATGATGCAGAACGAGCAGGAATGGTTACAACCTTCCGAAATCTTCAGATAGCTGTAGTGCCGTGGGGTCAATTTCACGTCGGGCTGCGGAACCAGATCGATGAATGGCCCTTGCGACGGGGGCGCAGCTTCATGCACGGCTTCAACCACGTCTTCGTATTGATGCGCACCGGTGATCGCCAGAACCTGGGGGAAGCGGGCGCGGATTGTCTCTGCTTCGTCGCCCATACAGCCGGTTACGATTACGCGGCCGTTCTCCGCGATGGCTTCGCCAATCGCTTCAAGGCTTTCTTCCTTGGCGCTGTCGAGGAAGCCGCAGGTATTCACCAGTACGACATCCGCGCCTACATAATCGGGGCTCATGGCATAGCCATCCGCTCGCAGCCGGGTGAGGATGCGTTCGGAGTCGACCAGTGCTTTGGGGCAGCCAAGACTGACCATGCCCACTTTTCTCTGCGGGGGTAATTCCATTGTCATTAGTCGCGCCCCCTACACCTCTTCGCGCGCTTTCGCTACAGTTGAGGTGTAACGGAGGAATTTGGCGATGGGACCGGTGAATTGGCTCGCGGTTGTATTGGCCGCGATGCTGGCTCTTGCGATTGGGATAGTTTGGTATGGCGCGCGCTTTCGCTTCATCCATCCTGCAGTAAGGACGGAGCCAAGGCAGCGTGATCGTGTGATATTTTCCGGCATTGCCGCGCTGATGGGTTCCGCGATGCTGGGCCATAACTATGCCCGGATCGGCTCAGAAACGCTTGCGGCAAAGCCGTGGCTTTATTTCATGCAGTCCGGCGGGCTAGCGCTGTTTTTCGTGATTCCCGCAGTGTGGATGACATGTTATCGCCTTGGCACTGCCCGGCGCGTCCAGGTGGGTGAATGCATATTTTACCTAATCGCATACCTCAGCATGGGCGCGGTGTTCTGGGCGCTGGGATAGCGAAGTTCATGACCAGCTTGCTGATCCCCCGTCTACGGGCAGAAGCGCGCCGTTAACATAAGAGGCAAGGTCGGAAAGAAGAAACAGGATTGCGCCTGCGTATTCTTCCGGTTTGCCCATGCGCTGCATCCAGTAGTGAGAAAGGCCGTGTTCGCCCATGGCGGCGCGTTCGGCTTCGCGCATGTCCACGCCTAGCTCCTGTGCCTTGGCTTCGACCATCCGTTCCACATTTGCGCCGCGAATCCAGCCGGGAAGGACGGCATTTACGCGAACACCGTGCGGCGCTGCATCGCGCGCCCAGTTCTTTACGGCATGCACCAGCGCGGCCTTCATCGCGCCAAACTGGCCGGTAAATGCGCTGTAATCGCGCGCGGAATTGGAGCCGAGATGGACGATTGCACCGCCTCCATTCTGCTTCATCGCGGGAAGAACGGCGCGAGTCAGCCGCGCTGCGCTCATGAACACGTTTTCGAAGGCTTCCTGCCAGCTTTCATCGCTGCCAAACATCGGGCCGAGACCGTCTTCTTTCAGCGCCTTCATCGGGAAGGGGCCAGCGGTATTGGCGACAAGGTCTATGCGGCCATAGGCGCCAATTGCCTGCTGTATGGTCGCATCGATGCCTTCTCCTGACGTCAGGTCCACCGGCGCCACAAGGGCATTTCCGCTCTCGCGGCTGATTATCGCGAGCGTCTCTTCCAGCGTCTCACGCTTGCGGCCGGCAAGCACCACGTTCGCGCCCTCACGCGCAAGTAGAAGCGCGGTTGCCCGCCCCGCATCGCCGCCCGCGCCGATGACGAGGGCCGTCTTGCCTGAGAAACCCATGTCCATGCGATTATATTCCTCTCCATTTGGCTGGCTTATGCCAGTCCCGTTGTGGTGGGCATTTACCCGTTGTTTTTGGTCGGCAAAATTTCCACGATGATATCGCCAGATTCCAGCTTTTGAGCATCGGGTTCCCAGAATCCGATTTCCCGATCCTGCCGATAGATCCGCAATCCGCGGCCTCCGCTGGCCAGATCGTCAATGCTTCGACCGACTTCCGGGAGCGTTACCGTTCGCTCCACAAGGTGTACGTTGCCGCTGATAGAGGCGAGGTCTGCCAGATAATCAGAAACGTGTTGCCCATCAGCTGACCCGGCCAGCAGCAAACCGGCAAAGCGAACCGGGTTGATCACGTTGTTGGCGCCGGCCTGCCGGGCCAGAAGCTCGTTATCTTCGGCGCGCACAACGGCCGTGATCGGCGCTTTGGGTGCAAGGTGGCGCACAGTGAGGACGATCAGGATGGTCGTATCGTCCCGTCCGGCCGAAACCAGAACCGTCTTTGCCTGTTCGATTCGGACGGCGTTAAGCGTCTCATCACGCGTCGCATCGCCTTCAAGTACATTGCAGCCCCTGCTTTCAGCCAGCTGGAGGCGAGAATCGCTGGAATCGATAACGACGATTGTTGCCGGATCAGTTCCGCGCTCCACCAATTCCTCGACTGCCTGGTAACCGCTGATGCCATAGCCCAGCACCACAATGTGGTTTTCAAGGCGCCGTTGAATCCGTTTCATGCGCCATTTCTCCCAGTTCCGCTGAATGATGAAGTTGTAGGCAGTGCCGACAAATATGAAGATCACGGCCACGCGAATCGGCGTGATGATCACTGCTTCGACCAGCCGGGCGCGATCGCTGACAGGAACGATGTCGCCAAAGCCGGTGGTGGTGATGGAGATCATCGTGAAATAGACGACATCAAGGAAGCTGACGTAATCATCGTGCACGTCTTTCAACCCAGTTCTGTCGCTCCAGTGCACCATCACGGCGATGAACACGAGGAATAGCGCTGCGCCCATCCGCATGGACAGATCTGCCCAGACCGGGATCGTAAGAGCCCTGCGCAGCGGCGTGAAGCGCGTCGGCGGATTTCGGTGCTTCATGGTCTCTTGGGCAATTCACCCACTGGATCGACAGGCTTGCCGTCCTTGCGCAACTCAAAATGCAGCTCGGTCTTGCGAGTGACGCTGGTGTTGCCGACAAGGCCAACCCGTTCACCCTTCGTGACCTTGTCGCCCGTTTTGACTGTGATCCTGTCCAGCGAACCATAGGCGGAGTGCCAGCCGCCGCCATGATCGACCACCACCAGTTTGCCGAACTGCTCCGGTTCGGCCTGTGCGAAGATCACGCTGCCCGCCGCGACGGCCCGCACGGCTGTTCCCTGTGCAGCGGTAATGTCGATCCCGTCATGATGATCCTTGGCGCTGCGGGACGTGAAGCCCCGCCTCACCGGTCCTGACACAGGCCATGCGAATTTCACAGCCGGAGGTGTGATCGCTTGCGCGGCAGGCGGCGCTTTTGTGCCCGCTGCAGGGGCGGGTGGATCGATCAGCGTCGGGATCAGCAGGACTTTGCCCGCGATAAGGCGTGCGCTTGGCTCCAGCCCGTTGGCAATGGCGATCTGTTCCCAAGGCACGCCATAATCCAGCGCCACGCTGAATCCGGTATCGCCCGCTTTTACCGTGTGATGCTTGGTCCGGGGCAGCATGAGCTTTTGCCCGACCCGCACATTGTAAGGCGGTGCAAGACCGTTGGCTTCAGCGATAAGGATGCGGGGTACTTTTGCACGTGCGGCAATGCTGCTGAGTGTGTCGCTTGGCGCGACCACGTAGCTGTCCCTATCGGTAAGCGAGGACGATTGCCGCGCCGGCGCCGCAGATGATGTTGGGGAACCCGTGGACGTGCGCTGGGCAGGGGCGGGCGTTGAACTGACCATGCCGGTGCGCGGAATAATCAGCTTTTGCCCAATGCGAATGGAATAGGGATGCTTGAGGTCGTTGGCCTCAATTATCCGCTTGGTGGGAAATCCGGCGCGGTTGGCGATACCATTCAGAGTCTCGCCAGCTTTGACCACATGTGTGCTGCCTTGCCCCGCCTGCTGCGCGAGGGCCGGTGCTGCAAGACACAAAAAAGCAAGGCCAACTGGGATGCGCAGCCGCCCCATCACTGCTTGTACTGCTCCGCGATACGGTCAAGCGAGGGGTAATGTGTCAGGTCCACCTGCAGGGGCGATACCGAGATGAAGCCATCAGCGACGACTTCCAGATCCGTTTCATGGCCCGGCGTGTGTTCCATTCCATGCAGTCCGAACCAGAAATAAGGGAAGCCACGGGGGTCCATGCTTTCGATCAGCGAGCCGCGCGAATAATCGTGAAACCCTTGCCGCACCACGCGAATACCCTTCACCTTCTCTCCCGGAAGTGGCGGGAAGTTTACATTGATGAGGGTGCGGGGTGCAAACGGCATATTTACCAGCGGCTTCAAAACTTTGACGCCCCATTGTTCGGCAGCATCGAACGTGGCGTCTTCCCCGATGTCCTCGCGCGAATAGACTTGGCTAAGCGCGATCGAGCGGATGCCTGCCAATGCGCCTTCAAACGCGGCGGAAACGGTGCCCGAATAGGTCACGTCGTCAGCAAGGTTCGCCCCGCGATTGACGCCGGAGAGGATAAGGTCCGGCGGTTCGGGCAAGACTTTGCGCAGCGCCATCGTCACGGCATCGGTGGGCGTGCCCGTAACCGAATAACGCCGCTCTGCATGCTTGCGCAGTCTCACAGGGCGGGTGAGGGTGAGCGAATGGCCCGCGCCGGATTGCTCTTCCGAAGGCGCGACGATCCAGATGTCGTCAGACAGGGCGGCAGCGATTTTCTCCAGCACGTAAATGCCGGGTGCGCCGATGCCATCGTCGTTTGTGATGAGGATACGCATCAGGACAATGCCTCCAGCCGTGTAAGGCCACCCATCCAGGGCTGAAGCGCAGCGGGCACTTCCACGGTTCCGTCTTCCTGCTGATAGTTTTCCAGCACGGCAACGAGGGCGCGGCCCACGGCGAGTCCCGACCCATTCAGCGTATGCACAAATTCCGTCTTCTTCGAATCAGCGGGGCGGTAGCGCGTGTTCATCCGGCGGGCCTGATAATCACCACACTGCGAAACGCTGGAAATCTCACGCTAAGCGCCCTGTCCGGGCAGCCACACTTCCAGATCGAACGTCTTGCGCGCGGTAGCGCCCATGTCACCCGCGCAAAGCAGCACTTTGCGATAGGGCAGCTCCAGCGCCTGCAGGATCGATTCGGCAGCGGCGAGCATCTTCTCGTGCTCTGCGTCGGCATCATCCGGGCGGCAGATGGTGACGAGTTCCACCTTCTCGAACTGGTGTTGGCGGATGAAGCCGCGCGTGTCCTTGCCGGCTGCGCCTGCTTCGGAACGGAAACAGGGGGTCAGGGCGGTCATGCGCAGGGGGAGCTGACTTTCGCCGAGGATTTGTTCGCGCACTGCGTTAGTCAGACTGACTTCGGCCGTGGGAATCAGCCATCGACCATCCGTGGTTCGGAACAGGTCTTCGGCGAACTTGGGCAACTGTCCGGTGCCGAACACGGCCTCGTCGCGCACCAACAGTGGTGGAGCACATTCCAGGTAGCCATTCTCGCTGCTCTGTTTGTCCAGCATGAACTGGGCGAGGGCGCGGTGCAGGCGGGCCATGCCGCCTTTCAGGAACGTGAAGCGCGCGCCGGAAATTGCCGCGCCGGTCTCAAAATCCATGCCAAGCGCGGGGCCGAGATCGGCGTGCTCTTTTGGCGTGAACGGAAACTCGCGCGGGGTGCCCCAGCGCATGACTTCGACGTTCTCATCCTCGCCGCCGCCGTCGGGCACGTCCGCCAGTGGAATATTGGGTAGAGCGGCCAGCGCATCCTGCAATTGCGCGCCAAGCTGGCGGTCTTCCTCCTCAAGCTGAGGGAGGTTTTCCTTCAGCTTGGCGACTTCGGCTTTCAGGGCTTCCGCAGTATCCTTGTCGCCCTTGCCCATCGCGGCGCCGATTGCCTTGGATGCTTCATTGCGGCGGCTCTGCGCCTCCTGCATCCGCGTGGTGACGGAACGGCGTTGTTCATCGATGGCGATGATCTGGGCGGCGTGCGGCTCCACACCGCGCCGGGCGAGCCCGGCGTCGAAAGCGGTGGGATTATCTCGGATCAGGCGGATGTCATGCATGGCCCGCGCTATGCCCCGTCACCCCGCCACGCGCAAGGCGCAGCGGGGGTAAGTTCAGGTCCTAATCTGGACCGTTTTGAACTCAACGAACTCCACATTCACTTCGCGCCGTTTGATGCGCCAGCCTGCGGGCGTGCGCACGTAGTCGTCCCGATAGGTGATATACATCACCCTGTCAGAGTGAATTGTGCTTTCGACCGGACGCAAGTGATGGGAAGCGGAATATACTTCGCCTTTGGCCGTGTCGCCATCTACCTCGATCAACGTGTTGAACACGGTGTGATAAGTCTTGGTATAGGTGTTGAGCGCCGATGGGATCTTGCTGAGCTGCGACGGGCCAGTGCTTTGCCGGCCGTTATAATCTAGCACGCCGTCTTCGGTGAAAGCAGATGCGAACAGTGCGCCATCTCTGCGATCCGCGCCACGTGCATAGGTAAGTACGAGTTTGTTGATAGCCACTTCGTCTTCAAGCGGTGAGGGCGATGCGCTCATGATCTGCTCCCAGGAAAGCGCGTATATTCGCGCCGCGATAATGCGCGCTCGTATTGCAGACGTGCCCGCTTCGGCTCAACCGATTCTTTCCGGGGGGAGATTAGCGGGATGGTGGGCGCGGCAGGGATTGAACCTGCGACCCCACCCGTGTGAAGGGTGTGCTCTACCACTGAGCTACGCGCCCGCACTGTGAACTCGCTATGCAACGGTTCAGGCGGAAGGCGCCCTTAAGCAAGTTAGCGCCGATTGACAAGCGGCGAAGCGGTCCTAAAGGGCGCTTCATGAGCGATACTACCGAAAGCACCAGGGACGTCCCGCCCGACAGGCTCGCAATCAGCCAGCGCAGTCCGTATTTCGATGCCGAAAAGCTGCAGCGCGGCGTTGGGATCCGTTTCAAGGGAACGGTCCGCAACAATGTTGAGGAATATTGCATTTCCGAAGGCTGGGTGCGGGTGCAGGCCGGCAAGGCGCTGGACCGCAAGGGGCAGCCATTGACGCTGAAGCTGCAGGGTCCGGTTGAAGCTTGGTACGAAGATCTGGGCGAGGACGCCCCTGTCGCCAAGGCTGAGTAATTGGACGCGCCATGCGGCGCGTTTAATCAGCTGCGGGTTCCTGCGATAATATCCGCGATCAGATCCTGGGACCGTTGCCCGCGTTCCACTGATCGCGGCATACCCTGCCGTTCACCAGACCGATCATTGTAGATAAAGCCATAGAGCGGCCACCGATTCGTGCCGAGCGATCGCGTGGGCCCGTACCAGATGCGGACTTGGCTCCAGTCGTTGCGTTCCGATACGTCGACGGCCTTCACATTGTCTTCGACCAATCCGGGCTGCGACCAATTCGCATGGCGTAGCAGGATCGTGCGCGAATCGATGATGCCGCTCACCATTGCAACATGGCCAAGGGTGGAATTGCGGTGCGGTTGCATTGCCATTACTGCCCCAACCTTCGGCACATTGCCCCGGTCATAAAGTCCGGCTGCCTGACCCCACCAAGTATGCGCATCGCCAAAAAGACGAATGCCGCTGACCTCGCGCGCATAGGGCACGCATTGCAAAATGCTTCGCGATCCGCCGCCAGAATCCGGGGTTACGAACGTGTTGCGCGCTTCGGCCGCCGAAGCTGCGAGCAGCAAAAGGCAAGTGGCTGCAAGCTTTATGGGTGCTTTGTGCATGCCGGGCGGTTTGGCAAAGATTGGTTAATCAACGCCTGCTGAAATTGATTAACAAACGGCAGGAATTGCCACACCGCTTGCCAAGCGGACGAATCGGGGCCACTTGCGCAACCATGCTCCCGAACGTCATCATCATAGGCCGGCCGAACGTCGGAAAGTCCACCCTGTTTAACCGGCTTGTCGGGAAAAAGCTGGCGCTGGTGGACGATCAGCCCGGCGTCACACGCGATCGCCGTTTTGGCGACGCACATCTCATTGGACTCGATTTCACTATTGTCGATACTGCGGGCTGGGAAGACGACGATCCGGCAAGCTTGCCGGGCCGCATGCGTGCCCAGACAGAGGCTGCCTTGCAGGGCGCGGATGCCGCGCTATTCCTGATTGATGCTCGCGCCGGGTTGACCCCGTTGGACGAAGAGATCGCGCGCTGGTTGCGCGTTTCACCCGTCCCGGTCGTGCTGGTGGCCAACAAGGCCGAAGGCCGTGCGGGCGACGGTGGGCTTCTCGAATCCTATTCTCTCGGACTGGGGGAGCCAGTTGGCCTTTCAGCCGAGCATGGTGAGGGTATGGCAGACCTGTTCGAGGCGCTGCTCCCGATTCTTGACCCGCTCCAGCCTGACCCTGATGCCGAGAATGAGGAGGACGAGGAATCTGGTCCGCTCAAGCTCGCTATCGTGGGGCGCCCTAACGCGGGCAAGTCCACGCTGATCAATCGGCTGCTGGGTGAAGACCGCCTGCTGACGGGCCCCGAAGCTGGAATCACGCGCGACAGCATCGCCGTGGATTGGATCTGGACCGATCCTGACAGCGGTGAGGCGCGACCCGTGCGGCTGATCGATACGGCCGGGATGCGCAAGAAGGCGCGTGTGACTGAAAAGCTTGAAAAGCTGGCAGTTGCCGATGCGCGCCATGCAGTCGATTTTGCCGAAGTCGTTGTCCTGCTGCTCGATGCCACGAAGGGGCTGGAGCATCAGGATCTGAAGATCGCCTCAGCGGTGCTGGAAGAAGGCCGTGCGCTGATCATCGCGATCAACAAATGGGACGTGGCGGAAGACGCTTCGGGCCTGTTCAACGGCATTCGTCACGCGCTGGACGAGGGGCTGGCACAGGTGCGCGGGGTGCCCTTGCTGGCCGTGTCGGCGATTACGGGCAAGGGGTTGGACACGCTGCTGCGCGCCGCATTCGAGATTCGTGAAAGCTGGAGCCGCCGCATTCCCACGGCCGCGCTCAATCGCTGGTTCGATGATGCGCTCTCCGCCAATCCGCCGCCTGCGCCGGGTGGCAAACGGATTAAGCTGCGCTACATCACGCAATCCAACGTGCGTCCGCCGACGTTTGCGCTGTTCGGAACGCGGCTGGATCAGCTGCCGGAAAGTTATAGGCGATACCTCATCAACGGTATCCGGCGCGATCTGGGATTCGGATCGGTGCCCGTCCGCGTGATGCTGCGTAGCCCCAAGAACCCATACGCCAAGAAGTGATGGTAAGGCAGGCGACGGCTCCACCAACTTTTGCGGTCAGCCGTTTCCACTAGCAGTTAATGTCGTCATCCAAAGGATGGGCTTGCGCGTTGTTCAAAGATGGAACCGCGCGAACATCAACCGGACGACGATCGGCGATCCCGGCACGCCTGTTGGGCCATGCCGGGCGCCGTGTGGGCTATCGTATTGATGATTGCCGCATTCGCGTCGCAATTCAGTGAATCCGTTTCAGACCCCAAGGCAAGACCTGGGGCTCTAGCAAATACGACTGATGCCGACGGGGCCAAGCGGACCGCCGTTGCTGCCAAGCATTAGTGATCGGATTCCGCAGCCTTGCTGTTTAGCTGGATGTAGTTTTCCAGCCCCATGCGCTTGATCATGTCGAATTGCTTTTCAAGAAAATCGACATGGTCTTCCTCGTTATCGAGGATGCGTTCAAAAACCTCGCGGCTGATGTAATCCCGAACCGCTTCGCAATGGGCAATCGCTTCCCTGAGGAGTGGGATTGCTTCCAATTCGAGAGCAAGGTCAGCCTTGAGGATTTCCTCAACATCTTCACCGATGCGCAGCTTGCCCAGTGCTTGAAAGTTCGGAAGTCCATCAAGGAAAAGGATGCGTTCGGCCAGCGCGTCCGCATGCTTCATCTCGTCAATGGATTCATGCCGCTCGTACTCGGCGAGTTTGGCCACGCCCCAGTTTGAAAGCATGCGGTAGTGCAGCCAATACTGGTTGACGGCAGTCAGCTCATTCAACAGGGCCTTGTTGAGAAAATCGATGACCTGCTGGTCGCCCTTCATAGCGCTGCACTCCTGTTCAAGCAGTTGCCTGCAGGGGTTATGCGCGCCCGGCGCGAAAGAGACAAGGTCAGTTCACAGTCAGGCAGATGCAGTGCAGCTATTGCGAGCCTCTGTCACAATCTCCTCGGCTTCATCAAGGCACTGGCGACACTGGGGGGTGCGGCCCAGGCACATATAGAGATCCTCGGCAGTACCCACAGAACCAACCGCTACACTGCGGAGTTCCGTTTCCTTGATGGCGTTACAGATGCACACGTACATTTGCGTTCCTCTTCCCCATCTTCATAGATCGGAATGAGAATGGATCGCAATAGCAATTTAGCGGTTCGGCAAAATTTTTCCTTCGACCAGCGATCTCCATGCCCATTCCAGCGGACCGCGGCGAAAATGGGATAGCCATCGTACGCTGAAGAGGATCATCGCAGACCAGCCCAACAGGACGAACGCCCACTGCCAGCCGTCGCCAAATTTGCCGATCCATCCAAGACCCCAGCCATAGAAGATCGCTGTCATCAACACTGTCGTTCCGATGTAATTGCTGAAGGCCATCTGGCCCGCGGCGGCTAGCCAGCGGCCAGCTGTCATGCGCCGCAGTGCGGGGGCAGCAAGTACCAGAAGGCGGCGTAACCCATCGCCGTGATAAAGTGCGGCAAGGCACCGGCGTAGAGATAGGTCCATTCCATGGTTAGCAGGGGGAAGCCGAGCGCCCACGTCCATCGCAACAACGCCCAAGTTAGGATGAGGCCGATTGTTGTTGCACCCAGCCCACTCCAAGCCAATTGCCGTTTTGACCAACCGCCCGAAAAGAAACCCGACCGCATCAACGCCATGCCGATCATGATCAGTGGCAAGGTTTCACCCAAATTGGAAATCGCCGCAAGAATTGGCATGAAGGTGTCTTCATTCGTGCGGATGCTCATTTGGCTGATGAAGCTGCCGCTTACGTCGCGGATATCCTGCTCTGCATCTTGCTGCAGGGTCGCGCGGTAGATCGTGTAATCGCGATTTTCTGCTTCTGTGGCGGTTCCTGCAAGGACGCGATGTTCAACGGTCACATCGGGGTAGCCTTGCAGCGCTTCTGACGTATGCCAGATGGCGAAGATGGAGAGGGCGAAAAGCAGCAGCTTACTTACGCTCAGGCCACGCATTGCCAGCGCAATGATTCCTGCAACCGCGTACAGGAACAGGATATCGCCCCACCACAGCACATAGAAATGGGCGAGGCCGAACAAGGCTAGCCAGATCAGGCGGCGCATTTGCAGTTGCGAGCCTGGTCGGCCTGCTGCGTCCGCTCGGTCGATGAAGAGAACAAGACTTGCACCGAACAGCACAGTGAATAGCGCCCGCATCTTGCCTTCAAACAGAAGGAACTTGATTGCGAAAGCCCATTGGTCAGCCTCGGAGCCCGGAAAGGGAATGTTGGGGCTGAGTGTCGCTGCGGGCGGCCCCGCCAATCCTGCGATGTTAATGGCAAGAATGCCAAGGACGGCTACGCCCCGGATCAGGTCAAGTGATCCGAGGCGGTTGGGTTCCCCATCGGTCAAGTGTTTAATCCCGGCTTACCATACACTCGAAACCCGCGCGCTTGAGCGTTCCGCATGCCGCCTGCGCCCGGCCAGGATCGGCATAGCCCGCAACTAGCAAGCGCGTAACCTTGCCCGTGGGCACCATTAGCTTGGTTCGGCCCGCCAATTCGGGGCGGGATTTGACCCGGTTCCAAAGGCTGTCGGCGTTGGATTTTACCGCGAATGCACCCAGTTGCAACTTCCACGGACCGCTAGCAGCGGATGGAGCGTTCTTTGCCGAGACTGGCTCAGCACTGGGCTTGGGGGAGCCGGTGGGCTTTGCTGCGCTGGCTGGCACCGTTTGCTTCGGGGTGGCGGGCTTCGGCACAAAATCAGCTCCAGCGGATGAGTGGGACGACCTCTCAGATTTGGCAGGGACTGAAACCTTGCCCGTCCCCGCCGACTTACCGCCCGTGATCGCAAGGTCGGCAGCCGCGATCTGCCGTAGCCGGTTTGCATCAGTCTCGGCAGCAATAACACTGGCAAGAGCGACGCCGCGTTGTCGCTGTTCCAGCGGTATGTGCTTGTCCATCTGGGTAAGCGCGTTTGCAGCTTGTGGCAGGTTTGCCTGCAGTGCCAGGCTCATCAGCGCATAGGCGCGCTCCCAATCCTTGGCCATGCCATCACCGTTGAAATAGGCGAGGCCGAGAATGTAGTGCGCGCGCGGATCGCCCCGACTGGAAGCGGACTGGATATAGGGCATGGCCCGCTCACGCTCTCCGCGCTGGAACAGGATCAGGCCAAGATTATCGCCCGCTTCCCGGTGCCCCTGCTTTGATGCCTTGGCAAAAAAATCCTCCGCCTTGCCTAGATCGGGAGAAACGCCGCGTCCCAGCTTGTATGCCTGCGCCATGTTGAACTGCGCGTCGGGATCACCCTTTTCTGCTGGCCCCTTCCATTCGCGAACAGCGGCGTTGAAATCACCCACTGACCACGCATCGACGCCAGCCTTCACATCAGCCATCACTGGTTTAGCGCATATCAGCATCGTTAACCCTGTCAGGACGACGAAACGATAAGCCCACGAATTTTCTACGCGCACGTGTTGCTCCTATGCCGGACTAGGCAAGCCCGATTCTACGGCATGCGCGCTGAAAACGCCCCGTCACCGGGCAGAATGCTGCCGCTGCTATATTTAGCCAAGGCAGTGAATAAATACTTATACTTGCGCAAGGTCTGGCGTCTCCAAAACTGAAGAGGGCGGGATCGCTATCGTTAACTTAAAATTAGGAACGATCTGCGATTTCCTGATCAACTAGGGACTTATCCGGTTGATCTTGTAGGGGGCTAAGGCATTGCGCGTACTCGCATTGGCATCGCAGAAAGGTGGATCTGGCAAGACCACGCTCTCCGGCCATCTTGCCGTGCAGGCCCAGCGTGCCGGGGCGGGCCCGGTGGTTCTGATCGATATCGATCCCCAAGGCTCGCTTGCAGATTGGTGGAACGAGCGTGAAGCCGAATACCCCGCTTTCGCCCAAACGACTGTTGCTCGGCTAGCCAGCGACCTTCAGGCACTGCGCGAACAGGGATTCAAGACTGCCGTGATCGACACGCCGCCTGCGATTACCATGGCGATCCAGAGCGTGATTGCGGTCGCCGAACTGATCGTCGTGCCGACTCGGCCCAGCCCGCACGATCTTCGCGCCGTGGGTGCGACCGTCGACCTTTGCGAACGCGCGGGCAAACCGTTGCTGTTCGTCGTGAATGCAGCCACGCCCAAGGCACGGATCACGGGCGAAGCCGCAGTAGCCCTATCGCAGCATGGCACCGTGGCTCCGATCACGCTTCACCACCGCACGGACTTTGCCGCATCGATGATCGATGGGCGCACCGTTATGGAAGTGGATCCAGAAGGTCGTTCCGCTAATGAAGTCGGGACCTTGTGGAACTACATCGCGGACCGACTGGAAAAGAATTTCCGCCGCACCGTGTTCGCCGCTCCCGCTGGACCTGCGGTCTTGTCGGGAGGTAGCCGCCCGCAAGGTGGTTTCGGCCGCCGGGTTGCCGGTTCCTGAGGCGCTTGCAGTGCCGGAGCCAAAGCCTTTCGCTTCACTTACGCCCAGCCTCCTTGCTCGCAAGGGAAGTGCCAGGCCCGCGATGCGGCCGCAAGTCGCGCCGCTTATCGATTATCGGTCCGCCACGCCCTATGCGCTGGATGAGGACTTGGGCTGGAACGACTTAAGTTGCAATAACATCGGCGAACCTAATGGGGAGCCGGCCCCACCAGCGGGTGTCGTGCCGATGCCAAACAGGGAGGCCGTTGCTCTGTCGAAACCCGACGTGCCAGCTGCTGATCCAGCACCGGTAAAGCGCGCCGCGTTCACTCTGCGCATTGATTCCGAACGACACTTCAAGCTGCGGCATGCATGTTTGTTGCAGCAGCGCAGCGCGCAGCAACTGCCCACCGAAGCGCTTGATTCCCTGCTTATGCAAATGCCTGAACTCCAGCCAACGGCAGGCAAAGCCGGCAAGCGCTGCTGAAACCCGAAAGGTAGAGACCCGATGGCAAGCCCACGCCAAAACTACAGCGCCACGCAAACCGCGATCTGCACCGCCCTGGCGGCTGTACTGGGTGCTGGCTGTGCAAGCTCTGGCCCGGTGGCGATGAACAGCTCCGCCCCCAAGGCAGAAGTGCAGGCCGGAGTGTCAAAGGCAGTTGCCAAGGCCGAGGCCATGGTCGCGAAGCAACCGCAGGATGCTGCATCGCGTCTTGCACTGGCAAATGCCTATCTGAACGCCGGCCGTTTCGAATCGGCAGTTACCACCTTTGAAGACGCGCGGCATTTGGGTGATGCCAGCGCCCGCACTGCGCTCAGCCTTGCGCTTGCGTACATCGGCACGGGGAACAGCGCGGCTGCCGTTTCGCTGCTCCACGAATCGCGC
>JAZQRJ010000124.1:0-16046 GCA_045629505.1 Novosphingobium sp.
GAACGTGACGTTGATCCCTACCTGATCGAACCCCGCAACCGACACACCTTCCAGGGTATTTCCGTACACCCGGCCTTTCTTGTCAGTATAGGGCCAAACCGTCCCACCGGTGCCGTTGGTGAAATTGCCATTGATGGTATAACGGCCCGCCCCGAACAGCACGGCGCCGCCGATCGTCATGTTGCCGTTGATGTAATGGTTGGCAGTTTTCCCAAACACCAGCGCGCTGCCGCCAAGCGTGTTGATATGACCGTTGGCACTGAATGTGCCATTACCCATCAGGAATCGGCCACTGCCGTCCAGATCGATAGACCGGCCTGTCGAAGCATTCTTGCCAAGCTCAACATTGCCATTGCCCATCGAAAGCTCGCTGCCGCCTTCAACCTTCACGCCGTTCACCGCGCGAAAATTGCCGGTGCCCATAGTTGCGAACCCGCCGCCTCCGAGAGTTACTGCACCGAAGTAGTGATTTCCGTTACCCATGTCGAACGATTGGCCGCCGCCCATTACCAAGGGGGCATTGATGATGACATCGCCGTTGCCTTTTCGGTTGGTGCCAGCGAACTTCACGGTGCCACTGCCGATGTGCAATATGCCGTCACCGAACGTCACTCCGCTCGATCCGGAATCGAAGCCTCCGTTTACACGGACGTTCGAGTTGCCGAAATTGACTGCTTTACCGCCGTTGCTGAATCCGTTCGCGATAGTAATGTTTGATCCATTGGCAAAGTTGACCGTTATATCGCCCGCTATCGTCAACTTCCCGATCGTGTAATTACCTGCGGGAACATTGTAGACCTTTTCGCTGGTCCGCCATGCAGAGAGGGGAGCAGACGGCGAATAATTGAAATCCCAGTTCGCACCACTTGGCGTCACAGGATTGGTCAGCGTAGCCGGGTTGCCAGAGGGAGTGCCTAGCAAGGCACGCGCATCGGCCAGGTCAGTGCTGTTCGCCCACGGGTCCACCAGCGTCGTAGCCTGATTGACACGCTTGTTTGCTGCCGGAACATTGTTGTTCCACGCGGGATTGCTAAAGCTTCCCCCATAGCGCAGCGTGTTTGCCGTCAGTGTGCCCCAGTCATTCGTAATGTTGCCAGTGCCCGCAACAATGTCGTGACCTTGGATCAGGGTTCCGCTGTTATTGATCCCTCCGACTGCCGCAACCGTACAATCAGCGGCAGAGATCGATGCGCCGCCGGTAACCGAAATCGCGCTGTTGCTGCTGGAAAGCGCAAGAATGCATGGTGCATCATATGGTGGCGTCGTTTTCGCCGCAGTGAGCGAGGCAAACGACTGGGAAGTCACTTCGTAAGCGCCCGAAAGTCCAAGCACTCGCGCTAATGTGTATGGAACTTCCGTAACCACATCCACGCGCACCGATTGATCACCAGCGTTGGGAAAATCGGCGACAACCGCCGCCGTCACATCCGCGCTAGTCGCACCGTTGATCCGCACGATATCCTCTGCCGTGGGATCGAGTACACTGGCGTTCGAACTCGCCTTGTACGCCATTGCTGCACCCAAGGCTGCCATATCGGCCGCGCGCTGATTGATGACTCGCTGTTGAAGCCCGCGATTGAGATCAACCACTAGGCCGGCAGAGCCGATGACCACGGGAATGGAGAGCGCCACAATAATCCCGACACCCGCCCTGACGTCGCTCAGCACCCCACGCAGGCTGCGAGACACAAGGGATACATATCGATCGATCATGCCTGACAGTCGCACGACAACCTTAAAATTACCTTTATCGGCCGCCATGCAGAAAACGTCTGGCTTACCTAATGAACACATTGATATGCGCCAATTTCAGCTAGCGTCGCGGCCCAACGCTACATAGGCTTCCGGCAAGCGTCATCTGGATACACAAGCCGGAGAACACTGGGGGAGGAATCTTGCATGAACCTTGCAGGTTCGAGTGCGACGACGCATCACTACTATCTGCCAACCCATCGGCTCCGTTATGTTACCTGGGGAGATGCGGATCGCCCACCGCTGGTCCTGATCCATGGCGGGTTGGATAATGCGGAAACCTGGGGAGACGTCGCCGTTCGTCTGTCGAAACGGTTCCACGTCTTTGGGCTGGATCTGCGCGGGCACGGTGACAGCGACTGGTCATCGACGGGTGATTACCTGCCGGAATCCTATCTTGGCGATATTGCCCGTTTTCTGAAAGATGTGCCCGGCTGGCCTGCGCGGGTAGTAGGCCATTCAATGGGAGCCCGGCTCAGCCTGCAATTGATGGGCGCTATGCCCGCAGCCATCGCCGCCCTGGTTGCCATTGAAGGAACGGGATCGGAATCCAATCCGCCCGATGACATCGATCCCAACATGCGCGACTGGCTGGAAAAGCGGCGCATCCGGTCGCTCGGGTCACCGAATGAAAAACTCGGCCTTTGGCTTCAGGCACGACTGCGCGCGGAAAGGAATGTTGCGGTCCACCCCGATCTGGAGGGCCGCATTGCCAAGCAGCTTGCCGACCGCAAGAAGCGGCTGACTCCGGCACAAGCCGAACTGTTCGTGCGCACAAACATGCGAAAGGTGGAAGGCGGTTGGTCATGGAAATTCGACCCGCTCACTCGCTGGCAAGCAGCGAACGAACAGATGCAGCCGCAGCAGCCGTTCTGGCAAGCAATCGAAGGGCCGGTTCTACATATCTATGGCGCGCAAAGCTGGGCCTCGCCGCCCAATGAGGAACTGCTCGCCCTGTTTCGCGATGCACGCCTTACGGTAGTGCCAGATGCCGGACACTGGGTTCAGTTCAATCAACCGGAGATCGTGGCCAAAGCCATCATGGGGTTTTTCTCGGAAGAGTGAGCGCGGATCAGATCAGCCGCGCTATCTCCGCCCAGTCTCGCTCCAAAGCGTCCCGATGGTCCGGCGCAGCGATTGCGATTAGGGCTGCTGCTCTCTCGTGATAGTCCTTGCCTCGCAGATCTGCCGATCCGTGCTCCGTCGCCACAATGTCGACGTCAAACCGGCCCAGCGAAACAGGACCGGTTGTGGCAGCGGGAGACACGATCCGGCTGTTGCCCTTGGCGCTGGAAGGCAGCGCGACGATGCGCAGTCCATCTGCACCCGCCCTTGCACCGCGCGCAAAATCTATCGCGCCGCCTGGTCCTGACATGAAACCGGCCGGGCCAACCTCCGCAAAAGCCTGACCGAAGAGATCGATGGTCATGGCAGAATTGACCGTTCTCAGCCTTTCGATGCGCATCAAAGTGGCGAGATCATGAGTCACCGAAACCGGCCGAAGATCGAAGCGGGGATGTTCCAGCCCGTCGTACAGCTCTTTACTGCCGATCGCGCACCCAACCACCGCCGAAGCGCCATCTGCCATCGCGTCTGACAGTACCAGCCTCAGCCCCGCGTCGCCGATCAGTCCGGTATGGAACCGCAGGCCTTTCCGATCATGCAGCCCGTCCAGCACCGCATCCGGCAGCTTGCCAAGGCCGGTCTGCAGCGTAGCATAATCGGGAATCCATGCGGCAACATTCGCGGCAATCATATCAGTTACCGGGTCTGACGTAGGTGCGACCATAGTTAGCAGCGGCTGCTCCGCCTCGATCACAGCCGCGATCTCGGAGTACGGTATCCCCGGATCGCCCGCCGTGCGGGGCATGGCCGGATTAATATGAGCAATGCGGACCGGCGCCTTGCGCCACAAGTCAGCGCTGTAAGCCGGATCGGCGCCAAAGCTGCACATCCCATTTTCGTCGGGCGGAGAAACCATCAGCAGCACGGCATCGGGCGGATTGGCCGCATACCAGCGAACGATATCGCTGTAACAATATGGCAGAAAACGGTTGCGCGTGCCGTGCGCTTTCAGCTCTGGCGTCTGGAAAAATGTAACCGTGCGGCTGCGTTCCCCTGCTGCCCACACTCGCCGGTTCAGCCCGGCGATGAAGATACCGGAAAAGACGCGATCTTTAAGGGCATTGCCGGCCATCGCCACTTGATCGGCAAGTACTTGGCTTTCGGCAGAGCAGGAGGAAACAAATGCATGTCCTCCCGCCGGGAGGAAAGCAGCCAGTTCTCCTTCGGTAAGACGCTCAGGCCCCGTCATTCGATCCGCCCGGAAAATTGTGATTCATCATTGACCTGCTTTGCCAGAGAACAGAACGGCGGGACAAGCCGGACTGTTCGTCCAACAGATCAATTCGAAAGCAGGATCGAAATCCTCCTGTTGCGGGGATCTTGCGGATTGTCCTTAATCAGCAGCTCGCGATCAGCCACGCCTTCAATCCGCTGAAAACGCGTATGGCCAATTCCGTCGCGCATCAGTGCCTGTCGCGTTGATTCCGCCCGACCCGCCGAAAGCGCCCAGTTGTTGCCCCCGCCGCTCCTCCACGGAAGAGCATCGGTATGCCCACGAATGGTTAGACCGCCCTTTTCGGGCGAGACAGTATCGGAGATGGCGCCCAGAAGCTTCGTTGCCTCGCCGGTCAAAACCGTTGTGCCCAGCTGAAACATTGAAAAGTCCGCATCGTCCACCAGATCGATCCGAATGCCCTCGGTCGTATCCACCAAGCGAACCTGCTGCATCAGGCGCTTAAGTTGTTCCGAAGCTGCAAGTTTTTCCTCAAGGCGTTCACGCAGTTCGCTAACCTTTTTCTCGCGCGTCGCGCCATCCTTGACCCCTCCGCTCGCATCACGAGGAACCGTGAGAGCAAGCGATCCGGTCTGACCCTGACGGTTCGGATAGTTATCCACCGCAACGATGGAATCGCCGCCCAGCATTCCGTTGGCGCCAGCGCTTTCCTCACGCAGTTTTACCAGCGTGGGGGTGAAATAATCAGCCAATCCCTTGCGCTGATCCTCCTGGGTCGCGCCCAGCAGCCACAGCAGCAGGAAGAACGCCATCATTGCGGTCACGAAGTCAGCATAAGCCACCTTCCATGCGCCGCCATGATGACCGCCACCATTGGTGACGATCACCTTCTTGACGATAACTGGAGGTGGCGGCGGATCATTGCGCCCACGCTTGGCTGCAGCCATCTCAGCGTCCCCTCAAACTGTCGAGAAGTTCCGTCAGGCCGGGGCGGAAGGCATGGCCAAGCCCGGACCGCGCGGATTCGACAACGAGGGGCTGCGGCCAGCCATGCAGCGAGGAAATGATGACCTGCTTTACCGCGTGAAACATCTGCTCGTCCTGCTCGATCACCTGCTTGAGACGACCGGCCAGCGGTCCAACGATACCGTAGGCGAGCAAAACGCCCAGAAACGTCCCGACCAACGCCGAACCGATCATCCCGCCCAGAACGGACGGCGGTTCATCAATCGATCCCATGGTCTTCACCACGCCCAATACGGCCGCGACAATACCCAGCGCTGGAAGCGCGTCGGCAAGGTTCTGCAAGGCGTGCTGCGGCTCGTGCATTTCATTGAAATGCGTCTTCATCGCATTGTCCATCACTTCTTCCACGGCATGCGTTTCCAACGTGCCGGATGATACGACGATAAGGGTCAGCGTATCGCAGATCAGAGAAATCAGTGGCTCGTTCGCCAAGAGCTTGGGAAATTCTGCAAAGATCGCTGAGTTCTGCGGCTCTTGCACATGCACTTCCAGAGCGACGGGGCCGTCTGACCGCAGTATACGCATCAACTTCGTCGTCAGCACAATCGCGTCGATGTGATCCTGCTTACTATGCTTCGGCCCCTTGAACACCTTGGCCAGACCGCCGCCCAACGCCTTAAGTTCATGCATGGAGTTGCCCGCCACCACCGCGCCAGCCGCCGCACCGCCGATGATCAACATTTCGTGCGGCAGGGCATGCATGACGGGGCCAAGCGCGCCGCCTGTCAACGCAAAGCCGCCAAAGACCATGACGATCAGGATGATAATCCCGATAACTGCAAACATTCCCTGAACCCCTTAATCGGTATCGTATTTATCAGCGGATCACTTCGAACAGCGACATGCTGGACAGTTTTACAAAGCTGGCCTGGCTTGCTTCCAGAACCGTCAGAATCTGCTGCAACTGAGTGATGGTAGTGGCGGCATCGACGCCGCCCTTCGACGCAGTTTCATCGGCGCGCAATTCGCCCTGCCGAACATTGCGATCGATATTAAGATCGACCCAGTTCATGCGTGCGCCGATCACAGTCTGCGTAGTGTTGATCTTTTCCAGCCCGGCATTCAGCGCCTCAAGCGTCGCGCTGGCCACCCCGGTTGCATCGGCGCCACCGCCCTGCAGCGCGGCGGCAAGATTGCCCAGAACGGCGAATAGATCCGTCGAAACTCCGCCATGGGTGAAGTTCATAAACTCTGGCCCGGTAACACCGCGCAGCACGGTCTGGCCATCACCAAGCGGCAATTCATCAGAACTGGCTGTGCCGGTATAAACCGCGTTGCCCGAACCATCGAGCGTATAGGCCGGACCTGCCGCCTCCCCGCCGAACAGCGCGTGCCCAGAGCTATCCTTTGAATTGACCAGTGCGACCATGTTGCTGCGGATATTGGCGATCTGCTCACCGATTGAGGCGCGCTGGGCATCGCTGAGCGTCCCTGTTGCCGCCTGCGTCGTAAGCTCCTGCACGCGGATAAGATTGTCCGCGATTTCCTGAAGAGCACTGTCGGCCAGCGTCAGATCGGAGATCGCCCGATTGGCATTAGCAACGTTGACCTTGGCCAGCCCTTCGGAACGCGCCAGTTCACGCAGCCGAGCCGCCGCCACAGGATCATCGGACGATTTGTTGATCCGCTGCCCACTGGAAAGCTGGGCCTGCAGACCTTCGGCCTGCTTGCGCAGGGTCGTCATGTTGAGGTTGGCACGTTCATAGAAGGCGCTGGTGGAAAGGATCGTCATTGGCCCCTCACCTGATTGCGAGCAATGTATCGAACAGGTCAGAAGAGACCTGCATCACGCGGCCGGATGCCTGGAATGCTTGCTGGAACCGGATCAGGTTGACCGCTTCGTGGTCCAGATCGACGCCGGCCTGTGTCTGCAGGGCGATGCTCGCAGATGATGCAATGGCATCCAGCGCGTCACGCGTCGTGGAAAGGCCCGAAACCTTGCTCGATATCGAGAAGATCACCGCACTCATCCCGGCTGCGATCTGCCCGTTCGACATAGCCTCCCGAAATGCGGTGAGGTTTCTCGCATCGCGCGAACCTGCCGGGGAGCCGGCGGGCGCGGTAGCGAGATCGCCGGGACTGGTCAGCGCAACCGCAACATTGCCTGCCCCGCTCCCTGTCAACAGCGGCTGCCCGGCGGAACCATCCAGCGCAGCGCCTGAAGTCTGCATCCCATTGACCACGCTGATGAGGTTGGTCACAACGTCATCAAGGCTAGCCTGGTAATCGCGCAAGTGCGCCAGGCCCTGCTGGTGCCCGGCCAGTTCACCGCCCGAAAAGGCTACCGGTGAGCCGCCGACCGTGAATGAAAGCGTGCCGTCCGCCGCCGTTGCGGATTCCAGCTGGGCCGTAACGCCTCCGTTCACCAGCGGAAGTGCGCCGCCCGTGCCCAACTTCACTTCAACCATGAAATCGGTGGCAACAGTCACGCGAATATCGGCAAGACCGCTTAGCTTCTGGAGCATGAGGTCACGCTGATCGAGCAACGATGACTGATCGGTGCTGCCGTTCTGCGCGCGCGCTAGGCGCAGGTTTATCCGGGCCAATTCCGTCGCATAAGTGTTCACTTCATCGATGCCCGCCGCAGCAGCGAAATGCAGGCTGTCTCCCACGGCATCGAGAGAGTTGGCAGCGACGTTAAAGCTGCGCGCCATGGTCTGCGCACTTTCCAGCACGGCCGCCCGCAGCGAAGGGTTTATTGGATCGGCTGTGAGCGCTTCCAGCGAGCTTTCGAAGTCCAGTATCCCGTCGTAAACCCGCGCATTCTCAATAGCCGCTTCGATGTTCTGAAGGCCGCCAAGCTCTGCCCCCGCGCGCGTTGCGTCGGATGTGGTACGGCGTGCCTCGGCCAGCCGGAACAGGTCCACATTGCGCACCACCCGCTCAAGCCGAACACCGGAAAGTGAAGCATCGCCATTCTGCCCGAACACGCTAGGCGCAAAAACTTCCGCGAGTTTTGCGGAGCGGCGCACATACCCTTCGGTTGAAGCGTTGGCGATGTTTTGCGCCGTTACGTCAAGCGCGGAGCGCGCTGCCTTGGCTCCCGAAGCCGCAATGGAGAGCAGGTCCGAAGCCACTGTTTATTTCCCGATCGCCGTGCCGGAAGCCGGCACGTTCAACTGTTCGGCCAGACGTGTCTCGATAGTCCGAGCAAAGCCGAGCGAACCGCTTTCGGCCATAATATCGGCAAAGCGATCGTCCATCATCTGGCGGAAAGTATCGGTGCCCTGGCTCTGGAACAGTTCATTGCCAAAGTCGGACTTGCGCGCAGCGGCAAGCATCTGGCGCAGGAAGATCGCCTCGAACTGGGTGGCAGCTTTTGAAAGCCCTTCCCGTTCGTCAACCTTGGGCGCGCTCAAAGAAATGGCGGAGCCGATTGTCGAGGTCATCGTCATATCACCACCATTTCCGCATTGAGAGCACCTGCCTGCTTCAGCGATTCAAGGATCGCCACCAGATCAGACGGCGTGACGCCCAACTTATTAAGGGCGTCAACCAACTTGGACAACGATGCGCCGGGCTGGAAGTGGGCGATATGGGCACCCTGCTCATCGGCGCTGACCTCGCTGTTCTGCTCTGTTGCGGTCTGCCCCCGGCTGAAAGCGTTAGGTTGAACCACGCGCTCATCCTCCTCCACACGCACCACTAGCTTGCCGTGGCTGATCGCGGCGGGCGCAAGGCGAACGGCGCTGTTGATGACAACGGTGCCGGTGCGGCTGTTGACGATCACTTTCGCCCGGCTTTCCGCCGTTTTTATCTCCAGCATTTCCAGCCGCGCCATCATGCTTGCCCGCGCATCTGAATCCAGGGGCAAGCGCAGCGCCAACGTCACGCCATCTTCGATCACCGCAGTCCCGGGATAGCGAGAATTGATTGCATCACGTACGCGGGTCGCATTCAGGAAATCGGAGTCGTAGAGGTTCCAGCGCAGATATTCGCCGCTGTCGAAGCCTGTCGCCACCGCGCGCTCAACGCTGCCACCGCTAGCGATGCGGCCGACTGTGGGCACGTTCACCGTCAACTTGGAGCCATCGCGGCCCGAAACGCCAAGTCCGCCTACGGCAAGATTGCCTTGCGCCATCGCGTAGATCTGGCCGTCCGCACCATAAAGGGCGGTCATGACAAGCGACCCGCCGCGTAGGCTCTTTGCCTTCCCCATGGTGGACACGGTCACGTCAATGCGCTGGCCGGGCTTGGCGAATGCCGGCAGATCGGCTGTGACGATCACCGCCGCCGCGTTCTTGAGGCCAGGGCTAACTCCCGGCGGAAGCTGAAGACCCAGTCGGCCCGACATGCCACGCGCGGCCTGGGTCAGATATTCAAGGTTATCGTCACCCGTTCCATCAAGGCCCACAACAATGCCATATCCGGTGAGCTGGTTGGTCCGCACGCCCTGAAATTCGCCCAGATCACGCATCCTCTGCGCATGCGCGGGCACGGCCGCGACAAAGATCGCGGTAAGAGCAAGCAGAAGAGTGGCAAATCTGGACATTGTCTGTTCCGATCAGAAAGGCGTGATCGCGTTGAAGAAGCGCAGCAACCAGCCTTCGCGGCCGGCGCGCTGGATCGATCCCTTGCCGGCGTAATTAACACGGGCATCAGCAACGCGGGACGAGACGATGCGGTTGTCCTCATCGATATCGCTTATCCGAACGATGCCGGAGAACTGCACCCATTCCTCGCCCTGGCTCAGCATCAGGCGCTTTTCGCCTTTGACCAGAGCGGTTCCGTTGGGCCGCACTTCGGCAATCGTGACGCCAAGCTGGCTTGAGAATGTGTTCGATTGGGAGGCCGTGCCCTGCCCTTTGAACGAGGAGTCCCCCGATGCATTAAGGGCATTGGGATCGAGGAACCCGAACGGCCCGCTCTTGGGCGGTTTCAGGGCAAATCCGCCGTCGCGACCAGTCTGCGATCCCGCGGCTTTTGTGCTGCGAGTATTTTCGACCAGGAGGATCGTCAGCGGATCGCCAACGCGTGAGGCGCGGTTGCCCGTGTGCAGTGGGGCGTACCCGGCATTGACGTTGAAGATGCCGCCGGTGGCCATCGCCGGAGCAGCCGGAAGCGCATCTGGCAAGGCTGCTTCGTAGCCCGGCGCCGGCTTGGCAGCATAAGCTGCAGCTGATGCGCCAAAGGCGAGCGCGGCAAGGGCGATGCGAAGAGTGCGCACGGCGTCAGATCGTCTGGTTGGCATTGCGAAGCATTTCGTCGACGGCGGAGATCATCTTGGAATTGATCTCGTACGCACGCTGGCATTCGATCATGTCGACAAGTTCCTCGACGACATTGACGTTGGAGCCTTCCAGCATTCCCTGATGGATGTTGCCCCGGCCCTGCTCACCGGGAGGGCCGACCTGCGGCGCGCCGCTGGCTCCCGTTTCAAGCAGGAAGTTGTCGCCGATCGTCTGGAGCCCAGCCGGGTTGGTGAACGAGGCAAGCTGGATCTGGCCCAGTTCAGTCCCTTCAGTGTTGTCACTGGTCGTGGCCGAAACCATGCCATCAGGTGAAACCGAAATGGCCAGAGAGCCTTCAGGAACGGTGATGCCGGGCATAACGCGATAGCCCTGCATGGTGACAAGCTCACCCTCAGCGGAACGGGTAAAGTTACCCGCGCGGGTGTAGCCGGTCTTGCCGCCGGGCAGCTCGACTTGAAAGTACCCCTCGCCATCAAGAGCCATGTCCAGCGAGTTGCCCGTGTTCGACAGGGTGCCCTGCGTGACGATGCGGCTGGTGGACTGCACCGCAACGCCGGTGCCCAGGTTCAGACCGGTGGCATAGCTGGTCTCAGCACTGGATTGCTGACCGGCAACGCGCAGGTTCTGGTAAGCAAGCGTGGCGAAATTCGCACGGTCTTTCTTGAACCCCGTAGTACCGACGTTCGCGAGGTTGTTGGCGATCACGCGCATCCGCGAATCTTGCGCTTCAAGGCCGGTACGGGCCACTTGCAAAGCAGAATTTGGCATAGATCAGTCTACCTTTTGGAAATTACAGGCGCATCAGGCTGGCACCGCCCTCGTCCAGCTCTTTGGCGGTAGCGACGAGTTTGGTTCGCATATCGAAGAGCCGCTGCGCTTCGACCATCTGGACAAGAATGCTGGTGACATCGACGTTGGACTTTTCGAGGGCGCCCGTGATGACTTGGGCCTCCTCGTCAGCAGGCAGAATGCCGCCACCGCGGACGCGAAAAAAGCCGTCCACCCCTTTGACGATTGAGCTGCCCTGCCAATTGGCGATCTTGATGCGATCGACTGCCTGCGGCGGCAGATCGCGGTTTTCCGGGTCCGCCAAAAGCACGCTACCGTCTTGCCCGATCAAAACTTCCGATCCGGGCGGAATGCTGATGGGGCCGCCGGATCCCACAACCGGACGACCATCACCGTTGACGAGGATGCCTGCGGGAGAGACCGAAAGATCGCCCCGCCGCGTATAGGCTTCCTTGCCGTCCATGCTCTGAATGGCGAGCATGGTATCGCCTTGCAGCGCGATATCGAGCGCGCCGCCAGTCTGAACGATGGAACCGGCCGTCATATCCGCGCCAAGCACGCCAGTCGTGACCATGATCCGCGCGTCGAGAGACTGCGGACTCTTTACCGTGATCGGTGTTGAATCGAACGTCTCGGCGCGAAAACCGATGGTCTGCCCATTGGCCAAGTTGCTTGCGATCGCGCCTTGGCGGATCATCGAATCCGCCATGCCCGAAACCGCAGTGTAGATCAGCCGGTCCATTTAAGTCTCCGAACGTGCTTGGCGTATGCGATCATCAGGTCCGCAGGTTCATGACGGCTTGCGAAATCTGTGTGGCCGTATCGATCGCCTTTGCGTTCGCCTGGAAATTGCGCTGCGCGGTGATCAGGCTGACGAGTTCCTCGGCGATATCGACGTTGGACCGTTCCAGCGAACCAGCCAAAAGCGCACCGTACCTGCCTTCGGCCGGGTTGCCATATTCAGGATTGCCGGAGAGGCCCGTCACCTGCCAGTTCGATGAGCCAACCTGGCGCAGGCCCGTGGGCGCGATGAAAGATGCCAGCGCCACCTTGCCTACGATCGTGTTCGATCCATCATCATAGGAAGCGACGACATTGCCGTTGCCGCCGATTGTCACGCCTGCAAAACCGGCCCCAGTGCTGTTGGTCGCGGGGATTTGAAGGTCTTGTGGCGTGTTAGACGTGGCAACACCGGCCGTATCGACGGGGTAACCCTGCAATCGGAGGTCGGAACTATCGAGGATGTAACCTTCGTCATCGACGCCGAAGCTGCCGTTACGGGTGTAGAAAGTCTGGTCGGTGACTTCGGAACGGGTCGTGAAGAAACCGTCACCATTGATCGCCAGATCAAGCGAGGATCCGGTCTGTTCGATAGGGCCGGTGGCAAAGTTCTGCGTGATGCTCTTCACGGTGGAACCCAGTCCCTGGATCATGCGCGGGTTCGTGAATCCTGAACTGGCCACCACGTCTGCAAAATCGGTGCGGCCCTTCTTGAAGCCGGTCGTTTCAACGTTGGCGATGTTGTGCGAGATCACGCCCAGATCGGTCTGGGCGTTTTTCAAACCAGTCAGCGAAGTGTAAAAGGACATTGTTGTTCTCCTGAAAATTCAACAGAATTAAGGCTGAGGTTCCTGGGAAGCCGCGCCACTGCCGTGTTGCAGCGTAAGCAGATCATCGAGCTTGGCTGCGATCGAGCTGAGCGTGCTGCCCATCTCGCTGATGCCCGCGAGCGACGAGAACTGGGCCATCTGGGCCAGCATCTGCGTGTTATCGACAGGGTTGAAAGGGTCCTGCTGCTGCATCTGCACCGTCAGCAGTTTCAGGAAATCGCCCTGATCCAACGAGGCATAACCGCCCGCCCTCTCGGCCGCCGGCGTATTGGTAGCGGCATACGAACCGTAGACTGAACTTACCGTCATTTGATCCTCATCGTATCGAGCATGAGTTGTTTGGCCGTTTGCAGCGCCTCGACCATGTTCTGGTACTGGCGCGCACTTTCGAGCATCTCGACCATCTCGGCATTCTCATCGACCGGAGCGGCAAAGACGTTGCCTTCCTCGTCGGAAAGCGGATTGCCGGGTTCGTAACGCTTGATAGGTTCTGCCTCGCTGCGGACTATCGCGCCCACGCGGACGGTCGCCAGGCCGCTGGCCTGATCCAGCTCGGTAGCGAAAGCCGCACGCATCGGGCGATAAGCATCGTTCTGATTGCCGGTGACACTGCCCGCGTTGGCAAGATTGGAGGCCGCCGCGTTCATACGCACCAACTGCGCTGACATGGCCCGCTGGGCGACCGTGAAAACATTCATCCGATCAGCCATCGTCAATCACCCTTCATCGCGCGAGTCAGGGTGTCGAGGCGCCCCTGAATGAAGGACAGTGTGGCCGAATATCCAATGGCGTTTTCGGCGAAGGCGGTCTGCTCGGTTGCCATTTCAACTGTATTGCCATCCATAGTGGGCATGACCGGTACGCGATAGACAGTTGCGGCGTTCGCTGCCTGATCCGTCTGGGCACCTTCCATGCGCGCCTTCAGCGCGGAGGCAAAGTCAATGTCGCGAGCTTTGTAACCGGGTGTGCCTGCATTGGCGATGTTCGAGGTCAGAAGCCCCATGCGCTGCGAACGCAATTCCAGCGCGGCTCCATGAATTCCGAATATGCTGCTGCTCATCAGCGTCACTCCAATTGTGCGCAAGGTAATAAGCAAACAGCGTGCCAGATTTGAAATTCGGAAGATTTACGCGGGTTTCATCGGATATTCCCGGCATAATACCGGTAGCGGCAAAGTGCTGCCGCACGGCAAAACCGGCAAATTCTTGCCCGAAAGCGGCAAATGTCGGCCACCGGCTAAACATTCCGCCCGAACGCCGTTCTCAGACAGGAAGGGAACGCGCGCAATGAATTACGCCAATCTGCTGGACAGCACGTCCGCTGCCATCGTGGTGGGAGGAACCCTCCTTGCCACAGTGCTGCGCTGTGGCCTGCACGATTGCATGGTGACGCTGGGCAGCCTTGCCAGCGCGCTACGGCCCGGCTTCGACGCCAACCAGGCGCGCGCAGAACTGGCCCTGCAAATCCAGGATATTCAGATTGATGGGCTGCTGCGGGCAGAGCCGCATCATTTTGGCGACCGGGAGTTCGACGAAATGACCGACGCTCTTATTGAGCAGAGGTCGCTCACCCCCATCATCGCCAAACATGAAGCGCACAAGGCGATCCGCACAAAGACTAGTGAAACTGCAGCGGCCACCTTGTTTCAGGCTGCGGAAATGGGGCCAGTGTTTGGCCTTGTCGGTACGCTCATCGCGCTCAGCCAGATGCAGGCTGACCCGGCTGGACAATCGATGCTGAGCAGTTCGATCCCCACCGCAATCATCACCACGTTCTATGGCCTCATCATCGCCAACATGGTGTTTGCCCCGCTCGCACGTTTCCTTCAGCGTCGCGCCAATGCTGAGGAAGACCAACGCCAACAGTTGATCGATTGGCTCACGCACGAACTTTCTCGCGATGGCGTGAAGCCACGGCAGCGCCCAAGGCAGGTCGCCGCATGATCATTTCAAGCAGCGGCAGCATAGGCTGGCAAACCACGTTGGCCGATCTGGCCATCATCCTTTTCATGCTTACTGCTGCAGACCTTTCCAACGCAGAGATCGACCGGACGCGAAACCTCGAAACCGTAGCTGCGGTGGCAACGGCCGAGCCGGTGGCGATCTACCGACCGGAGCGCGGAGTGACGCCATTCGCGGATTGGTTGGCCTCGCAGCCGGAGGACCATCGCCAGCGCGTGACCATTCTCGTTCGGCACACCGGATCCGACGAACAGCGTCTGATCGCGGCGGGTATGGCGCTTGCCGCACCTGCCGAAAAAGCTGGCCTGTCACCACGCCTGATCGTGGAACGTGGGAAAAAGGGAGATGTCGTCGCCACGTTGACCTACGATGCCGCTCCAAACCCGGTGGCACGCAAATTGCTTAAGCAGACAGACCAACAAAGGCTGGAGAATTAGCCGATGATATTCCGTTCAATCGGCGCCGCCCTGGCGCTCGCAACCTGCACAATGCCAGGCAATGCCGGCGCACAGGCATTCCACAACCTTGATGCCGTGGACCGGCAGGTGGCTTCCTTCCTTGGACAAAGCCCTGAAAGCGCCGGCGCGACTTTCGTGCCAGTTGACCGGCGCTTGCGGCTGGCCTCGTGCGGCGCACCGCTTACACTCTCCTGGTACGGAACGCGGCAGGATTCCGTGCTTGTCCGCTGCCCGGATGCAAGTGGGTGGCGAGTCTTCGTGCGTGTTCAAGGCGCAATTGGGCCATCGTCGTCTCCCGCAGCAGCGCCAGCTGTCCTGCGCGGTGATGCCGTAACCGTAACCGTGCGCGGGGATGGTTTCAGCGTGTCTCAATCCGGTGAAGCAATTGACAGCGGCGCTATCGGGGAATGGATCAGAATTCGCATAAACAAGGGCAGCGAAATGCGCGCCCAGATCACGCAGCCCGGCTCCGTTCGCGTCGATTTGCAATAACTACCGGCAAAATTGTGCACGCGCCCTTAACATTTCCGGCAAACGGTCGTGTTGTGATTCGTAGTGTTTACGGAGCAGTGAAATGCGGCCAATCGACATCCAGCCTCTGCGCCAGGTTCGAACGACCGAAAAGGTAACGGCGATAGCTTCCACGCGTCCCGCGACCCCGGTCGCAAACGGCGAACAGGACGTTGAAGTCGTTCGCCGTACGCAATTCACGGCGCAGGAACCGTCGATCGATCAGGAACGGGTTGAAGAGATTCGAAAGGCTTTGGCCGAAGGCTCATATCCACTCGTGCCAGCCGAAATTGCGGACGCCATGATTGCCGCGAAATTGACCTTGAGGACTACATCGTGACCAGCCGCACCGATCTCAAGGACATGCTCCGGCAAATGATTGCCACCATGGAGGAAGAGCGGCAAGCTCTTGCCGGAATGGACATCGATGCAATCATGGGATCTGCGCA
>JAZQRJ010000125.1:0-4703 GCA_045629505.1 Novosphingobium sp.
CCTGCAAATCTCTAATCATCTAAGTTGCGGCGGAACGTCTCTGGCAGGAACATCAATCCCACAATCACCGTCAGTCCGGCGACCACAATTGGATACCACAGGCCGTAATAAATATCGCCGGTGGCTGCGACCATGGCGAACGCCACGGTGGGAAGAAAACCGCCGAACCAGCCATTCCCGATGTGATAGGGGAGCGACATGGAAGTGTATCGGATACGGGTTGGAAACAGCTCTACCAGCAACGCCGCAATCGGGCCGTAGACCATCGTCACCAACAGCACGAGATACGTCAGTACGGCGACGACCAGAGGCTTGTTGATCGCATTGGGATCAGCTTTCGAAGGATATCCCGCAGCTTCAAGCGCGACCTTCAGTTCGCCCTGATATTCCTTGATTGCTGACGTGCGATCTTCGCCGGTGATCTTTGATGGATCGGGTGCGGTGAAGCTCCTGCTGCCAACCTTCACCACCGCCGCGCTGCCAGCAGGAGCGGGAATGGTGGTGTAGCTGATCGCATTCTTCGCAAGGTAAGCCTTGGCAATGTCGCAGCTTTTGGAATCGAACTTGTTGCTGCCAACTGGATCGAATTGAAGCGAACAATCGGCATCATTGGTGACGACTGTTACCGGCGAAGATGCGGCTGCACGGGCAAGCGCCGGGTTGGCACCTTCGGACAGCAGATGGAAAGCCGGGAAATAAGTCACTGTCGCAAGAGCGCAGCCAAGAAGGATGATCGGCTTGCGCCCAATCTTGTCGGAAAGCCAGCCGAAGAAGATGAAGAACGGGGTGCCGATGGCAAGCGCAATCGCGATCAGGATGTTGGTGGTCGCACCATCCACCATCAACATCTTTTCAAGGAAGAACATCGCGTAAAACTGGCCAGTGTACCAGACCACTGCCTGCCCGGCGACGGCGCCCAGCAATGCCACCAGCACCCATTTCAAATTGCCCCAACGGCCAAACGCCTCGGTAAGCGGCGCCTTGGAGGTTGTGCCTTCTTCCTTCATCTTCAGGAAGACCGGGCTTTCGCTCAGTTGCATCCGGATCCACATGGACACGCCCAGAAGGATGATCGAAATGAGGAAGGGTACGCGCCATCCCCAATCCCTGAATGCTTCCTCGCCTATCAACGTGCGGGTGCCGATCACGATCAGCAGGGCCGCGAAAAGGCCCAAGGTGGCGGTCGTCTGGATGAAACTGGTGTACAGCCCGCGCTTGTGGTTTGGCGCGTGCTCGGCGACGTAGGTGGCAGCTCCCCCATATTCACCGCCCAGGGCCAGCCCCTGAACCAGTCGCATCATGACCAGCAGGATCGGAGCGGCAACGCCGATAGAGGCATAGGAAGGCAGCAAGCCGACTACGAAGGTAGAAAGCCCCATCAAACCCATGGTGACAAGGAAGGTGTATTTGCGCCCGACAAGATCGCCCACACGTCCGAAAACTACCGCGCCGAAGGGTCGCACAGCAAAGCCGGCCGCAAATGCGCCCAGCGCGAAGATGAAGCCTGTTGTCTCGTTGACGCCTGAAAAGAACTGCGCCGATATGATTGTGGCTAGCAGGCCGTAAAGGTAGAAATCATACCATTCAAACACAGTCCCCAGTGATGAAGCTGTTATGACTAGCTTTTCGCTCTGCGTCGCCTTGTGATGCTTTAGCGGTTCTTCAGTCTTAGTTGCCAAGTAGCCTTCCACCCCATGTTTTATTGTTTGAACTGCATCCGGCGCGCCAGTCAGCAGAGCAGCGATTTCGCTGAGTGGCGCTGCCGGTCACAACCTGATCGAGCGCTACTTAGCCAAGCTACATAAGACGATCGTCATTCGCACGTCACGAGGGATTTTTGCCCGATCAGGAAAGCGTCGCCCATCCGGCCAGCGCACCACCTGCGACAACGGCGGGGATCACCCAGGTTCCCTTTAATCGCCACACGACGAAGACGGCAGCTGCGAAAAATACCCAGGCTGCCGTGGGCACAGGCAGGCGCGCCTGTGTTGCAAGGCTCAGCTCTACAAACGTGGCCGCGATAACGCCGATCACTGCCGCAGCTACGCCTGAGAGCAAGCGATGCATCGCGGGATTATCGATCACGCTTTCCAGTCGCTCGTACAGGATTAGCGAGAAGGCAAAAGCGGGCAAGAACATGCCTGCGGTAATGGCAAGCGCGCCGCCAAGACCAGCGGCAACGTAGCCCACAAATGTCGCGAATATGACGAGGGGCGCTGGCAGCACGCCGGCAAGCGCTACGCCATCCAGAAATGTTGCGTCACTTACCCAACCCCGACCCACGGTGTCTGCACGGACATAGGGGATGGCTGTGTAAGCCCCGCCGAACGTCAGAAGTCCGCCCTTCAATCCTGCGAAGAACAGCGCAGATAAGGTGACTGGCGCATTTGTGAGGAGAGATCCCGCATTTTGGGTGGGAATGATAAACTGGCAAGCGAGTCCAATGCATATTGCCGCGATCAACGCGAAGCTTGCCAGCCACGGCCGATGTGACAGGGCATAGATGACGCCGCCTGTCACCAGCGGTAACCAGAAGGGCACGCCGGTGAGAGTGGCTGCAAGACTGACGATGGCGATGGCGCCTAGCAACCAATCCTCCACGATGTGCGTGCCGATGCGCACCACGGCGCGAAGTATGATCGCCAGGACGACGACCTGCACGCCCAGCAGCGCACCGCTCATCCCGGCAGCGCCCGCGATCCATGTCACGTAAGCCCAGCCAGCCACGAGCATCAGCACCAGACCTGGCAACATAAAGCCCAGCCCTGCCAGGATTCCTCCGATCCGACCGCGGGCGACCATACCGAGGTGGACGCAAAGTTCGTGCGCTTCAGGTCCCGGCAAGACCTGCAACACCGCGAGCAGCCGGTTGAAACGGGCTTGATCGATCCACTTTTCTTTGTCGACCAGTTCCTGCTTTACCATGGCGATCTGCGCGACCGGGCCGCCGAAAGCTAGCGCGCCGAAGCGCAGGAACTTCAGGAACAGAGCAGTGCGAGTAAGAAATGGTGGCGCGCCAGCTCTATTGCGCTGTGCGGAAGAGCCGAGGACGGTATCCAATTTTCCAGTCACCAAACGCTCCTTTCGCCGCGAATGCAGCGGGTGGAGCGGACTTGGACGCCGACCGTCTGAACGGGCGTCCGCATAGGCCCGTTGAGGGTATTTATCTCTCTGCTGGTGGTGTGATGTCAATATCAGTCGAAATGCAGGTTCAAGACACCGTACCGACTGGAGCGATCGCGGTTAGCGATTGGAGTAGGGGCGCACTCGACCCCTCGGTTGCCTGGCGGTCCAGCCTTCAACGATGCAAGATTGCTTAGGAGCGATGGAGCGCCAGCTCAACGCGACCGGCTCCGGCGCGCACGATGCCGATGCGCTCTGCCGCTTCGCGCGAAAGGTCGATCAGGCGGTTGCCGTGAAATGGTCCGCGATCGTTGACGCGCACCACGACGAACTGGCCGGTACGCGGATTAGTTACCCTGAGCTTCGTTCCAAAAGGAAGCGTGCGGTGTGCTGCTGTCAGTTCTTCAGGATTGAAGCGTTCACCACTGGCGGTGCGTCGCCCAGCAAGTTCCGCTCCATAATAGCTGGCCATGCCGGCAGCGATCACTTCGGCTTGTACCGGAGCATTTACGAAACGGGATTCTACGGCTTTTGCGATGGCGGGGGCGGGCGCGGCTTCCTGAGCGCTCATCTCGTAATGTTCGAAGGCATCCTCGAATACATCCGCCGTCTGGGCTTGAGCATTGAAGGTTTCAGCAGCTTGAGCGGGCTTTTCGGCCAACACAGCAAGAGCAGCTCCAGCTATGATCAGCGATCCCGCAGCCATCATGCTGGCGCGGTGGCCTGCTGATTTGAGTGCTGTCTGCAAGTACATAAATGTTCCCAACCGAAACTTTGCCCGCAGGCAGTTGTTTACAGATGGGAGCCGGTGAGGGCACCCCTACTAGGCGCACCTCACCCTGATTCAAGCTCCACTCAACGCGTAGAAGTGAACTTACCTGTCTCGTTGAGCGAGGAGTCGAAGGCGCAAGGCGTTGAGCTTGATAAAGCCGGCAGCATCCTTTTGATCGTATGCGCCAGCGTCGTCCTCGAAGGTGACGTGGCGTTCAGAATAGAGGCTGTAAGGCGATTTGCGGCCCACCACGGAGGCATTGCCCTTGTAAAGCTTGAGGCGGACGGTGCCGCCGACCTTCAGTTGGCTATGATCGATTGCGGCCTGCAACATCTCGCGTTCCGGGGCGAACCAGAAGCCGTTGTAGATCAGCTCGGCGTACTTTGGCATAAGCTCATCCTTGAGGTGAGCGGCTCCGCGATCGAGCGTGATCTGCTCGATTCCGCGATGGGCACGAGCATAGATTTCGCCACCTGGCGTTTCGTACATGCCACGTGATTTCATGCCAACGAACCGGTTCTCGACCAGATCGAGGCGTCCAATGCCGTGTTTGCGGCCCAGTTCGTTCAGCGCGGTCAACAGAGTTGCGGGAGACATCGCTTCGCCATTCAGCGCAATGCCATCGCCCTTTTCGAAATCGATGGTGATGTATTCCGGGACGTCAGGTGCATCTTCAGGATTGACCGTGCGCGAATAGACATAGTCCGGCGTTTCCTCCCACGGATCTTCCAGAACCTTGCCTTCGGAGGAGGTATGCAGAAGGTTCGCGTCAGTAGAGAACGGGCTTTCACCGCGCTTGTCCTTGGGA
>JAZQRJ010000126.1:0-6051 GCA_045629505.1 Novosphingobium sp.
TTATAATATCAATGCGGACACGATGGCCGGTGCCATTGCCGCTGCTCTCAACGCATCGCGGTTGTTCCTGCTGACTGATGTTGCTGGCGTGCTGGACAAACAGGGCAATTTGCTTACCGATCTGCGTCCGGCTGACGTCAAGCGTTTGCAGGAGGATGGATCAATCTATGGTGGCATGATTCCCAAGCTTGAAACCTGTATTCAAGCGGTCGATGCCGGGTGCGAAGCTGCAGTAATTCTTGATGGCCGGGTACCCCATGCCATGCTACTCGAGATTTTTACGCAGGAAGGCGCGGGGACATTGATCCGCGCAGCCTGAGCGCCCATGTGGCGGGCGACCGGATAATAGAGGATTTGAGGTGATGCGATTGGCGCTCGGTTTGGCACTGTCATTCTGCATTATGGCAACTGGATGCGGTGGTCCCGATGCCGACGAACAGCCTCTTGCACATGCCTCTGCAACCGGCGTCGCAACGGAAGCCAGCTCTCTGGATGAGCTGGAAACTCCGCTTGCCACGGAATCCTCCACACCAGCTGTTCAATTGGATTATGCTGCGCTGGATGAACGCAAGAACCCTGAACGTTTGCTGCATTATTTCGCAGACGCTGTGCGCAAGGGTGCATGGGACGATGCGGCGAAGGCCTGGAGTTCTGATGCCGATATAACGCCGGAGCAGATCGAGACTGCGTTCACCGGCCGCTCCAAGGTGGAATTGGTGTTCGGCAAGGGCGACAGCCAGAGCGCGGCAGGCACATCGTTTTATGTGGCGCCGTTGGTCGTCGATTTCCTGGACAAGGGGGACACCGATCTGCGCGGCACGATCGTTCTGCGCCGGGCCAACGACGTGCCGGGTGCTAGTCAGCAGCAGCTTAACTGGCGGATCGAACGCAGCGACGTGATGCAGACAATCCGGAAATAAGCTTTATCGACGCGGCATGAGCTTGCGGTTCTATCGAAGGCTCGGCTATTTGCGGCACCATCCCATCCGTAAGGAGAGGCGGACCCTTGCTACTATACACGCTAATCGACATCGTCGGCTACCTCATCAACATCGTTGTTGTGTTGGTAATCGTGCAGTTCGTCTTGAGCCTGCTGATCTCGTTCAACGTGGTCAACATGCACAACCAATTCGTCGCTGCTCTCTGGACGGCGATCAACGCTCTGCTTGACCCGATATTCAAGCCAATCCGTAAAATCATGCCGGACACGGGGGCTATAGATTTTTCCCCGATGGTGCTGATTATCGGGCTGGTGATTATTCAGAAAATTTTGACGGGATTGGCAGCGAGTGCAATGTATGGCTGAAGCAGAACGGATTGACGGGAAGGCTTTTGCCGAACGGCTGCGCGACCGCGTGGCAGAATTGGCGGCGGAGTTTGAACGCAAGGCTGGCCGCAAAGCTGGGCTTGCCGTGGTGCTGGTCGGAGAAGACCCCGCAAGCCAAGTCTATGTCCGCAACAAGGGCAAGCAGACTGTAGCCTGCGGCATGAATAGCTTCGAACACAAGCTGGGCGCCCAGACCTCAGAAGCTGATCTGCTGGCAATTGTCGAAAAGCTGAATGCCGATCCCGCGGTCGACGGCATCCTTGTGCAATTGCCGCTGCCCGATCACATCGACGAGCAAAAAGTTATTGCCGCCATCGATCCGGACAAGGACGTTGACGGCTTCCACATTATCAATTCGGGCCGGCTGTCGGTTGGCTTGCCTGGCTTTGTGCCTTGCACGCCGCTGGGCTGCCTGATGTTGCTCAAGGACCGGTTGGGCAGCCTCTCCGGGCTGAACGCTGTCGTGATCGGACGATCGAACATTGTCGGCAAACCGATGGCGCAACTCCTGCTTCGCGAAAGCTGCACTGTCACCATCGCGCATAGCCGCACAAAAGATCTGCCAGATGTGGTTCGCCGTGCAGACATCGTTGTCGCTGCGGTGGGCCGTCCGGAAATGGTGAAAGGCGATTGGATAAAACCAGGCGCCACGGTGATTGACGTGGGCATCAACCGCCTGCCGCCGGAGCCGGGCAAGGATAAGGGTCGTCTGGTCGGCGATGTTGACTATGCCGAAGCTTCACAAGTGGCTGGCGCGATCACTCCCGTTCCGGGCGGAGTAGGCCCGATGACGATTGCCGTGCTGCTGCGTAATACGGTGGTGGCGGCCCATCTCAACGAAGGGCTGCCACTTTCCGACGACGCGATCTGAAAACGCAAGTCGGATCGCGCAGCGCTTCTATTGTAGCGTCGAACCACCTTCTTCATCGCCCTCGTCACGAAGGCTGAAGAATTGCAAAAGCTGGACAAGGATTTCGCACCGGGCTGAAATGCTCGGTGCTTCCAGCAGCGCCTGCTTGGATGCGGGATCAAACGGCACGATCTGGCTAATGCCATTAATGAGTGAGGCATCGTCCAGCCGCGTCACTGAGTCCCAATCAACTGTGTAACCCTGCGCTTGCGCGAAGGCGCGGGCCTCCTGCTCAAAGGAAGCCCGTTCCACCGCTGCAAGGTGCTGATCGGGCGCTTCTTCCAGGAGTTCAGCCTCAACCTGCCTGAATGGGGTGCTGACGGTCAGTTCGCGAATAACGCGAAATCGGGTCTGGCCCTCCAGAATGATGTTGTAGCGGCCGTCTTCCAGTGCTTCAACCTCGCCAATCCTCCCAAGGCAGCCCACGTTGAACAGCGGCGCGCCTTCTGCGGCGCGCTGCGGCTGGATGATACCGATGCACCGGTCGCGGGCCAGTGCATCGCTAACCATGGCCCGGTAGCGCGGTTCAAAGATGTGCAGCGGCAATTGCAGTCCGGGATAGAGGACCGCGCCGGGCAGGGGAAAGATAGAGATGCGCTGGCTTGTCACGGCTTAACCAAACAATATTGTCGAAAGACGGCGGCGCGTTGCGGCTACCCACGGGTCTTCAAGGCCGATCACTTCAAAGATTTGCAGCAGCTTCGTGCGCGCTGCGCCCTCGTTCCACTCCTTATCGCGCGCGATCATCGCCAGCAGGACTTCGGCGGCGGATTCGCGGTCACCCGATGCGAAGGCCGCGTTCGCATAAGCGAGCTGGGCGTCCATATCTGCGGGATTGCCCTGTGCCTTGTCGCGAAGCGCTACCAGCTCCCCATCGTCCGGACGATCCCTCGCCAGTTCAAGAGCGGACTTTGCACGTTCAATCTCCGCCTGACTAGCGAGAGCGGGATCCAGCCCTGCCAGGGCTGCATCTGCTTCATCTAAGCGTCCCGCCGCGATCAACGCGCGGATCAGGCCTGCCTGGGCCGCGGAATTGTCGGGCGCCAGTTCCACGATCTGTGAAAAGATGCCGACTGCGCGTTCGGCATCGCCGGATTCCAGCACGTCTTCGCCCATCGCGAGCAATGGAGAGATATCCTGAGCCGCGCCACCAGCGCCGGGCTCCACCGGCAATTTTTGCAAAAGCTGATCAAGCATTGCCTTCAATTCGGATTCGCTGCGCGCATTCGTGAGATCAGCCACCGGCTGGCCCTGGAACATGGCATAAACAGTGGGGATGGACCGCACCTGAAACTGCGCGGCGATGAACTGTTCCTCATCCACGTTGATCTTTGCCAGCACCACGCCCTTCTCGGCGTATTCAGCCGCCACCTTTTCCAGCATCGGCGTAAGCGCCTTGCATGGGCCGCACCATTCTGCCCAGAAATCCAGGATGACGAGCTTTGTCATCGATGGTTCCGCCACATTATCGCGGAATCGCTCCACAGCCTTCTGCTCGTCTATATTCAGGCCCATGCTCGCCAAGATTTCTGCTCCCGATAGAGGGTTTCCGATGCCGGCCAATTTGGGCCTTTGCGCGCATTTGTGAAGGCAAAATGCACAATTCAGAAGAAAGTGCGACGACCATGCGAATTAATGAAAAATCTCCTTGCGGGGTTAGCGGACCACTGCTAACTGCGCGCCTCACCCAGACAGAGGGGCTGCTAAGCATCTCAGTCTAAACGCCAGAGCGGGCGTAGCTCAGGGGTAGAGCACAACCTTGCCAAGGTTGGGGTCGAGGGTTCGAATCCCTTCGCCCGCTCCAGTTTTCCAGTAAATTTAGCAGGAACTTGCCCTTCCAGGGGCCCTTATGGGTTAACGCTGGCAGGCCAGATTGCCGCTCCCCCTCGCGTGGGAGGTTTTCCAGCTGTCGGAAACCTATTTGTGCGGCCTATCCGGGGTCTGGCGCAGCAGCCGAAAGAACGCCTCCAGCTCGACTGCGATCGATCTCCCTTTTCATGGTGTCATCCTCTCAAGGTCTCGAATCGCTGCAAGCAAGGTTGCGCGGGATATCTCTCCGGTGTGCGTGCGCCGGATGTGGCCTTTGGCATCTATGAACAGTGTGGTGGGCATCGCCCGCGTTCCGATCGCTTCTCCCAGACCACCGATCGGATCGAGCCGGATTGAGGTATCCGCTAGGCCCTCCTGCGCCAGATAGTCCCGCACCCGGTTCATATTCTCGCCCTGGTTGACCAGGAAAATAGGAATGTCTGAACTCGCGGCTACGTCGCTCAACATCGGCAATTCACGCCGGCAGGGCAGGCACCAGGTTGCCCATAGATTGACGATGAATGGTTGCCCGCGCAGATTCTCGATCGGAATGGGGCGCTGCGCCATGTCGAACAGGATCGGGCCGGTGGGTAACGGCCGTGGCTGGGGAGCCAGCAGCGCGGTTGCGGCAATCTGCGCGAAGACCAGCACTGCTAACGACGCCATTAACCCGGCGGTCGCGCGCTGGCGACCGAGCATCATGACGATTATAACGGTGGGTGCAAAAACGCCGGGCCACAGCGAGAAACCGCCCTGCCAAAGCGCAAGCGCGCCCCAGGGGGCCGTCGCAAACGCGGGGGCGTTCTCAGCTACATAACCAACGCGCGCCGTTGCAATGCCGACCGCCGCCGCGATCGCGCCGGACGACGCCCGGGCCATGCGCGCCGTGCTTGATCGCCTTCCCGGCCTTGTCCTCACCTATTGCCGCACCGGCGCGCGCTCCCAAGCGATGCATGCCGCTGCGCTGGTATTGGGCAACCCTGATCTTCGTCGTGGCTGCCTACATGCTATGGCGGAGCGGCGCGGCGCTTTTCAATTAAAGGGAAAGCCATGACCCGGCATGTCGGCGACACCGCCCCCGACATCACCGGCGACACACAATCGGCCACGTGACCAATCGTCACTCAGACCGTGGAATCTTTCCCACGATGAGCTAACTCCGCAACAGCCGTCCCGGCCGTGCACCTGTTTCGGCGTCATTCATTCTGGTTGGCGTACCGGCCACGATAGTTGCCAGATAACCGGTCGAGCGTTGCAGCAAGCGGGACGCCCCACCGGGCAGGTCATGCGCCATGACGGGCGCGCTCAGGTCCAGTCGATCTGGATCGATAACGTTGATGTCAGCCCGCATGCCGGGGGCAAGGATGCCCCGGTCGGCAAGTCCGTACAGCTCTGCCCCTGCTGCTGTCAGCTTGTTCACGACCATTTCGATGGGCAAGCGTTCACCACGGGTGCGATCACGCGTCCAGAAGGCAAGCTGGAACGTCGGCAGAGCAGGATCGGTAATAAGTTTGACGTGTGCGCCGCCATCGCCAAGCCCGCATACCACGTTGGGCTGCGCAAGAGCCCGTGGCACGAAATCCAGCGAGCCATCGGCATAGTTGACGAAGACGGTAATATTGAAGTTGCTGCCGTCCACTTCCGCATAGAAATCATAAATGAACTCTTCGGGTGTCTTCCCCGCGGCTTTCGCCATAGCTCCGACGCGGCGATCCGGGCCCGGCTCGTAATCGAGCGGGCTGGCAAGGATGTAGGTGTCTGCCAGCTCCGCCGGCAAATGCCTGAGCATTGTGAGCACGGCGGGTTGATCGGCATAGTTGCCTCCGACGTCAGATTCACCAAGGATTGCGGCGCGGCGGATGGGATCGCGCATCGCCCGCGCCCGTTCGGCTACGGGCAGATGCTCAATCTCGCGGTAGGAGGGGCGCATCAGGAAGAGGTGATAGCCATCCAACATGGACAGCAACCCGCCGCCGCGTGTCGAAACCTGCGGGTATATGCGAAG
>JAZQRJ010000127.1:0-13254 GCA_045629505.1 Novosphingobium sp.
CTGTCTGTAGCTATCTCTCCCGTCCGCAATGCAGATGGAGAGGTGGTTGCTGCCAGCAAGGTTGCGCATGACCTTACCGACGCGAAGCGCATGTTGCGCCAGATTGCGGAAACGGAAGGACGCTTTCGGCTGCTGGCGGACAACATGGCGCAGCTTGCATGGATTGCAGACAAGAACGGCACCATTTTTTGGTACAGTAAACGCTGGTTCGATTTCGCTGGCACTACTCCCGAGAAAATGACCGGATTGAGTTGGGACGGTATCCAGCATCCCGACCATCGTGAACGGGTGGGTGAGCGCTGGATGCGACACATCGCCTCCGGTGAAGTATGGGAGGACGACTTCCCGCTTCGGGGTGCCAATGGCGAATATCGCTGGTTCCTTTCGCGTGCTCTGCCGGTTCGCGGCGAAGACGGGGAGATCGAGCTCTGGTTCGGCACCAATACCGACGTAACCGACATGCGCGATGCCGAACAGCGCATTGAGCTGCTGCTGCGGGAGGTCAATCACCGTGCCAAGAACATGCTGGCGGTCGTGCAATCGTTGGCTCGATCGTCAGACGTGAACCGCGAAGGTTTCTTTGAAAGGTTTGAGCAGCGAATTCGGGCTCTTTCGGCGAGTCAGGACTTGTTGGTAAATCGCGCATGGTCGCCCGTTCCGGTGGGCGATATGATTCAGGTGCACCTCGGTTTTCTGCCAGATGCCGTTTCGCGCTGTAATTATTCCGGGCCGGAGATCATGCTGTCACCGGCAAGCGTCGAAGTGCTTTCTATGGCAATCCATGAACTCGCGACGAATGCGTTGAAGTATGGCGCGCTCAGTAATGCTGAGGGCACGGTCACCATCACGTGGCGCGTGGAAAAAGATGGAGCGGAGGATCACTTCCTGATCGAGTGGCAAGAGGCGGGTGGTCCTTTGGTCGTTGAGACAAGCAGGCGGGGCTTTGGCTCTCGCATTATCGTGGATGTGCCTCGCATGAAGATTAATGCCGCGGTCACGCAGGAGTATGCGCCGTCCGGTCTTGTGTGGAGACTATCCTGTCCGCTGGCAGAAATTACCTGATTTCCCCGTCCGTCTGAGCCTGTCCAACACCTCGGCGCGTCGCATGAGGCGAGCGCGGTGTTGTCGCGGGCAGGATTCACCGCTAGGCTTCATGGACCATGAAAGAACTGTTTCAGCATGCAGCGATAACCGAGGGCCTCGTCATCCGCGTGGCGGTGAATTTCCTGCCCGAACAATCGCGCATCGAAGCATGCAAATGGTTCTGGGTCTACCACATCAGGATCGAGAACGAATCGGATCAAACGGTCCAGCTACTAACCCGCCACTGGCGGATCACGGATGGCCATGGAATGGTCAATCTGGTGGAAGGTGAAGGGGTCGTAGGTGAACAGCCCGTCCTCGCACCTGGCCAGTCACACGATTACGTGTCCGGCTGTCCACTCTCCACGCCCAAGGGCAGCATGGAAGGATATTATACCTTCCGTCGCAATGATGGTGCCGAAGTTCGCGCCATTATCCCGTTTTTCCCACTTGCCGCTCCGGCTTCGGCGGGCGTCAATCTGGATTTCAAGAACAAGCCATGATCTTCAGCCCCAATCTGGCGCGTCTCGCCGGGCGGGACTGATTCGCGCGGGGGTAGGATGAAGCGGACTCACTTGCCTTTGAATGCGCTGCGCGTGTTTGATGCGGCAGCTCGCCACCTATCGTTCACCCGCGCGGCCGACGAACTGGCCGTGACGCCCGCTGCGGTGGGCCAGCAAATTCGCGCGCTTGAGGATCTGCTGGGCGTCGTGCTGTTTCGCCGCACCAGCAAGGGGCTGGAGCTGACTGATGAGGCAAGCTCCGGGCTTGGCGCGTTGCGCACAGGGTTTCTCTATTTCGAAGAATCCGTGCAGGCGATGCAGGCTGGCCAATCCAGCCACGTCTACACTATTGCGGCACCGCGAGAGTTTGTGGCCGCGTGGCTGGCTCCGCGCCTTGCTGCCTTCAAACACGCGAATCCGCAGGCGCGTTTTGTTATCGTGGACGGCGAATCGACTGATTTCACCGAAGCCAATCTGGACCTTGCCATCCGGTGGACGGATGGGCCGGGAGAGCTTGAGGGCGTAGCTCTTGGCCTTGCAGAACGGGTCGTGGTCGGTGAAGGGGAATGGATCGGCTGGCCGGGCGATGCGAACACCGAAACCGATGAGGAGGAATCTCAACCGGCGGTGATGGTCAGCGATGCAGGGCAAGCCGTCGCTGCGGCGCTTGCGGGCATGGGCAAGGCCCGCGTGCCCGCTCTGTTGGTTTCCGGGATGATCGAGAACGGCATGTTGGGTCAGGTCGGTCCGGCGAATCCCAGCCGCCGTGCCTATTGGCTGGTCGCGCCGCGCCCGCAGTGGCGGCAGAAGAAGGTTCAGGCGCTGATTGCCGCGTTAACCGCAGGCTGATCCTTCCGCTCGTTACAGATCAAGATCCTTGATCGGTCCATCAAAGTTCAGCCGCAGCTCGTGGATTGCCCTGTTCAGCTTTTCCTGAGGTGCACCTGCAAGATATCCATCGATGATGCGCTGGTAATTGCTGACCATTCCCTCCACGTCCTTAGCCAGCCGCATGTATTCAAAGCCCTTGGCATGAAGGCCGGCCTGCTGGATCGGGATGTTGGAATAGTCCTGGCGCGGAATCATCGGGAAATCCGCGCTGTTATAGGGCACTACAGTCGGTTCCATTACCGGCTCCGGCTCTTCAGCCACCGTGGTGAGCGACCAGATTTCAAAGAAGCACTTTTCCGGACCCAGCGGCCTGATCCGGTAAGCGGACATGCTCGCGAAGGTGGGCAACAGGAAGTAGTGCGGGAAGAAGAACTGCACCGCGCTTACGGGATGGGATTGCGCCACCGATAGCAGGTCCGGGCAGGATTCTCCGCCCGCGCGCAGTTGTTCGGTTATGCGCTGCATCACCATGCCGAACCACATCGGGATAGCCTGGGCGGGGTCATCAGGCAGTTCATCCAGAGGGACTTCGCGCGCGATGTCCACCTCCTTCTGGTGAACCATCCCCGCCATGCCATCGCTCAACAACTGGAAACTGTGAATTTGGGCGGCGATAGCTTCTCGAACATCAGCATTTTCTGCAGCAACGCGAGGGCGTTCGCCTTCGGCAATTGCGTTGCCGGGTATTTCGTACATGCTGGCATAGATGCCCGGGCTGGCTTGATGAAGCTGTGGGTGAGTCTGCTTCACATGATAGCCTTCCATGAAGGCTTCCATTGCGATCTTCCAGTTGGCAGGCAGAACTGTGCCGTAATGCCATTCCGCGCGCAGATCATCGACGCCATGTGCGTCGAAGTCGTCAGTCACCGGGCCAAGTGTTTCGCGCAGGGTTGGCGCATCATCGTCCAGGTTGATCCACGCGCAGCCCGCCCAAGTCTCCAGCCGGCAAGGCACGAGATCGATGTCTTCGGCCTGAAGTTGCCGTTCGCTCAGCAGGTGACGGCCATAGACGAGGGTGTTGTTGCCATCCATGTCCCAGCGCCAACCGTGGAACGGGCAGATGAACCCGGTGCGAGCACAGTTGCCGAATGCACTGGTATGGTCGCAATCAAGCGGTTTGCCGCCCGCAAAGGGAACGCCGCGGTGTCGGCAGGCATTGTGGAATGCCTTAATGCCCTCCGCCGTGCGCACGACGATGACGGATGCGCCCAGATTGGAATATTCAATCCAATCGCCAATTTCGGGAATCTGTTCCAGGCGACAGGCGTTTTGCCAGACCTGCGGCCAGAGGTGTTCCAGCTCCGCCTGATAAAATGCTTCGTCAAAATAACGTTGAACCGGGATACGTTCCGGATCGTCAATCGGAAAAGGGACCGCTCGCAGTCCACTGTCTGCTGATTTCAGCATTCCGGCACCTCGCCCATCGGTTGTTCTTTATAAATGAACCTACCGATGGGCATTACTAGAGGCAAGCCTGATGGGACTTTCGATGTTTAGAGACGGCCGTGCGGGTTCAGTGCCGAGCGTCCGCCAGAAGCCGCACGGGGGGCGGTGGGGGCCGTTCCGGTCATGGCATTGAGCCGCGCGATCCTCTCGCCCGTATCGGGATGGGTGGAGAACAGCGAGCGCACTGCCGTAGGCACGATGTAGAGTTGCGCAGCCGCCGGGTTCTGTTCAACGACATCGTTCCGTACACGTTGCGCGGGGCCGGCAATCTTTGCCAAGGCAGAGGCCAGGGCGCGTGGGTTGCCGCAAATTTCTGCGCCCGCCTTGTCCGCGCCGAACTCGCGCGTGCGACTGATTGCCATCTGCACGATCATCGCTGCAAAAGGCGCCATGAACACTGCGGCGATAGTGGCGATAGGATTGCGGTTTTCGCTGTTACCAAAAAACATGCCAAAGTTGGCGATCATCGAAATGGCACCGGCGATTGTCGCCACCATAGTCATCACCAGGGTGTCGCGGTTCCGCACATGGCCAAGCTCATGCGCCATAACGGCTTCCACTTCATCTCGGTTCAGCATGTCGAGCAAGCCGGTGGTGGCGGCCACAGCCGCATTCTGCGGATTGCGCCCGGTCGCGAAGGCGTTGGGGTTGGGCGTATCGACGATATAGACCTTGGGCATGGGCAAGCCCCCCCGATCGGCGAGGCGCGCAACCATGTTGTAGAAATCAGGCGCAGTGCGAGCGTCAACTTCCTTCGCACCGTGCATTTTTAGTACGATCTTGTCGGCATTCCAGTACGTGAATAGGTTCATCCCGCCCGCAATGAGCAGCGCTATCACTGCCCCTCCGGACCCGCCAAACATGAAACCCAGCGCCATGAACAGCGCGGTAAGCGCCGAAAGCAGCATTGCGGTTTTCATCGTGCTCACAGGTGATCGAACTCCTTCGAATTTGTTCACGCAAATCTAGTGTGCAGCGGCGCACTTTCAATCGTATAGATGATCAAACAATTGTCCTGCGACACTTTGTGACATACCGTCCTGCCGATTGCTTTCCCCTGCATATTGCTTGAAAAAGCATGACTCGCCGCGTGGAGAGAGGGAGCATTCATGGAATACGTCAGGCTTGGCAAAACCGGTCTTAAGGTATCGCGCCTGTGCCTTGGGTGCATGAGCTTTGGCGATGCGTCAAAGGGTTGGCACAAGTGGATCATGGATGAAGAGGCGGGCCGGCCCGTCCTTCGCCGCGCGATTGAAGCGGGGATCAACTTCTTCGACACTGCGAACATCTATGCTGGCGGCACGTCTGAGGAAGTGCTGGGGCGCGCAATCAGGGATTTTGCCCAGCGAGATGAAGTCGTAATTGCAACCAAGGCGCATGGCGCATGGGGGCAAGGCCCCAATCAGGGCGGGCTTTCGCGCAAGGCACTGATGCAGGCAATCGACGATAGCCTAACCCGGCTGGGCACTGATTACGTTGACCTATACCAGATTCACCGCTGGGACGATGAAACTCCCATCGAGGAGACTATGGAGGCGCTGAACGACATCGTTCGGGCGGGGAAGGCGCGTTATATCGGCGCTTCTTCCATGTATGCCCGGCAATTCATGCGGGCAGTCTATGTCTCGCGCGCAAATGGCTGGGCGCAGTTCGTTTCCATGCAGAATTACGTGAACCTCATGTACCGTGAGGAAGAACGCGAAATGCTGCCTTTCTGCAAGGAAGAGGGGATTGGCGTGATTCCTTGGAGCCCACTGGCTCGCGGCAAATTGACTCGCCCGGCGGGTGAAGAGACTCTTCGTTCGCAGACCGATCCGATCAACAAGCGCCTGTTCAATGTCATGGAAGAAAATGATCGCGCCATTATCGGTGAGGTTGAGAAGGTGGCCAAGGCGCGCGGCGTGCCGATGGCGCACATCGCCATGGCTTGGGTTCTTGCCAAAGATGAGATCACCGCCCCGATCGTGGGCGTTTCAAAAGAACATCACCTGGACGATGCGCTCGGTTCGCTGGATATAAAGCTGACGGATGAAGAGATTACCCAGCTTGAGGGTGCCTATCAACCGCATCCGGTTCTTGGTTTCTGATGATCTGGTTCGGTGACAAGAAACCCACACTCGATCACTATGAGAGCTTGATCGAGAATACGCTCATGGCTCGCCTAGGGATCGAAATGGTCGAATGCGGGGATGATTATCTGCGCATGCGCATGCCGGTGGATGGCCGCACACATCAGCCGATGGGCCGCTTGCATGGCGGGGCTTCGGTTGCATTGGCGGAAACCGTTGGATCGATTGCCGCGGGAAACTGCGTGGACCTGGAGCGCGAAGTGGTGGTGGGCGTGGAGATCAACGCAAACCACGTTCGGCCCGCATTTGACGGCTGGGTATATGCCACCGCCCGGCCGGAATCGATAGGCCGCAACTTGCACGTCTGGTCTATCCGTATTGAAAACGAAGCAGGGAAACTGGTGTGCATTTGCCGCTTTACTGCTGCCGTTATTGCGCATGAACGAAGCTGACAGCCGAACTATCGCGTAGTCGATATTGATACGCTTGAGTTCTGGTGCTTCGTCGCCTAGCGCTCGGACTGATGGGAGGGGGGACTACTGCGATCGCGCTGATGAATTGATTCGCAAGATCGGGCAAATTGTCCGAATTTGCGATGGCTATCGGCCAGCGAACAAAGGCTTTTCCTCAAACTCCCCGAAATGAATTTCAGGAGATGATTATGGCCTTCAAGACGCGTGTAACGGAAATGCTGGGCGTCGAGCATCCGATCGTTCAAGGCGGTATGCAGAACGTCGGATATGCTGAATTGGCAAGTGCGGTTTCCAATGCAGGCGGTCTGGGCCTAATCACTGCGCTTACGCAGCCGAGCCCGGAAGCGCTCGCGGCTGAGATTGAGCGTTGCCGGTCGATGACGGACAAGCCGTTCGGCGTGAATCTCACTTACCTGCCCACGCTGAATGCGCCCGACTATGGTGCTTATGCCAAAGTCATCATTGATGCAGGTATCCGGATCGTGGAAACCGCCGGGTCGCCCAAAGTGCGCGAAATCTGGGAAATGATGAAGCCGCACGGCATCACCATCGTTCACAAGTGCACCTCGGTTCGTCACGCCCTCTCGGCTGAAAAGCATGGCTGCGACATCATTTCGATCGATGGATTCGAATGCGCAGGCCATCCGGGCGAAGATGATATTGGCGGCCTCGTGCTGATCCCCGCCACCGCTGACAAAGTGAAGATTCCACTGCTGGCCTCTGGCGGTATTGGCGATGCTCGCGGATTTGTAGCTGCACTGGCGCTGGGTGCCGAAGGCGTCAACATGGGCACCCGCTTCTGCGCCACCAAGGAAGCGCCGATCCATGACAACGTGAAGGCCAAGTATGTCGAGAATGACGAGCTTGGCACTAACCTGATCTTCCGCAAGTTCCACAATAGCGCGCGCGTGGGCAAGAACTCGGTTTCGGATGAGGTGGTGGAAATTTCGGCGCGTCCTGATGCTGTGTTTGAAGATGTGCGCCATCTCGTTTCGGGTGCTCAGGGTAAGGAAGTGCTGCAGACTGGTGATCTGGATAAGGGCATCTTCTGGGCTGGGATGATCCAAGGGCTGATCCACGATATCCCGACCTGCAAGGAACTGATCGACGGGATCATTTCCGAAGCAGAGGAGATCGTGAAAAGTCGTTTGAACGGAATGCTCGGCTAATCGGAGCGCTGGCATGCGCTACGCCCGGATCCTCTATTCGGTTCAGGATGGCGTAGCGCATATTTCCTTGAATAACCCCGATACTCGGAACGCCATTTCGGAAGAGATGGCGGGAGAGGTTATCGATGCACTTGGCCGCGCGGCTGGTGAATCGCGCGCGGTTCTGCTGACGGGGGAGGGGCGCGGGTTCTCTTCTGGGGCAAACCTTGTTGATGCGCAGCGTCTACTTGATGACCCGATGCGTGACGTGGGCCTGGCGATCGAGAAATACCTGAACCCGATGATCCGTGCGGTCAGATCATTGGACTTGCCGGTAGTGACGGCGGTTCACGGTGCTGCGGCAGGTGTCGGTGCGTCACTCGCGCTTGCGGGCGATCTGATCGTCTGCGGGCAGAGCGCATACTTCCTTCAGGCATTCCGCAATGTCGGCCTTGTCGGCGATGGCGGAGCATCGTGGTTGCTGGCGCGGGCGGTTGGCCGTGTTCGCGCGATGGAAATGCTGTTGCTTGGCGACAAAGTGTCGGCAGCGAAGGCGCTGGAATGGGGCCTCGTAAACCGCGTCTATGAAGATGATGCGCTGCGCCCGGCTGCGATGGAGCTTGCTGGCAGGCTTGCTGCCGGGCCGCGGTCGCTCGGGATGATGAAGCAGGTGGCCTGGAGCGCCAACGATTTGACGCTGGAACAGACGATGTTGCTGGAGCGATCGACCCAGCTTGAAGCCGGACGAACGGATGATTTTGCCGAAGGGTTGCGCGCATTTCTCGAAAAGCGCGCGCCCAAATTTAATGGTCGTTGACCCAAAAACCGGCCGTTTGGCCAAATAACAAAGGAGAAGAGAATGATTGGATATGCAACCGTTGGAAGCAACGAGTTTTCGAAGTCACTGCCGTTCTATGATGCTGTTCTAAAGGAACTTGGCGCATCGCCACTCTTCGATCATCCACGCGGCGGCCGCATGTATGGCAAGGCACCCGGCCAATTGGGTTTTGGCGTTCTATCTCCGTTTGATGGAAATGCGGCAACTGGCGGAAATGGCACGATGATCGCGCTGGCCGGAGACAATCACGACCAGATCCGCGCCGCGTATGCCAAAGCAATTGAGCTTGGCGCTACGGACGAGGGCGAACCCGGCTGGCGTGGCCCCGAAGGTGGTTTCTTCGGAGCCTACTTCCGCGATCTGGATGGCAACAAGCTTTGCATCTTCCGCATGGGCCCAGCCTGAACCTTACGGCGCGCGATTGTTATCAGTCGCGCGCCAGCAACAGGGCGGCTGCCATCGGTCCGCCGCCTGACGTTGCCACTGCGACTTTCGGGTCGCCCTTGATCTGGCGTGCACCGCCTTCGCCGCGCAGCTGGATCACAGATTCATGGGCAAAGCCGAAGCCGTGCAGTCGTCCGGCGCCAAGTTGACCGCCAAAGGTGTTTAACGGTAGCTCGCCATCCAGCGCTATCCGCTTGCCATCACCTACGAATTCGTGAGCGGAACCTTTATCGCAGAAGCCAAGCCCCTCAAACCACGTCATCGGCAGGAATGCGAAGCCGTCGTAGAATTGCACAGTGTCCACATCATTCACTGTGTAATCCGTGTGCTTCCACAGGTCTGGCCCTGCGTCGTACGCGGCTGTCCATTCCGGCTGATCCCATGAGAAGTTGTCGATCGAGCCGGACAGTGCGGCCACGCGAATAGGCGTTGTCTTAACTTCGTCCAACGCATCGCCTGCTGACACGATCACAACCGTCGAACAGTCAGAAAAGCGGTCACAGTCCCACAAGCACAACGGCGTCGTAATCAGGCGGGCCGACATATATTCGTCGAGCGTCAGTTCCTTCTTGGAAATGTTCCGCGCGCGCGGATTGAGCTGCGCATTGCGGTGAGCGTTGATTGCGATCTGGGCCAACTGTTCGCGCTTCATGCCATATTTGTGGACGTGCCGGTTGGCATACTGCGCAATCCAGTTGGCCGCCGACATCGCCCAATACGGCATAAGGAACTGCAACTGTCCCGTCAGTTCGCCGCCGCGGGGCGCGGGATACTCATCGGGGCGCGACTGCGCCGCTGCTTCGTACACCGTGCGGAAGCAGATGACATGGCGGCACAGACCCTGCTTCACCGCCAGAACCGCATTGCCAATGGCAGCCAACTGCGCTGGCAGTTCACCGCCGCCCATGTGCCACTTAGATTTAATGCCGAGCGCGTTGGCCAGTTCTTCCGATCCGACCGGAGAAAATCCCGGAGGGCCCGCTGTCTTGCCGGGATATGTGCAAACGCCATCGATCTGGTCGATGGTCAGGCCAGCATCATCCAGCGCTTCCTTTACGGCATCGACGGTGAGCAACAGCGGGTGACGTGCAAGCCGCACGCCAACTTCCGATTGACCGACCCCGGTGATGTAGGCTTCATTCTTTGCCATTGTCAGTCTGCCTTCTCGAATACCGGGAACCAGATGCCATCCTGTTCATCGAAGGTGACGCGCACCTTGTCGTCAAAGCGGACCGCATCGACATCGCAGCCAACGATGTTCGTGGTAAGGATTACCCCAGGCGCACCATCCAGCCGCACCCGTGCGATGACGTAGGGCGTTTCAACGCCTGGATACCATGGCTGATGATTGACGGTGAACGTATCAACTTCACCCGTTCCGGAGACCGCTTCATAACTAAGGTTTTCGGACTGGCATTCAGTGCACAGCGGTAGGGGAGGGTGCACAAATGAATTACAGTCGTTGCACTTCTGAATGTTCAGATTGCCTTCGGCTCCTCCCGTCCAGAAAGCCTTGTTATAAGCATCCAGTTTAGGCCGCATCCGGGGTGGATTCATATTTTCGCTCCCGATCTTGTCTGCGCGTTGATAGCCCGGCCACCAGGCCGCTCAAGCTAAAGAGCTGCCTGGCGTGATTCATCGCTTGTGCGCTGTTGATCAGAGAGGGGCCGCTGCCGGAATGATCTCCTCGGCCACCCACTGGATGTGATCGCGCCATTCTTCAACGCTGTCGATCGGCGGCGTGGGTACACCGCTCCAGGTCACGCCCTGCTCAGCAAGGAAGCCGAGCGTATCCATGATTTCCTGCTTGGACTTGCCGCCCTTGGCCATTTCGTCCTCTATCACGACGTGACCTTCGCCGATGGATGCGGTCGACATCGCATAAGATACGTCGACCATTTTGCCTGCATAGTCCGGCTGTGACCGGATGAAGTCCAGCCGCTCGGCGATCTTGTTTGCCGGCGTGAGGAAGGGCTGCCAGCCGCTGCCGTAACGCCCCGCGCGCTTTATCGCGGCATCTGCATCGCCGCCAAACCACATCGGAATGCCGCCCTTCTGCACCGGCTTGGGTTCAAACGCGACATCCTTGAAGGAATAGAACTGACCTTCGTATTCCGGCCGTTCTTTGGTCCACAGCTCGACCATGATTGCCAGGTATTCATCGGCCAGTGCGCCGCGCTTGTTGAAGGGCACACCCAGCATGTCGAACTCTTCCTTCAGCCAGCCGACCCCGAAGTTGATGGTCACGCGCCCGCCAGAAAGCCAATCCATCGTGGACAGCGCCTTGGCAGTGACGATGGGATTCTGCAGTGGGAGCAGATGGATGCAGCTGTTGACGCGCATCTTCTCCGTCGCGCCTGCAAAGTAAGACATCGCGGCGAGTGCGTGAAAATAGAACCCGCCTGAAAGTTCAATGTGGTCTTCAGGAATCAGGTGGTGTTCGGGCACGGAAACCATCTCGTAACCCAGTGTTTCGGCCCATTTCAGCAGTGCCGTCTGATCTTGCCCGGTAACGTCGAGTTCCCAGGGCTGGGTTACGGCTTTGAGATTCATCATGTGCGGCAATTGAAACCCGAGTTTCATTATGTTCTCCCCGATTCGTTCGTCGATTATTGACGTTACAGTTGGAGGTAAGTGGCCTTCCAACTCGCATTTGGGCAAGCCTACATGTGCAACTATTTCAATTAGCACTTTGAAAATGCAGTTGCGTCGGGCATTTCGTACGAACCGAGTTCACAATCTCGAACACTTATTCGAAGGATTGGTTAAATTGAATAAGATCGCAGTCACTCTCATCGATGCAGAAGGCATCAAGCACGAGATCGCGAACATCGACGCGGGTGTCAGCCTGATGGAAATTTCGAAGCAGAATGGCGTGGCCGGGGTATTAGGTGAATGCGGCGGCGCGGCGGCGTGCGGCACCTGCCACCTATATGTCGATGCAGAGTGGATGGATCAGTTGCCAGTGCCCGATTCAATCGAGCGCGATATGCTGGAAATGCTGGAGGACACGCTCCGCGATAACAGTCGGCTGGGTTGCCAGATCAAGCTGACTGAATTGCTGAACGGGCTGAAAGCGACGGTCGCCCCCGCTTCAGATTATTGAGCGGGGACAACGCATGGGGAGATGAGATCGCTCAGACGATTTCTGCAAAGCCGCCGTAACGGCCGCGGTGAAACAGCATCGGATCTTCCTCACGATTGACCAGCATTTTCATCACTTCGCCCAGCACGAACCAGTGATCGCCCGCTTCGTTTACCGAATGAATCCGACATTCAATGCTAGTAATGGCATCGGTGAGAACCGGCAGGTTATTTTCGGAAAGCGTATAGTTCACGCCGGCAAATTTGTCCGCGCCTTTGGCTGCCATCTGACGGCAAACGCTCTGCTGATCGCTGCCCAGGATATTGACACAAAACCGGCCCGCACGCTCAATTTTCGGCCAGCTTGACGACGATTTGTCGGGCAGGAAGCCCACCAAAGGCGGGTCGAGCGACACCGAAGTGAAAGTGCCAACCACCATGGCCGCGGGGCTGCTGTCCTCGTCCAGTGCGGTGATAACAACGACGCCCGTAGGATAGCTACCAAGCACTTGTCTGTATTGTGCCGGATCGATCACTGTCTTGCTCACCGTTCCTGAAACTCCCGTCTTGCCGGTCCTGCTTTGTATATTCTTGGGCCTGCACGAGGGCGAAGTACGTTGCAAGAGGGGCGACATGATTTCCTCTCCTGTTGGCGTTACCGCCTTCGATGCCTATTGATGAGTTACGAATCTTCTTGCGTCGATTTTGTTCGATGCGGGAGCGAAAAAGAAATTCGCTTGTGTAATGGCATGCCTGGGCTGGGGAGCTTGGCACCTCTTGCCGGCATATTGAGGAACTGAAAATGGCCACCGTTGAAGATATCGCTGAAACCACAGTAGCTGCTGAAGTCGCTGAACTTGTGGCACGTTCGCGCGCAGCGCAGGCCCAGATCGAGAACGCAACCCAGGAACAGGTTGATCTGTGGATTCGCGGTATGGTTTATGCGGTTGCAAGAGAGGGCGTTGCGGAAGAAATCGCGCAGCACACCGTAGATGAAACACAGCTCGGCAACTACGACGGCAAATATCTGAAGATTGCGCGCAAAACCCGTGCAGCATTGATGGACATCATCGATGACAAGTCTGTGGGCGTGATCGAGGAAGACCCGGCTCGCAACATCGTGAAAATTGCCAAGCCCGTAGGCGTGATCGGTGCGCTGACCCCTTCCACCAATCCTGAAGCGACCCCGGTAATCAAGGCGATCTGCGCGGTAAAGGGCCGCAATTCCATCATCGTCTGCCCGCATCCGCGCGCCAAGATCACCAACAAGATCAT
>JAZQRJ010000128.1:0-24080 GCA_045629505.1 Novosphingobium sp.
ATCAGGGGGATCATCTATCTTGCAGGGCGGTATTTTCTCGTACGCATTGCTTGCCGCCTTGGCAACCGGGCTGCTCGTCGCCGCAATCACCGATCTTCAGCGTCGCCAGATCGATAACTGGTTGACGGCTGCCATCGCAGCTTGCGCTCCATTGTTCTGGCTCTCAACCGGCCTTTCGCTTGGCGGTATGGGCATTCACCTGGTTGTCGCCCTTGGCACGTTTGCCATTCTGGCCGTGCTCTTCGCCCTGCAACTGATGGGCGGAGGTGACGTAAAGCTGCTCACCGCGCTGTCGCTCTGGATCGAACCGTTCTGGTACCTTCAGCTTGTCGTCGTGATGGCATTGGCCGGCGGCATCCTCACTCTGATCTTCGGAGCGATCCACCTTGCCCGTCGTGGCGAAGGCAAAGTCGCCGTACCTTATGGAGTCGCCATTTCCGGCGCAGGCCTGTGGGTACTAGCTAACATTTACCTTATCCCACTGAATCCCATCGAAAATCTTGGATGAACCCGATTTTAACCATTCTAGCGGAAGTTCATCGCCCGATTACGGGAATACTTTCTAGGGGGCTTGCATAGCCATGGACAAGAAGAAGCTGATGTTGTTCGCCATCGCACTATTGGTTGCGGTGGGGACGGCGTTTGCAGCACGGACCCTGTTTACAGGGGCATCAGCGCCGCAAGCCACGGCGGCCGTTGCGCCTGCCGGGCCGAAGGTGCTCGTGGCGCAGCGTGCGCTTCCGGTCGGCACGATCATCACCGCGGATTCGGTCAGCTTCGAAGCTTGGCCCAAGGAACTGGTCAAGGACGCCTACTTCATTGATGGCGAAGCTGACGTTGCCAAACTGCTTGGCACTGTGGTCCGCTTCCCCATCACGGCAGGCCAGCCGGTTACCCAAGGCGTTCTGGTTGCGCCGGGTGATCGCGGCTTTCTTGCAGCGGCGCTTGGCCCCGGCATGCGCGCCATCACCATTCCCGTTTCAGCCAAAACCGGTGTCGGCGGCTTCATCTTCCCGGGCGATCGGGTTGACCTGATGCTGACTCAGACAGTGGCTGGCGGCGAAGGACAGCCCCTCAACGCTGCGGAAACGATTCTGCGCAACTTGCGAGTGCTCGCCACTGACCAATCGACCGAGTCCGAAACGGTGGACGGCAAGACAGTTGTCCGCGCGGTCCGCACGGTGACGTTGGAAGTGACGCCCCGCATCGCAGAGAAGATCACCGTCGCCCAGAACATCGGCACCCTGAGCCTTTCATTGCGATCTCTGGCAGATAGCCAGGCCCAGCTTGAACGCGTGCTGGCCAGCGGCAACGTCGATGTACCCGAAGGATCGTCCAAAGGGGAAGAAGAGGCGCTGCTGCGCCAGGCGATGAACCGCCCCGCGGAAGGTGCACCCTCTTTCGTTACTGGTGGAGACGTTTCGCGCTTCCAGCGCCGCACAGCGCCGGTTTCTGCTGAACAGCGGGCGGCGCAAGCCCAGACAGCCCCCAGCACAGTCCAGGTGACCGTGCAAGCGGCTCCGGTGCCCACGGGTCCCGTTGTTCGAGTCACTCGGGGCAAGTCCACCACCGTCGAATCGGCGGGAGGCAACTGATGGCCATTCTCGCAACCCCGCAATTCACCGCGAAGTTCATCGCCGAAAATACCCCCGCCTCGGGAGGCAAGACTATGAAAGCCCGTTTGATCAAATCGGTGTTGAGCGCAGCCTGTGCGCTTGCTCCCATGGCAATGCTCCAACCGGTTGCGGCAAATGCCCAGTCGGTGGTTCGTCCGGCGCAAGACATTTCAATGTCAATCGGCAATGGCCAGCTAGTCACCGTACCCGGTCGTATGGCTGATGTGTTCGTCGCCAATGACGCCGTCGCCGACGTGCAGGTCAAGGCACCCAATCAGTTTTACCTGCTAGGCAGGGGCGGCGGCACTACCGCGGTTTATGCCAGCAATGCATCAGGTCAGGTCATCTGGTCGGCCAATGTTCGCGTCGGCTCCAACCTCGATAGCGTCGATTCGATGCTGCGCCTCGCGATGCCGGATGCAAGAATCGGCATTTCAACTATGGGCAGCGGCACCTTTCTGCTGACCGGAACGGTCGCGGCGCCTGAAGACGCGGCTGAAGCCGAACGGCTGGTTGCAGCGTTCGTGGGCAAGGAAGCCAATGTTATCAGCCGCCTGAAGACGGCGACGCCGCTGCAGGTGAACCTGCAGGTCCGTATTGCCGAAGTCAGCCGCTCGCTGATGCGGAACATCAACACCAGCATCCAATCCATCGACGGCACTGGAGGTTTCAAGTTTGGTGTTGGTCAGGGACGGCAAGCGGCCACGACATTTTGGCCAGGTAGAGCAATGGGTGTTGGTTCGAACGTGCAAGTTCCGGCCATCAACCCGATTACCGGACTCCCTGTGGTGGGCGACAATGGCATGCCCATATACGTGCCGGGAACCAACGTTACGCCCAGTGATGTCGGCACGACGCTGGCAGGTGCGGGCAAACTCTTCGGTCTCAATCTGATTGGCGCGCTCGATGCGGGCGAGCAGGTTGGCCTCGTAACCACTCTTTCACAACCGAACCTGACGGCACTTTCGGGCGAGACCGCTGAGTTTCTTGCCGGCGGCGAATTTCCGATCCCGATGAGCCAGGGTCTTGGCGCCACGTCCGTGGAATACAAGAACTACGGCGTCAGCTTGTCCTATACGCCCACAGTCCTGGCAAACGGTCGCATTTCGCTGCGAGTCCGCCCTGAAGTGTCCGAGCTTTCCAGCCAGGGCGCAGTCATGATGGGCAACTTCGAGATTCCCGCCCTCACCGTGCGGCGAGCTGAAACCACCGTGGAGCTCGGTTCCGGTCAAAGCTTCATGATTGCCGGGCTGATGAGCAACAATTCGCAGCAGTCTTTGGACAAGTTGCCTGGCGCTGGCGATGTTCCAATCCTTGGCGCTCTGTTCCGCTCACGCAGCTATCGCCGCGGTGAAACTGAGTTGGTGATCGTGGTCACGCCTTATCTGGTCAACCCGGTCAACGCCAACGACATCAAGCTGCCCACCGACGGTTTCAAGGCACCGAACGCAATTCAGCAATTGCTTGGCAACATGGATCAGGATGGCGTTTCCGGCGGTTCTCGGCCCAAGCCAACTCTGGCTCCTGGCAGTGAGGGCACAGTCCCCGTTCCGAGCGTCGGCATGATCGATGACAAGCCCACGTCAGCCAAGCAGACAAAGCGCGACCGCCGGGCTTCCAAAGAAGCTCCGTCCCCCGGCTTCAGCCTGAATTGAGTGAGGTAACAATCATGATGGCAAACCTGTTCAAATCGGCGCCGAAAACAGCGGCCGCCGCCCTTGCTCTCTCGGCTGGTCTCGTCCTTTCTGGCTGCGGCGGCATGCCAACCAACCGTTCATTGGAAAGCCTCAATCAGCCCGTCGTTGAGCGCGCAAACTATGTAATGGACGTATCGACTGGCAGCGGCGGACTCTCTTATCCCGAGCAGCGCCGGCTTGCTGGCTGGTTCGAAGCGATGGAACTGCGTTACGGCGATCGCATCTCGATCGACGATCCCTTGGACAGCCCGGCAACACGCGCCGCTGTGGAAGCTTTGGCAGGGCGGTACGGCCTGATCCTCAGTGAGAATGCGCCCACCACTCCGGGCTATGTCAATGCGGGTACGGCCCGTGTCGTAATCACCCGCTCCAGGGCAACGGTTCCCGACTGCCCGAACTGGAGCGCGAAGTCAGACGTCAACCTCGGCAATGCGACGAGCAGCAATTACGGGTGCGCCGTCAACGGCAACCTAGCGGCGATGGTCGCCAATCCGGAAGACCTGATCAAGGGCGCCGATACCACCGGCAATACCGTCATCATGAGCTCGACCAAAGCAATCGAAACCTATCGTGAAAGGCCGCCGACCGGAAACCAGGCGCTTAAGGCCACCGCCACGACGGGAGGAAACTAAGTCATGAATGCTCCTTGGAAATCCGGCATTCAAAGCAATCGTGACCTGTTTGCCGCATTCATGTGCGACGATGCTTCGCTTGACGTGGTGCGTCCCATTATTGCCGAAATGGGATGGGCTCCCGAGAAATGTAACAAGGGCGGCCTGCGCAATGCGGTGCAATCGCTTTCGATCACGGCGAGCCCGAATATCCTGATGGTTGACCTTTCGGAAAGCGGGGATCCGCTGAACGACATCAACGCCCTAGCTGAGGTCTGCGAACCGGGCACGGTGGTGATCGCGGTCGGTCAGGTAAATGATGTGCGCCTTTATCGCGATCTGGTGGCCAGCGGCATTCAGGATTACCTGCTCAAGCCCTTGGCTCCCGCACAGGTTCGCGATGCGCTGGCACAGGCACAGGCCGTGTTCGCGCAGCCCAAGCAGGCCGACCCCAGCAATACCAAGCAGCACATTACTACGGCGGTGATTGGCACGCGTGGCGGGGTTGGGGCGTCCACCTTGGCGACATCGCTGGCCCATCTGTTCAGTACGCACAACCGCATGCCGACTGCGCTGCTGGATCTGGATATCCACTTTGGCACCGGCGCGCTGTCGCTGGACCTTGAGCCGGGTCGAGGCCTGACAGACGCGATTGAGAACCCCAGCCGCATCGACGGCTTGTTCATCGAACGCGCCATGATCCGCGCTAACGATAATCTGGCGATCCTATCAGCCGAAGCGCCTATCCATACGCCATTGATGACGGACGGAGCGGCATTCATGCAACTGGAAGAAGAATTCCGGCAGGCCTTCGAAATGACCGTCATCGATCTGCCGCGCAACATGCTGATCAATTTTCCGCAGTTGCTGGCAGACGTGAATGTGGTGGTGATCGTTGCCGAACACACTCTTGCTTCGGCGCGAGATGCCATCCGGCTGCTTTCCTGGCTGAAAACCCATGCTTCGCATGCCAAAGTGATTGTCGTAGCCAACAAGGTGCAAACCGGCGTTGCGGAAATCAGCAAGGCCGATTTTGAAGCATCAATCGAACATCCAATCGACGTTTCAATCCCTTATGACATCAAGGGTGCAACGAATGCCGCCAAGCTGGGACAGACATTTTCCGAAGCAAACCCGACCAGCAAGGCCAATGCTTGCATCCGGGAAATCGCGGAACTGGTGTTGAACTCGGATGAGGGTGATCTGCCAGAGCCCAAACGCGGAAAGACCTCCCTGCTCGGCAAATTCGACCTGAAGTCGATGCTATCGAAGAAGGAGAAGGAACCGGTGCTTGGGGGGGCAGGCTCGAAGTAATTCGGGCTACCAACCTGGCGACCCGCCCATCGTGGCTGGATCCGGGGACTTTTAGGAAGGGCGAGAGACGCCGATGAACACTGTCCAACTCCTGCTCGTCGCTGTCGGACTGTTGACGGCCCTGATGATGGGATATTCGGCTATTGCCGGACCATCCCCTGCCAAGGAAAGTGCACGCCGGTTGAAGGCAGTGCGCTATCGCCATTCCGCAAGCACGAGGGACAGGGTGGAGGCGCAGATGCACAGGGCAGTCGCCGCGCGCAAGCCCAAGCTCCACAACGTTGCCGGATCGGACTCCCGGGCCAAGGCATTGAGCCTGCGACTGCACCGCACGGGGCGATCCTGGACTTTGCCGCAATATCTTTATAGCTCCCTCGGCCTGACTCTGGCCGTCACGTTCACCGTTTTCCTTGCCTCAGGTGCCGCGTTTCTTGCACTCGCCATCGGGGCTATGGTCGGCGTCGGCCTTCCGCACATGGTAGTGAACTACCTTATCAATCGGCGCGCGAACGCATTCACCGCCAAATTCCCGGATGCAATCGAACTGCTGGTACGCGGTCTTCGTTCGGGCCTTCCCGTCACGGAGACGCTGGGCGTGGTCGCAAAAGAGGTACCAGGCCCGGTGGGCGAAGAATTCAAGATGATCACCGAACGCATAAAGATCGGCCGCACCATGGAAGACGCGCTACAGGAAACTGCCGATCGCCTGAACATGCCGGAATTCAATTTCTTCTGCATCACTCTTGCGATCCAGCGGGAAACCGGCGGCAACTTGGGCGAAACTCTGGCCAACCTTGCCGATGTGCTGCGCAAACGCGCGCAGATGAAACTGAAAATCAGGGCTATGGCATCGGAATCGAAGGCATCGGCCTATATCGTGGGCGCTCTGCCCTTTGTGGTTTTCGTCATGATCTTCTGGATCAATCCCGATTACCTCGGCGGCTTCTTCACCGATGATCGGTTGATCGTGACCGGCCTTGGCGGCCTGACGTGGATGGGCATTGGCGCATTCATCATGGCCAAAATGGTCAGCTTCGAGATCTGAGCGAGGAAACGGCAAGACCATGATCACTCAGTCCGCAGGCCCCACGCTCCTCGGCTTCGACGTCATTTTCGTCGGTACTATCCTTGCCGGGATTGCGGCCGCTGCAGCCGTGCTGGCCATCTATGCCGCCGTTACGGTGAAAGACCCGATGGCGAAGCGTGTAAAGGCCCTCAATGCACGGCGCGAACAGCTTAAGGCCGGTATTACGATCGCGCCGCGCAAACGGGCCAGTATCGCTCGTAAAAACGACACGACCGACAAGCTGAAGTACACGCTGTCGGCTCTTCGAGTACTGCAGGACAGCCAGATCAAGACGATCCAGCAGAAGCTGGCCCAAGCCGGTATTCGCAGCAAGGAATGGGCCGTCGCCGTTATTTTCGTGCGCGCGGTCCTGCCTGTTGTGCTCGGCCTTATGGCCGCCGTGCTGCTGTATGGCGTGGAATATTTTCCCGATTGGTCGCCTATGAAGCGTTTCTTCGGGTTCGCCGGTGCACTCGCCCTTGGCTACAAGGGGCCGGAAATCTTCATTCAGAACATGGTCACCAAGCGCACCGACGCGATCCGCAAGGGCCTTCCGGACGCGCTTGACCTACTGGTCATCTGTGCGGAAGCCGGTCTGACCGTCGACGCCGCGTTCGACCGTGTCGCCCGCGAACTTGGCCGTGCCTATCCGGAACTGGGAGACGAATTCTCGATGACATCCATCGAGCTCTCATTCCTTCAGGAGCGGCGTCAGGCGTTTGAAAACCTCGCTTATCGCGTCGATCTGGACTCGATCAAAGGCGTCGTAACCACAATGATCCAGACAGAACGATACGGCACGCCGCTGGCCTCTGCTCTGCGCGTGCTTTCGGCCGAGTTCCGCAACGAGCGCATGATGAGGGCCGAAGAAAAGGCCGCGCGGCTGCCTGCGATTATGACCGTGCCGCTTATTCTGTTTATTCTGCCGGTACTGTTCGTGGTTATCCTTGGTCCGGCAGCGTGTTCGATCGCCGATGCCTTTGGCGGAGATGGCCCCGGCGGCGGCTAATCACATGCCAGTAAAGAGGCGGCGCATTGTTGCCGCCTCCGGTCAGTTCAGCACCCTGCCCGCCACCGCGCCGAGACGCGCCACGAGTTCAACATCCCACGCCGCACGATCCGTCATCACCGTGTTGTCCAGCGCATGGTCAATCGGGCTTGCCTCGCGCTCCGGCGGCAAGGCGGCGGCAAGCGAATTTACCGTCTCGCGTGCAAGCGACACGTTATCGTGCATGACCTTCAGGATCTGCGCGGCATTAACTTCAGCTCCACCTTCGTGCCAGCTATCCCAATCCGTCACCATGCCAAGCAGCGCGTAAGGAAGCTCGGCCTCGCGCGCCAGCCGTGCTTCCGGCATCGCAGTCATGCCGATCACATCCGCCCCCCATGCACGGTACATCCGACTTTCCGCTCGGGTGGAAAACTGCGGCCCTTCAATCGCGATGCAACATCCGCCGTCGTGGACTATCGCGCCATTTTGCCGAGCGGCAGCAGTCACCAGCGCAGACAGGCGGGGACACATCGGATCGGCAAGGCTCACGTGCGCGACAAGGCCGGGGCCGAAGAAGCTTTGCTGCCGTCCACTTGTGCAATCGATAAGCTGATCGACGCAGACGAACTGGCCAGGCTCCATCTCCTGCCGCAGCGATCCAATCGCAGAGAGAGCCACGATATCCGTCACGCCGCAGCGTTTAAGCACGTCGATATTGGCCCGATAATTGATCTGCCCCGGGGGAATCGCGTGGCCCTTCCCATGGCGGGCGATGAAGGTGAACCGATGCCCGTTCAGCATCCCGGTGCGCACGGGGCCGGAAGGCTCACCAAAGGCGCTGACCACTTCGATATCCTGCGCATCTTCAAGCTCGATACCCCCGGCAAGCCCCGATCCGCCGACAATACCAATGTGCCATCGATCGGACTTCACTCCAATGTTCACTCTGACATCCCCCGCTCCAGAATCCCTGCCATGATGATATCTATGGTGTGTTCGCGGTAACGATCACGCAAATCTTCAGTCAAGGTATCCTGACCGAAACAGTGTTTCACCACCAACCGGGCGGAGAAGAACCGGTCCACCGCACCGGTCAGCGTAAAATAGAACATCTGCGGATCGATCGGCCGAAACACACCGGCAGCCACCCCTTCCCCGATCAACTGCTCATAAGCCCGGTAAAGCGGAGAAAGATAGGTGTCAGCAATACGCTTTGCCTCTGCTTCGTCGCTATCACGCACCATCCGCATGGTAAGCTGGTTGAGATAAGGCACGGCATAGAACGTATCGATCACCTTGGAGATATGACGCTCCAGTTTGGCGACCGGATCCCATCCGTCCTTGGCGACGAGTGCATCGACACTGGTGACAATTGCCTGCCAGTCTCGATCCAGTAATGCCGAAAGCAGCCCGGCCTTGTTCCCGAAGTGATACTTTACCAACGCGGAGTTCAGCCCGGAACGCTGGCTCAGTTCGGACAGCGAGACATCCACTATATCGCCATCGCGCATGATCACGCTCGCCGTTTCCAGCAACAGGGCGCGAGTTGCGGACGAACCGGCTTCTTGCGGACTGTGCATCTCTATCGTGTGAAACCTTCGATCGCTGGGATGAAAATTCTACGCGCTGTCGCTTTGCGGGGATACTCCTTTTTCCCCAGAGAACTGGCCGGACAGCAAATTTGACCAGACATTTGGCGGAGTGGAATGCATCCGCTCAGCCAAAATCCGCTAGATCCCCCGCGCCCGCGCGTTCGTGATAACCAATTTTGTCAATCAGACGCGCCGATTACTCTGCTGCCCTTCGCCTGTGCAACAAAGCCCGAAAGTATTCCAACCTCGATACGTGCGCAGGCACATCCGACTGATTATGAACCCAAAAACTTGCTAAGTGGCTTTAGAGGCAATTTCGCAACACCGCTGCGTAAATCGTCACGTCCGCCACAGCGCGTAACTCCGACGCTGCTCCAGCAACGCAATCTTTACCAACTAGCTAGATAAACCATCGGCCATCCTTGTGCAGGCGGGGGATTCGGGATCGGCCGGACATTGTCAGCAGACTGCGATGGAAAGTGTTCAAGAGGTCGCCAACATATGAATGCCGTGAAACTGCAACGTCTGTCTCTTTTAGCATCGTCAGCACTGTTTGCTGTGACAGCCGTCGCCACCCCGCTCCATGCCCAGACGGTAACTGATGCGGAAACTCCGCAAGATGCGATCATCGTCACTGGCACGCGCATTCAGATTTCGGAATCGCAAAGCCCGGTGCCCGTCACCAGCGTGACCGGCGATCAGTTCTTCACAACCGGCGAGCTTTCAGCAGGCGACGTGCTGAACGAGCTTCCAGCCCTTCGTTCCACTTACTCGCTCCAGAACTCCACCCGCAGCTTGGGCACGGGAGGGCTTAACCTGCTCGACCTGCGGGGGCTTGGCACCGTGCGATCACTGGTTCTGGTGAATGGCCGCCGCCATGTCGGCTCTGACATTCTGCTCAGCTCAAGTTCCGTGGATGTAAACTCCATCCCTAGCGCCCTGATTGAACGCGTCGATCTGGTCACGGGCGGCAGTTCCGCCGTGTACGGCTCGGACGCCATCGCGGGCGTCGTCAACTTCGTGCTCAAGCAGGACTACGAAGGTATCGAACTTCGCGGCCAGAACGGCGTCAGCCAGTATGGCGACGCCAACAGCTATTTCATCAGCGGTCTTGCGGGCACCAACTTCTCTGGTGGACGCGGCAACGTGGTGCTCAGCGTCGAATATGCCCGGCAGGACGCGCTCTACGCCTCCGACCGTCCGCACACCGCAAAAGTCGGCGCCTACATCGTTCAGGATATGGATGCGCCGGGCACGCCGAACGGCAGCGATGGTGTCCCCGACCGCGTGTTCTTCAAGGATCTCCGCCAGGGCTATTACGCCAACGGCGGCACGATCATGGGTTTCGGTCCCGGTGGCCTCACGCCTTACATCTTCCAGCCAAACGGCATGCTCGTCCCGCAAACCGGCGAGCGGATCAATGACCCCACCAGCCCCGTCCCGGCATTCGTGGGTGGCAACGGTAATAATTTCCGCGAAGGCAAACTGATGGGCCTACGTCCCTCGGTCGATCGCCTGAATGTGAACTTGATTGGCCATTTTGAGGTGTCGCCATCGTTCGTACCTTTCTTTGAAGCGAAGTACGCACGCACCGATTCCCTCAGCAACAATGCCGGCACCTTCACCGTGCCCACTTACGGCATCGAGAGCTTTTATAGCGACAACCCCTACCTGACGGATCAGGCCCGTTCGCTGATCCACCAACTCAACGGCGCGCCGGATAACGTGGTGTTCCCGTTCCAGATGTTCCGAACGGTGACGGACCTTGGGCCGCGGCGGGAAGACGCGAGACGCGAAACCTACCGCCTTGTTGGTGGCGCTCGGGGCGAGATTTCCAGCAACTGGTCCTATGAAGCCTCGTTCAACTACGGCGAGTTCCGCAACAAGACGCGCGTGCTGGGCAATCCGAACTTCCAGCGATACTTGCTGTCCGCCGATGCCGTTCGGGATCCCACCACGGACGAGATTGTCTGCCGGGCGAAGATCAACCCTGGGGCGGCCTTCCCCAATCCTTTCGCGCAGAATCCCTCATATGCTGCATCGCAGCTCGCGGCTGACATTGCGGCCTGCGAGCCAGGCAATTTCTTCGGTGAAGGAAACGTGTCGCAAGCGGCCCGCGATTACATCCTCCAGGACACCGTATCGCGCGGCAAGATCACGCAGTTTGTAGCCAACGCTTATGTGATGGGTGATACTGCGGGTTTGCTGGAACTTCCCGGCGGCCCCGTCGGCTTGGTACTGGGCGGTGAATATCGCCGCGAAACCGCCTACTATCGCCAGGATGAGCTGCTGCAGGCAGGCCAGACGACTTACAACGTCATCCCGACCTTCGATCCTCCTTCGTTCGAAGTGGCGGAGCTGTTTGGCGAAGCGCGCCTGCCGATCCTTGCAGACGTTCCAGGGGCGCATAAACTCACAGTCAACCTTGCCGGCCGTGTTGCCGATTACAAGGGCGCAACCGGCACCGTTTTTGCTTACAACTCTGGATTGCAGTACGCACCGGTTCGTGACCTGACGCTTCGCGCAAACTTCTCGCGCGCGGTGCGGGCCCCCAACCTTTCGGAGCGCTACACCCCGCTGGGAGCAAATTTCGCAAACAATTTCGCAGACCCCTGCTCTACCGCATTTCTGGCACAGGGATCGGCAAACCGGGTAGCAAATTGTAGCGCAGATGGTGTGCCAAATGGCTTCAACTACCTCTACACCACCCCCCTAAGGTTCCTGAGCGGCGGCAACCCGAACTTGCGTGAAGAAAAGTCTGACTCAATCACGTTCGGCGCCCTGTACCAACCGCAGTACGTGCCCGGCCTTTCAATCTCGGTCGATTACTTCGACATCAAGGTGAAGAACGTCATCACCTCCGCAACCGCGCAGCAGATCGTCAACGCCTGCTATGATGCGGAAAGCCTGAACAACCAGTTCTGCGACTTGTTCGCGCGCCAGGGTGCAGGCACCGGGCCTCAGGGTGAAGCCACGGGTCGCATTCTGGAAGGTAGTCTGCAGGTTCCGTTGCTGAACTACGCCAACCTGAAAGTGCGCGGGATCGACGTGAACGCGCTCTACAGCCGTCCGGTGGAGGCGATCAACGGCTCAATCAGCGCGCGCTTGGCCTATACTCACATGTTGCAGAACGATCAGTTCCTCGACCTGGCTGACCCAGGTCGGGCAGATCAGCTTCTGATGGAACTCGGCTACCCCAAGGATTCGTTCAATTTCGATTTTGGCGTGCAGACCGGCCCGCTGACGCTGGGTTACCAGATGCGCTACATCGGCAAGGCTGTGCTGCACCAATATGAGGATCTGTTCTCGAAGCAGGGCCGTGATCCGCAGAACGCCGACTATGCAGAAGACCGGTTCTACACGGACGTATTTTATCACGACATTCGCATGTCCTACGCAGTCGACAGGTCATTCGATTTCTATCTGGGTGTCGATAACGTGGGCAACCGACTGCCGCCGCAGGGTCTGACCGGCGCGACTGCCGGTGGCGGACTTTACGGCGTTCTGGGCCGCTATTTCTACGCTGGCGTCAAGGTGAACTTCGCAGGTCTTGGCCTCTGATCGACAAGTCCTTCCGATAATTGAAACGAAAAGGGCGGCCCGTACAGGCCGCCCTTTTTTCTTTGTTTAGCGTGAGATCAGCTGACTGATATCGTCAGCTCTCCATCCCCATCGTCGATGTGAACCGTCGAGCCATCGGGGATTTCACCGGCAAGCAACTTTTCCGCCAAAGGGTCCTGCACATAGCGCTGTACTGCGCGCTTCAAGGGACGTGCCCCATAGACCGGATCGTAACCCACCCGGCCCAACCAGCGCTTCGCCGCATCAGTCAGATCAAGCACGATCTTGCGATCCTTCAGCAGGTTCTGAACCCGGCCAATCTGGATATCGACAATCGGCCCCATGTGCTCCTGGCCAAGCCGGTGGAACAAGATGATCTCATCCAGCCTGTTCAGGAACTCCGGTCGGAAGTGCGCGCGCACGACGTCCATCACCTGCGGCTCGACACTCTCCACGTCCTGATCTTCATCCAGGTTCGCCAGATACTGGCTACCCAGGTTGGAAGTAAGGATAATCAGCGTGTTGGAGAAATCCACCACCCGTCCATGCCCGTCCGTCAGCCGCCCGTCATCCAGCACTTGCAGGAGCACATTGAAGACATCTGAATGTGCCTTCTCGACCTCATCGAACAGCACGACCTGGTAGGGCCGCCGCCGCACCGCCTCGGTAAGCACGCCGCCTTCCTCGTAGCCCACATAGCCCGGAGGCGCGCCTATCAGTCGGGCAACCGCGTGCTTTTCCAAAAACTCCGACATGTCGATGCGCACCATGGCGCTGTCGTCATCGAACAGAAAACCCGCAAGAGCCTTGGTCAGCTCGGTCTTGCCGGCACCCGTGGAGCCCAGGAACAAGAAGCTGCCGAGCGGCCGGTTTGGATCCTGCAAGCCGGCGCGCGCACGACGCACCGCCTTGGAGACAGCAGCAACAGCATCCTTCTGGCCGATCACGCGCTGCCCCAGCTCATCTTCCATGTGCAAGAGTTTTTCGCGCTCACCTTCCAGCATCTTATCCACCGGAACACCCGTCCAGCGACTGACGATTGAGGCGATGTCGTCCTCGGTCACTTCCTCGCGAAGCAAGGCATTGCCCGTCTGGCTTTGCGCATCGGCAAGCTGTTTTTCTAGCTGCGGGATCGTACCATAGGAAAGTTCACCAGCACGGGCGAGATCACCCGAACGCTGCGCTTGCTCCAGCTCAAGCCGTGCCTGCTCCAGCTGCTCCTTCAACTTGCCTTCAGACGAGATCTTCTCCCGCTCTACCTGCCAGCGCGTGGTGAGTTCGGCCGACTGCTGCTCAAGATTTGCAAGCTCCTCCCGCAGCGCATCAAGCCGGTCCTTGCTGGCCTGATCGCTTTCCTTCTGGAGCGCCATTTCCTCAATCTTGAGCTGGATGATGCGCCGGTCGAGATTTTCAATCTCTTCCGGCTTGCTTTCCACTTCCATGCGGATGCGGCTGGCAGCCTCGTCCATCAGGTCGATAGCCTTGTCCGGCAGGAACCGGTCCGTGATGTAGCGGTTAGACAGCGTAGCTGCTGCCACAATCGCGGCGTCGGTGATGCGCACGCCATGGTGCAGCTCGTACTTTTCCTTGAGCCCCCGCAGAATCGAGATCGTGTCCTCCACGGTCGGCTCATTGACATAGATGGGCTGGAACCGCCGCTGCAGAGCCGCGTCTTTCTCCACGTACTTTCGGTACTCATCAAGTGTAGTAGCACCGATGCAGTGCAGTTCGCCGCGAGCCAGTGCAGGCTTGAGCAGGTTGCCCGCGTCCATCGAGCCTTCGGACGCACCAGCACCGATCAGCGTGTGCATTTCGTCGATGAACAAGATGATCTCGCCCTCGGCGCCCTTCACCTCATCCAATACGGCCTTCAGCCGTTCCTCGAACTCGCCCCGATATTTGGCACCCGCGATCAACGCGCCCATGTCTAGCGCCATCAACCGCCTGTGCTTAAGGCTATCAGGCACATCGCCATTGGTGATGCGCAGTGCCAGCCCTTCTGCAATCGCAGTCTTGCCGGTCCCTGGCTCCCCAATCAGCACAGGATTATTCTTGGTGCGGCGCGCAAGGATCTGCACGGTGCGCCGAATTTCCTCGTCACGACCAATCACCGGGTCGAGCTTGCCCTCCCGCGCGGCCTCGGTCAGGTCGCGGGCATACTTCTTCATCGCTTCGAAACTTTCCTCTGCAGAGGCGCTGTCCGCCGTTCGACCGCCGCGCAGTTCAGTGATCGCCGCTTCCAGGACGCGCGGATCAAGATTGGCCGCTGCCAGCGCCTTGCCCGCATCGGTGGTGGTTGCCAGCGAAAGCGCCAGCAGCAATCGTTCAACCGTGACATAGGCGTCACCGGATTGTTGAGCGATGTGCTCAGCCTGGTCGAGCACGCGAACGGCATCGTTATCAAGACCCGGCGGCTGCTGTGCACCGCTGCCCGAAACAGCAGGGAGCTTACCCAGCGCCTTGTCGAGCTCTTGCACAGCGAATTGCGGATTGCCGCCTGCGCGCTGGATCAAGCCAGCAGCCATACCCTCGCTATCGTCAAGCAGAGCCTTGAGGATGTGGGAGGGAGTGATCCGCTGATGGTTCAATCGGATTGCAACGGTCTGTGCCGCCTGCAGGAATCCTTTCGCCCTATCGGTAAATTTTTCAAGATTCATGGTCTTATGCGCCTCCTCTGCCCCAGAAGTAATGTTGCACTTATGCAACACAAGATCCAACCTAATAATTTTTATCTCAAATTGCCGTGCCAAAGCATACGCAGTTTCCACAGGATGCACTCGGCAGACGCAAAAAAACCCGCGATGAAGCGGGCTTTTTATGTGCTTGAAGCTCCGCCCGCATGACGCGAGCCGCGTGCAATTATCAGGCGAGCTTGTTCTTCAGGATTTCGTTGAGGACCTGCGGGTTCGCCTTGCCCTGCATTGCTTTCATCGTTTGCCCGACGAAGAAACCGAACAGCGCTTCCTTGCCACCCTTGTATTGCTCAACTTTGTCAGCATTGGCGGCAAGCACCTGATCGACCGTTGCTTCGATTGCTCCAGTGTCGCTTTCCTGCTTCAGGCCATCGCGCTCAACAATCTGGGTAGCATTGTCGCCCGTCTCCAACATCTTTTCGAGCACCTGCTTGCCGATGGAGCCGGAAATGGTGCCGTTGCCGATCAAAGCCAGAAGTTCTGCGCCTTTTTCAGGTGTTACGGGAGATGCTTCAAGCTCAATCCCCAGCTTGTTCAACGCACCGAACAGTTCCGAAATCAGCCAGTTGGCAGCCTGCTTGGCAACCTCGGCAGGCTGCTTGCCCTGCGCCGATGCGGTTTCACCGAGCAGCCGTTCGAACCAGCGGGCGGTCTCGACTTCAGCCGTCAAAACGCTGGCGTTGTATGCGCTGAGCCCCAGTTCGCCCTCATACCGCTTGCGCTTGGCATCCGGCAGTTCCGGCAGCGATTCCCGGCAGTCGGACAGGAATTCGTCGTCAAGTTCCAGCGGCAGCAAATCGGGATCAGGGAAATAGCGATAATCGTGCGCGTCTTCCTTCGATCGCATGGAGCGCGTCGTGCCGGTGCTGGGATCGAAGAGGCGCGTTTCCTGAACGATTGCACCGCCGCTTTCGATTACGTCGACCTGGCGGTTTGCCTCATACTCGATCGTCGCCATGACGAAGCGAACCGAGTTGACGTTCTTTGTCTCGGTCCGCGTCCCGAATTCATCTCCCGGACGGCGGACAGATACGTTGACGTCAGCACGCATGGAGCCTTCTTCCATGTTGCCATCGCACGATCCGACATAACGCAAAATTGCTCTCAGCTTGCGAAGGTAAGCGCCTGCTTCTGCTGGAGAACGCATATCGGGGCGGCTCACGATTTCCATCAGCGCGACACCGCAGCGGTTCAAGTCAACGTAGGACATTGTCGGGTGCTGATCATGCATCAGCTTGCCTGCATCCTGTTCAACGTGAATGCGTTCGACCCCGATGGTTTTTGGCTGGGATTCGCCCTTGCCATCGTCAAGCTCGATTTCAACGTGCCCCTCACCCACCAGCGGATGATAAAGCTGGCTGATCTGATAGCCCTGCGGCAAATCAGCGTAGAAATAGTTCTTGCGATCGAACCGGCTCCACCGGTTGATCTGCGCGTCGATAGCCATGCCGGTGCGCACCGCCTGACGGATGCATTCCCGGTTGGGCACGGGCAGCATGCCCGGCATCGCCGCATCTATCAGCGAAACTTGCGTATTGGGCTCTGCGCCGAACGCGGTGGCCGCGCTTGAAAACAGCTTGGACTGCGAAGTAACCTGCGCGTGAACTTCAAGGCCGATAACGACCTCCCATTCACCCGTTGCGCCCTGAATACGATAAGTGCTCATATCAATGCTTCTGCTGCGTCATGCGGTCCACCCAGGCAATGCCGAGGGCCGAGACGATAAATGCCATATGGATGATAGTCTGCCACATCACCCCGGTTTCCGTAACTCGCGCATGTGGTTGCCCGATAGCGGCCGACTCAATGAAGGTGCGCAAAAGGTGAATCGACGAGATACCGATTATGGCCATCGCCAGCTTAACCTTTAACACCCCGGCGTTTACGTGGCTGAGCCATTCTGGCTGATCGGGATGCCCCTGCAGGCCAAGACGGGAAACGAAGGTTTCGTATCCGCCGACGATCACCATAACCAGAAGGTTGGAGATCATCACCACGTCGATCAGGCCGAGCACCACCAGCATAATCTGCTGTTCGGTGAATTCCCATGCGTGCGTGACCAGATGCACCAGTTCCTTAAGGAACAGGAACACATAGACGCACTGCGCGACGATAAGGCCGACATAAAGCGGCAGTTGCAGCCACCGCGAGCTGAAGATCAGCAATGGCAATGGCTTGAGCGGAGAAGGCGCCCCGCTCTGGTCAGACGTTGCGCTCACCACCATTTCTCCGGCGCAGCGTTGAAGCCTGCCGCTTTCTCCAGCGCCAGACCGGCGTTGAGTACGCCCTGCTCGTCAAACGGCTTGCCAATTACCTGCAAGCCAAGCGGCAGACCTTCGCTATTCAGCCCGGCGGGCACCGACATAGCGGGCAGGCCAGCCAGCGAGGCGGGGACAGAGAACACGTCGTTCAGATACATTTCCAGCGGATCCGCGTTCTTTTCGCCAAGCGCGAAGGCGGCGCTGGGCGCCGTGGGAGCAAGGATCACGTCGCACTTTTCGAACGCATCAGCAAAATCGCGGCTGATCAGCGCGCGGACCTTCTGTGCCTGCGTATAGTAAGCGTCATAGAACCCAGCCGAGAGCACGTAAGTGCCGATCAGGATGCGGCGCTTCACTTCCGCGCCAAAACCGGCAGCGCGCGTTTCCGCATACATATCTTGCAGGCCCGCGCCGTCTGGCAGTTCACGCAGGCCATAACGGACGCCATCATAGCGGGCGAGGTTGGACGAAGCCTCGGCCGGAGCGATGATGTAATAGGCCGGCAGCGCGTACTTGGTGTGCGGCAGGCTGATCTCGACGATCTCCGCCCCCGCATCGCGAAGCCAGGCGATGCCATCGTCCCAGCTTTTGGCTACGTCGGCATCAATGCCATCCAGACGGTATTCACGGGGAATGCCGACGCGCTTGCCCTTCATGTCTGCGGACAGGCTCGCTTCCCACTGCGGCACCTCCAGCTTCAGGCTGGTCGCGTCCTTGGGATCGAAGCCAGCCATCGCTTCCAGCATGATCGCGCAATCAGTAACGTCACGGGCCATCGGCCCGGCCTGATCCAGCGAGCTGGCGAAAGCGACCACGCCCCAGCGTGAGCAGCGGCCATAGGTAGGCTTGATGCCGGAAATGCCGGTGAATGCCGCAGGCTGGCGGATAGAGCCGCCCGTGTCCGTGCCGGTAGCCGCTGGACATAGCCGCGCTGCAATCGCCGCACTTGACCCGCCCGAAGAACCGCCCGGCGCCAGCGGGGCATTGCTGCCCTCCCTGCGCCATGGGCTGATCACATTGCCGAAATAGCTCGTCTCGTTGGACGAGCCCATTGCAAATTGATCAAGGTTCAGCTTGCCCAGCATTCCCGCGCCCGCGTCCCACAACTTCTGGCTAACGGTCGATTCGTATTCCGGCTTGAAGCCTTCGAGGATGTGGCTGGCAGCGCTCGTCTGTACGCCGTTGGTGGCAAACAGATCCTTCATGCCGATGGGCACGCCGCCCATCTTGCCAAGATCCTCACCTTTTGCGCGGCGCGCATCGGTTGCCTTAGCCGCTTCGATCGCGGCTTCAGGCGTTGCGACAATAAACGCATTAAGCGCGCTGGCCGCAGCGACATTCGCGTTGAACGCTTCTGCCACCTCGACAGCGGAAAACTCGCCAGATTTCACGCCATCACGGATCGCGGCGACGCCCAGATCGGTAAGTTCGCCCATTATTCGATCACCTTCGGAACACCGAAAAAGCCATGTTCGGCGGCAGGGGCATTGGCAAGGATTGCATCGCGCTTGCCGCCGCCGGTCAGCGGGTCGGCATCGATAACGTCATCGCGCAGGCGGAGTGTGTTTTCGATCACGGCAGTCATCGGCTCAACACCAGTGCAATCGACTTCAGCAAGCTGCTCGACCCAGCCAAGAATGGAGTTGAATTCGGGAACCATTGCTTCTGCCTCGCCGTCCGCCAGCTTGATGCGAGCGAGCGCGGCAATCTTCGTCACGGTTGCGGTATCAACCGACATGTCAGTTTCCTTAAAGGTCTGTCTTCTTCGCTCGATCAGGGCTGCGGCGGCACGCCGGGTTCTTGCGGAGCGCCCTGCTGCATCTGCAATTGCTGCATCTGCTGGAGGATACGCTGCTGTTGCTCGATTTCCGCCCGGCTCTTGAAATCGAGCAGTTCGATTTCAAACGTCAAGTCCGTTCCCGGCGGGATCTGGCCCGCCGGCTCATTACCGTAACCAAGTTCGGCGGGGATCACGATCCGGTACTTGCCGCCGCGCTGCATCTGTTCCAGCGCCAGCGTAAAGCCGGGAATAACTTCGGACAGCGCCAGCGGAACCTGCTGACCCTGATCGAACACGGTGCCATCGGGCAGCATGCCCTTGTAATTGACCAAAGCCACATCTTCGCGCGTGGGACTGACCCCTTGCCCCGCCTGAATCGTCTTTACGCTGACAGACGCGGGCATTGCTGCCCATGCAATTCCACCCGCGGCCAGAGCGGCTGCAGCCACCCCTATCCACAGCTTTGAAAGTGCGCTTTTTGCAATCGGCTGAAGCGGTACGCGGGTGACTTCGGTCATCGTCTATTCCTGAATCGTGAAACGCAAAAGGGCGCGGGAATCATCCGCGCCCTCATGGCTGAACGCCTCGTTCGGCGCAAGGATTCGTCAAGCGGATGTGCCGGATCGGAAACCGGCCCCGCGTACGCAGTCTTATCGGGCGCCGTCGCGCTCCAGACGCTTACGCTCAAGCTTGCGCGCCCGGCGAATCGCAGCAGCCTTTTCACGGGCGCGCTTTTCCGACGGCTTCTCATAGTGACGACGCAGCTTCATTTCGCGGTAGACGCCTTCACGCTGCAACTTCTTCTTCAGCGCACGAAGGGCCTGATCAACGTTGTTGTCGCGAACCATGATCTGCATAAAACCGTCAAACCTCACTTTAACTTGGAAGGAGTGCCCCAAACCACAGACAGAGCCTTCCGAATCAATAAAAAACGGCGCCATGTCCACTCCAGACAGGCGCGAATTGCGCGGCCCTTAGCAAAACATGCCAGAGTGAACAAGCGGGGACGTGCATTCGATATACTCGTTTATCACACAATGCTGCGCCGCGCCATTGGCATCCGGCGAAAGCCAGTCTATTCCCCGCCCATGTCTTCCCCCCCATATATGTCAGCACCTTCCTTCTTCACAGCTTCGCTATACGTTGCAATCGGCGGAGGGATCGGATCGTGGCTGCGCTTTTTGATCGGCCGCTTCTATGTGCACGTGCTCGGCCCGATAAGCGCCAGCGCCTTTCCGTGGAGCACCCTCACAGTAAACGTCGCCGGCAGCTTTGCCATGGGCCTGCTCGTCGGCGGCTTGGCGCCGAATGGCGCAGAAAGTGGCATCGCCAGCGAGAGTCTGCGACTGTTCGTCGCGGTCGGCGTGCTGGGTGGTTTCACCACCTTTTCCGCCTTCAGCCTTGAGGTTGTGTCGATAATCGAGCGAGGTCAAACGATGCAGGCACTCGGCTATATTGGAGTATCATTGCTTGCCGGCCTTGGCGCACTCGCCTGCGGCCTCCTCCTGATGAGGTCACCGACATGAGCGCGGATGTTCGCCAGTTCACCATTGGGCAGGATGACGACGGGATTCGCCTGGACCGTTGGTTCAAACGCCATCTTCCGCAAATCGGCTTTGCCACCGTTTCCCGCTGGGCACGGACCGGGCAGATTCGCGTTGACGGCAAGCGGGTCGATCCTGCTGACCGGCTTGAAACCGGGCAAGTGCTTCGCGTCCCGCCGGGTGGAGAGATAAAAGCCGGAACACCCCGTCCGCGCCGCGAATTGACTGACGAGGAACTCGATCTTGCGCAATCCATGGTGCTGGAACAGGACCGAGCTGCGATCATCCTCAACAAGCCGCCGGGATTGGCCACACAGGGCGGCACTGGCACCACGCGACATGTGGACGGTTTGCTCGATGCATTCTGCGGGCCGGACGACCCTCGCCCTCGCCTCGTTCACCGGCTGGACAAGGATACGTCTGGCGTCTTGCTGATAGCTCGCTCTGCAAACAGCGCGGCCTATTTCTCAAAGCGGTTCTCAGGTCGGTCGGCCAAGAAGATCTATTGGGCACTTGTCGTCGGCGTGCCAGATATCCACGATGGCATGATCGAGCTTCCCCTTGCCAAGCAACCCGGCACCGGGGGTGAGAAGATGCACGTTGACGAAGAGAACGGCCAACCGGCGCGCACCCGCTATCGCGTGATCGAACGAGCCGGAAACCGTGCTGCCTGGGTGGAGCTCCATGCGCTGACCGGGCGCACGCACCAGCTGCGTGTCCACATGGCGGCCATCGGCCACCCCATCGTTGGTGACGGCAAATACGGCGGACCAGAAGCATTCCTGACGGGCAGCGTCAGCCGCAAGATGCACCTCCACGCCCGCCGATTGGTGATCGATCACCCCGGTGGGGACATGATCGACGTGACCGCTCCTTTGCCCGAACACTTCGCAACGAGCATGGAATATCTCGGTTTTGATGAGGCAGAGGGCAACGTAGCGCTGGATGACGCGGCCCAACCGTCACGCGAAGAAAAGAAGCGCGCGGCCAAGGCCCATGCCAAGGATTTTCGCAAGGAACGACGTGGTGAACGGCGCAAGCGCGGGGGCAGCGATGGCCCGAAACCGAGCGGCGCCAAGGGAAAGCCGAAGGGAGCCGCTGCAAAGGCTGCACCGGCCCGCGGAAAACCCGCTGCACGCAAGGGGAAACCAGCTGTGGGCATGGGCAAACCTGCTGTGGACAGGGGCAAACCTGCTGTGGGCAAGCCGGCCCATGGCCGATCCCCAGCGGGCAGAGGCAAGCCAACTGATAGAGGCAAGCCGAAATGACGAGGCGCCTTGCCCTGTTCGATTGCGACGGCACCCTTATCGACGGTCAGGCCAGCATCTGCGAAGCAATGGAATGGGCTTTCACTGAACACGACTTGCCCGCCCCGACTCGCAACGATGTGCGCAGGGCGGTTGGCCTCAGCCTGCCCGTTGCCGTAAAACGACTCGTTCCCGACGCGGAGCCGGACCTGCAGGCCGCCGTGGTGGAAAGCTATAAGCACGCCTTCCGCACCGCCCGCACCGAGGGCCGACTTGCACAGCCGCTGATACCGGGTATTCGCGAAGTGCTTGATGCCCTGCACAACGCAGGCTGGGTGCTGGGCGTGGCGACAGGTATGTCAGATCGGGGCCTGGTGCATTGCCTGGCCGAGCACGGCATCACGGACATGTTCGTGACCCTTCAAACTGCCGACCGGCACCCATCCAAGCCCGATCCCTCGATGGCTCACACAGCCCTGTTCGAGGCTGCCGCACACGCCGAAGACGCAGTGATGATCGGCGACACGGTTTTTGACATCACGATGGCGGTAAATGCCGGAATGCGCGGGATTGGGGTTTCGTGGGGCTATCACACGCCCGACGATCTCGTTGCCGCAGGGGCGGAGATCGTTGCATCTAACCCCGCAGAGCTCGCACAGCATTTGTTAAAATGAGCGACGATCCCGCCAAGTCCAGATGGATCGCCATCCAGGCCGCGCGATGGTCCGGTGTCGGCATGTTCTTGCTGGGCCTGCTGGCATACGCAGGCAAGATTCCCATGCCGAAGGAACTGGGATACGTGCTCATCCCGTTTGGACTGATCGCAGCATTCTTCGTTCCGTCCATTTTGGCACGCAAGTGGAAGACCCGGAATTGAAGCGATTCTACAAAGAAGTCTCCGTAGCGCCGGATGGCGATGGCTGGCGTGTTCTGTTGGACGGGCGGGCCGTGAAAACGCAGGGAAAGCGCGCGCAGATCGTCCCGACGCAGGCATTGGCGGAAGCGTTGGCCGAGGAATGGGCCGCACAGGGTGAAGAGATTGACACCGCCGCATTTCCCCTGCGCGATCTAGCGGACTATGCCATCGACATGGGGCAGTCCGGGCGCGATGAGCTGATCGACGAACTTGCTGCTTATGCCGAGACGGACACGCTTTGCTATCGCGCGGATCCCGACGAGCATTTGCATGAGCGGCAATTGGCGATGTGGGAGCCGATCCTTGCCGCCACCGAACATCGTTTGGATGTGAATTTTGAGCGGGTCAGCGGCATTATCCATCGTCCGCAACCGCCCCAAACGCTTGCCCGGTTGAAAGCCGCCGTGGCTGCGCACGATGCTTTCACGCTTGCCCCGCTGCGGATGCTGACCGGCCTTACCGCTTCGCTGGTGATAGCCCTTGCCGCGATTGAGCCCGATGCGAACGCGGACAGCCTGTGGGCCGCCGCCGGTCTGGAGGAGGACTGGCAGGCCGATCTGTGGGGTCGCGATGCTGAGGCAGAGGAACGCCGGCAGACCCGGCTTGAGGCATTCAAGGCAGGGATTCGATTTGCTACTCTCGCGAAAGGCCTGATAACGCCCTGATCGCGAGGTCAACTGCGCAAACAGGGCGCGGGCGCGGGCGCAGGCTAATAGAGCAGCGAGGCTGCGTTATTGACCCGCCAAAAGCCAGGCTGCAACCTGCTTCGCCACATCGTTGGCCGCGCGGTTCAGCGCAGGAGCCACAGCCGTGACATCTGCCTTAACGCCCGGGATCTCTGATTGGAAACGCCGCGTGCGCACCATGCCGCCCTCTTGCAAGATCTGCGCATCGAAGCTCACCACTACAGCTCCGGCTTGTGCGTCATAGCCCATTTGCGTCAACCGGCCCGCAACGATCGGCTTCCCGGTGACTTCCAAATCACTGCCTTCCACTACAAGACGGTTCGATCTGGCGCGGATCGTTTCGGCCAAGAGCCGACGGAATTGACGTGCTGGCCGCTCGACCCAAACCGCATCCTTGAGGTAGGCAACCGTAGAGGGATCTACTTGAACCGGAACACGCAGCACATCGATGCGGCGATCTGCCTCGGGATCAAGCACAACGATCGCCTGACCCACTTCGCCGCTG
>JAZQRJ010000129.1:0-5452 GCA_045629505.1 Novosphingobium sp.
CAGAAGCGCAATGCCTAGAGGCATGACTATCCTCGGACCGACATCGAACACCTTCTATTCGCAGCGTTTAAGGTTGCACTACCTCGATTGGGGCAACCCGGATGCACCGCCGCTTATCCTGCAGCACGGCGGGCGGGACCATTGCCGAAGCTGGGATTGGGTAGCCGAGGAACTGCGGAAGGACTGGCACGTAATCTGCCCGGATCTGCGCGGCCATGGTGACAGCGCGTGGTCACCGGAAGGCAACTATCAGATCGTGTCGCACGTCTATGACTTTGCCCAGCTGATCCACACGCTCGATCTTGAGGATGTGACCATCATCGCCCACTCACTGGGCGGCAATATCACCACCCGCTATGCCGGGCTTTATCCGGAAAAGGTCCGCAAGCTGGTCAACATCGAGGGGCTTGGCCCCTCACCCGAAGCGAAGGCGCAGATGCCCGCTCTAGGTAGTCCGGAACGCCTGCGCGCCTGGGTAGAGGACAAGCGCAAGGCATCCGGACGGGCGCCAAAGCGCTATCCAAGCCTTGAAGCCGCCTATTCGCGCATGAAGGAAGAGAACAGCTTCCTCAGCGACGAACAGGCGCGGCACCTGACAATCCATGGAGCCAACCGCAACGAAGATGGCACCTGGAGCTGGAAGTTCGACAACTACCTGAACGTGTGGTCACCGATAGATATTCCGCCAAGCGATCTCGAAAACCTCTGGCGCGCGATCACCTGCCCCATCCTCATGCTGTGGGGCCTCAAAAGCTTTGCAACCAGTCCCGCACTTGATGGGCGCATGGACTATTTCCAGAACGCCACGTTGATCGAATACCCCGATGCCGGGCACTGGCTCCACCATGACCAGCTGGACCGCTTTCTCGCTGACGTGAAGGCCTTTATCTAGAACTCCGCCAGCGCGGCCTTCAACCGGTCGCGCGCGGCGGCATCTATGCCAATTGCTTCAGCAAGGTAGGCATCGAATGAGCCGTATCGCTCATCGATCACCCTGTAGGCCGTGTTCAGATATTCTTCCTCCACGCCCATGATTGCCCGTGCGCCTTCCTCGGTGATGCCCTTATAGATCGCTCCCACCGTTCCCATTCCGGAGGCGATGCGCGCTTCCACATTGCCCGCCGTATTGGTGAGCAGATAATCTGCCATCACGTCATCCCGGTGGACGCCCACGGCAAGCTGGATCGCCGCAACAGAAACACCGGTGCGATCCTTGCCGGCCATGCAGTTGACGAGGCTTGGCCCTTCGTTTTCGATCAGTGTACGCGCCATATCGCCAATCATCGCTATCAGTTCCGGACGAAAGGCGATGCCGCGATAAGTATCGCGCATCAGTTCCCTGATCGCTTCAGGCCCGTCCTTACCTGACCGAGCCGCCGCCTCGATATGAGGAGCCACCTTGGGCGACGATGGTTCGGCAGAGAAATGAATCGCTGCTCCAAAGTTCGTGGGCCGGCGGCAGGGATAGAGATCGCGCTCTTTCGTAGTACGCAAATCAAATACTGAGGTGAGCCCAAGATCGGTAATCAAGGCCAGGTCTGCGTCAGTCGCCCCATGGTGCTGACCGGAGCGCCACAGCAGGCCGCGCTTCAGCCTGCCACCGCCAGTCAGTGCATAACCGCCATAGTCGCGGAAATTGTGAACGCCTTCCAGTGGCAGAATCTGCTGCTCGCTCATCGTAGCCATGTCCTTACCAAGTCCCCTTCCGGTGCGGCCGGATCGCCATCAGCGATAGGCCTCCACGATTTCCCGTATCGCGCGTTCCACATCATTGCGACGGTAGCCTAGTTGTTCCACCTCCGCCGGATCGGGATCGTAAAAGATCGAATTGCCACGTCCAGCCAGCACTGAATCCGAACCGAGCATGGGGTGATCCTCGTCCACGATCTGAAGATCGACTGGATTGCCCGCTGCCCGGAAATAGGTTTCAAAATAATCCTTGAACGTGAGGTTCTCGTCACCCACCAGATAGGCCTTGCCGTTCGTCCCCCGTTCCAACGCGCCGACAATGGCGTCCGTCAGCGTAGCAGCCGAAATGACGTTGACCCCGCCTGCGATCATGGTGAGCGGAATCTTGCTCAGCTTGCCCGTCGCCCAATCAGTGTAGAACTGACAGCCGGGCTGAACTACGCCTTCGACATGGCCGATGATGAACGGTGCGTTGAGCACCACCACATGGAAGCTGTCGGAAGCCAGCTTGCGCACACCTTCATCAGCAGCGAGCCGCGAATCAATATAGGAATTGGTGCCCAGAAGGTGCGGCGCAGCCTGCGGATAAAAGCTGCCAATCAGGATGAAGTGGCGCACGCCCGCGTCGCGCGCGGCTTCTGCAAAGCGCGGAACCGCGATTGAATTGGCCTTTGGCCACCAATCGTCGCGTTCAACATCCTTGGGCTTGTGGCGAACGTCATTGCCGGCCGCGAAGACGATCGCATCGAAACCGGAGAGCAGTTCCCTGTCGAGCTCATCGTTCACATAATCGACGCGAACGAACGGCATGGCCGCCAGCCGCGATCCGCCGGAGAGAGGCTTGCGAGCAGCCAGCGTCACTTCATGCCCAAGATCGGCAAGGCGCAACGCCACATCGCCGCCGACCATTCCAGTGCCACCCACGATCAATATCCGCATTCCAGGTTCCTCTTCCCGATTTTATGCCAGCCTCTGCATTATGCTTTGCAGCGTGCTGAAACTTCGTCAGCCTGCAACAGCGGGCCGCGCCATCATCAGTGCCTGCCGTACGCAGATCGCAACCGTTTCACCATGTTGATTGGTAGCGCGATGCTCAAACTCCACTATGCCCTGCCCGGGGCGCGATTTGCTGGGCCGCGTTGACAGAACCTTGGTATGCGCGCGCAGCGTATCTCCGGCAAATACCGGCTTGGGAAAGCGTACGTCAGTCATCCCCAAATTGCCTACGGTCGTGCCAAGGGTCGTATCATAAACCGTCATGCCTACCATGATCGCCAGCGTGTACATGCTGTTGAACAACGGCTTGCCGAACTCTGTCTGAGAAGCAAAATGCGCATCAATGTGAAGCGGCTGCGGGTTCAGCGTCATCAGGCTGAAGGAGATATTGTCATGCTCCGTCACCGTGCGGGAAAAGACATGGTCAAATTCCTGCCCCACTGCGAACTCATCGAAATATAAACCTGGCATCCTCTTCTATCCTCCCGCAACATTTCAATACCGTGCCCCATTGCGCGCCGCACGGCGATAGACAAGCGGGTTATCCGCCTGCCATCATGCAATATCGGCGGAGGCAATGATTCATCCTTGCAATGCTTTAAGCTTCGCGGGACGAACGGCGAAAGACCAAGGAAGGGGATTCGGAAAATGAAGGCAGTCGATTTCGACAAGATGGCGGAGGGCATTCGCAACTGGGGCCGCTGGGGTGAGGACGATCAGCGCGGAACGCTGAACCATATCGATCCCGCCGCGCTGTGCCGTGCCGCTGCCGAAGTCCGCACCGGCAAGATGTTTAGCCTTGGCCTCAATTTCGATCAGAATGGCCCGCAATTCGGCGGATTCCGCTTCAATCCCATGCATTACATGACGGCGATCGATCAGATCCATAACCCGGCATTTCCGCGCAGCCGCTTTAATGACGACGTAATCCATATGCCGCTGCAATGCGCTACCCAGTGGGATGCGCTCAGCCACGTCCATTACGACGATCAGTTCTACAACGGCTTTTCGATCCATGACCACCTGGGCACCGGCGGCGCTGCCAAGTGCGGCGTAGAGCATATGGCAAAGCCCGGCGTCGCTTCGCGTGGTGTACTTCTGGACATCGCCAAGCTGCAAGGCGTGGACATTCTGCCCGGCGATTTCGCGATCACGCCGGATCACCTGAACGCCGCAGCAGAGGCGCAGGGCGTCACTATTGAAAAGGGTGACATCGTCGTCGTGCGTACTGGCCAGATCGGCAACTTCACGCGCGGCAGCCGCGAACAGTTCTTCAGCGGCCAGCCCGGCTGTCACCACACTTGCGCAGAATGGCTCTATGAAAAGAACGCCGCCGCCATCGCTGCAGACAACGTCGCGGTCGAAGTGATGAACGCTGAAACTTATGGCGACGAAATGATGCTGCCCATGCATCTGCTATGCCTTCGCGACATGGGCATGCCTTTCGGCGAGATGTTCGATCTGGACGCCCTGGCAGCAGACTGCGCGGCTGACGGCCAATATACCTTCATGCTGGTGGCCCCGCCGCTGCCTGTGACCCATGCCGTGGGCAGCCCGATCAATCCCATCGCGATGAAGTAAGCACATGGCGGGCGTCGCGAACCGGCGCCCGACCACACCGGGCAACTGTAATGTCACTTGATCTGAACGGACGTGTCGCCATCGTGACCGGCGCGGGGCGCGGCATGGGCCGCGACATTGCGCTCGCGCTGGCTCGGCGCGGAGCGCAACTCGTGGTCAACGACTATGGCGGCGGGGCCACCAGCGTGAAAGCGGGAAGCATCGAGGTGGCGCAAGCTGTTGTGGACGAGATCACTGCGCTGGGCGGGAAGGCGATCGCCGAAGGATCGAGCGTCGGCACCGGGGAAAGCGCGGCGGCGATTGTCGATGCGGCGATGGCGGAGTTCGGCCGCGTCGACATTCTGATCAACAACGCAGGCGGTAACATCACGACCGGCGTTGAAGACCTGAGTGACGAGCGGGTGGAAGGCATCCTGCGCTCCAACTTCATCGGAGGGTATATGCTGCTGCGCAAGGTCTGGCCGATTATGCGCGACGGAGGCTTTGGCCGCATCGTCAACGTTATGTCCGGCTCCCTGCTCGGCCTGCCGGGCCGCGCCGCCTATGCATCCGGCAAGGCGGGCTATTTCGGGCTGACTAGCGTCGCAGCAAGCGAGGGCGAGGCGTTCGATATTCGCGTGAACGGCGTGTGGCCCACCGCCAACACGCGGCTGATGGCAGGCATCGACGATCCGGAAATGATCGCGATGATGGAGCGCTTCCCGCCACACCTCGTGGCCGAGGCTGTCGTCTATTTCTGTTCACCCGAATGTCGCGCTACGGGCGAGTTCTTCGACGTCGGCGGAGGACGGGTGGCCCGCATTGCCATTCATGATTGTGAAGGCTTCAGCGATCCAGAGCTGACCGCAGAGAGCCTTGCTGTGAATATGGAACGGGCGCGGGATATGACCCACTCCCGCCCAATGGGCCGGACTTAACCCTTCAGCAGTTCCTTCGCGATGATGATCTGGCGGATTTCTTGCGTTCCCGCCGCAATCTCCATTACCTTGGAGGTGCGATAGAGCCGGTTCACTTCCGTATCGCGCATGTAACCTGATCCGCCGAATATCTGCACAGCCGCGTCAGTCACGAAGCTGCCGGCGCGCGATGCCGTCATCAGCGCAGCGGCAGATACCTTGTGAATATCGCCCCGCCCCGCGTTGCTCAGTTCCATGGCATCACACATCGCCAGCCCTTTGTGCAGATA
>JAZQRJ010000130.1:0-2767 GCA_045629505.1 Novosphingobium sp.
ACCACGGCGGCAGGTCAGACGGGATCAGCCGCCACGGACAGCCGGTTCGCAAAACGTAGACGATGCCGTTGACGACCTCGCGCATCGAGCGCGCCCTCGGTCGCCCGTATCGGCTCGGTGGCGGCAGATACGGCTCGATCATGGGGCAAGCTGCGCACCTCCGAAGAGGACGGCCAGCGCATCACCTACTTCCAGGTGGAGGACGCGAAAACGGCGCTGGCAATCGTCAAGTTCCGCTGCACAAGCAGCTGGGCTGGCTGGCCGAGCGCGATCGTGGGGCACCCGACGAGCGGCTTTGGCCCAAGTTCAACGATGAAGGTGTGGGCAAGAAACCGGGCCCTGACGCTGGGCGTGAGTTCTCTACCTGCAAGCGCAACCGCGGCTTCAAACAACGTCAGAAGGCATTCCACTGCTTCCGCAAGAACGTGACTCGAATAATGGAGCGGGCCAAGGTTCCTCAGAACGAGTGGGCGCTCGTGTTTGGCCATGAGCGGGGCTTCACTTATTCAGTCTACAATCCAGACGGGATAACCCTCGTTCATAAGGCTGAGATCATCTCTCCCATCCGCTACCCTGGACTCGACATCCCTCATCCTCAGGCGGGCCGTTGATTGCGGGGATTGCACTCGCGAACCACCCAGTTTCGTTAGTTGTGATTGGTGCGTCGATCCGGCTATTCGCATCCAATGGGTGGCTGCCGAGGACGTGGCGCTTTTATGACAACTGCCGATCTTCTGCTCGCCGCTTGCATGTTCTTGGGAGCCGCGCTTTACACGTCGGTGGGGCACGCAGGGGCGTCGGCATACCTCGCACTAATGGCCCTGTTCGGTCTTCCAACAGCAGTAATGCGGCCCACCGCTTTGGTTCTTAACATCCTTGTCGCGAGCTTCACTTCGCTTCGGTATGTGAAAGCGGGTCTGTTCCGGTGGCGCACTCTCTGGCCATTCCTGATGGGCGCTCTTCCGTTCGCAGTCATGGGCGGTGCGCTTCAGCTACCCGGTGAGCTCTACAAGCCGGTGGTCGGGGTGATCCTCTGGGTCGCGGCTGCACGAATGCTCTGGCCGCGTGAGATTAAGGCGGCAGCGGAGCCACGCGACCCTCCGGTGATCTTTGCTGCGTTAGTCGGCGCGGGTATTGGCTTACTCTCGGGTCTGACCGGAACTGGAGGCGGCATCTTTCTCTCTCCGGTGCTGCTATTTCTCGGCTGGTCCAATCCCAAGATCGCCTCGGGCGTCGCCGCCGTATTCATCCTGTGCAACTCAATCGCCGGTCTCGCGGGCAACATTGCGTCGGTGCAGGAGCTGCCTTCCACCCTACCACTGTTCGCAGGCAGCGCGTTGGCGGGCGCAGCGGTCGGGACCACTCTCGGCATCAGGTTCGAGACGACGCTCATCATGAAGGCCCTTGGCTTGGTCCTCATCATCGCTGGCTTCAAGCTCATGGGCTTCTTCTGACAACGCAACATCTGCTACCGACGCATAGCTTAGCCGATGGATGGGGAGCGCTCAGAGGGACCGGCTGATTGGGGGCACCAGGGTCAAACCAAGTGGCACGATCTTGGACTTCCACCTTGCGCTCTAACTGGCGATGCGCGGAGCGGCTCGCTACCCGCTCAACGCTCGATAGACAGAGGCCCGGCCAAATCCGAGCTTCTCGGCAATCTGCGTCCCCCCGAGCCCTTGCTCGCGCAGTTCTCGGACTGCCGCCACGTCCACAGTTGGCTTCCTGCCCTTGTAGACCCGCGCAGCCTTCGCTTTGGCGATGCCCTCCATCTGCCGCTCGCGTCTGATGGCAGTCTCGAACTGTGCGAACACGCCGAGCATCTGGAGAAAGGCAACTCCGGCAGGAGTTGATGTGTCGATCGGCTGCTCAGTCGCACGAAGGTGAGCGCCCCTCGCGCGAAGCTCTGCGATGATACGCTCAAGGTCAGCAACCGAGCGAGCTAATCGGTCGATCCGCGTGACCATGAGGGTGTCACTTGGTCGTAGAAAGGACAGAACAGTTTCAAGCTCTTGTCGGCCAGCGACCATTGCTAACTGTGCCAATTTCCGGAGTCAAACCTATTGAGACGAGCCTTGTGTCTCATGAGAGTGTCTCCGTAAGGTTTACCCATAAGAGGCGTGTAGCGGGCATGGGTGCCCGTCGCCTCCCGCTCGGGGACGCTCGGCGTGATCGTCACTTAGCCTGGCTAGACGCCTTCGACTTCATCCACGTTGACAGCGTCTTCGATACGGACGGGGCGCGGTTTAGACGTTCCTTTGACTTCGCCCTCAAGCGGGTTGACCGGATACAGAACGAACGGGTCGAGCCTGTGGATGGAGCGACGTCCACTGGGACGACAGTGCGCTTTCGGGGCCTCCGAGGTATGCCCAGCGCAAACCTTGTAGATACGGGAAAATCCGAGACGAGCCTGGAACGTCGTCAAAGAGGGCGTGTATCTGTCCGGCGGCTTTCGCCAGAGTCTGCCGAGCCGCTCTTGGGCCGCTAGGGGTCTGTCCGGTTTGCAATGATCAAGCACGGAAAGCTGCCGATCGGCAACCGCCCCAACATCGTCATACGAGGTCGCCGAGGGGCGGAACAGGTGCGCAAAGCAGCAGCTCAGATGACAACAACACGTGAGGCGTGAGCATAAGACACGTTCTTGAATCACGCCCGTTTCTTTTCCAAAATGTATATTTTAACATAGATGGTAAAATGAGCCATGAGAAATAGAACGGCTGCCACCAGACCGATTGTAAGATTTTTGTATAGAACGCCGCAAGCTATG
>JAZQRJ010000131.1:0-6898 GCA_045629505.1 Novosphingobium sp.
ACGCGGTTGCGCTCACCGCCGGACAGCTTGCCGACGTTCTTCTGCTGGTCCTGGCCCTTGAAGTTGAACGCGCCGACATAGGCACGCGTCGACATGTCGAAGCCGTTGACCTTCACATAGTCGAGCCCGTCGGAAATCTCCTCCCAGACGTTCTTCTTGGGGTCAAGGTCGTCGCGGCTCTGGTCGACGTAACCCAGGCGCACCGTGCTGCCGATCTCGATCTCGCCAGCGTCGGGCTGCTCCTGACCGGTAATCAGCTTGAACAGCGTCGACTTACCCGCGCCGTTCGGCCCAATCACGCCGACGATGCCGCCGGGCGGGAGCGTAAAGTCCAGGTTCTCGAACAGCAGCTTGTCGCCATAGGCCTTGGTCAGCCCCTTGGCCTCGATGACCTTGCCACCCAGACGCTCCGGCACCTGGATGACGATCTGCGCGCCGCTCGGCTTGCGGCTCTCCTGCGTGGCGACGAGCTGCTCGAACTTGGCGATACGCGCCTTCGACTTGGTCTGGCGAGCCTTTGCGCCCTGCCGGATCCACGCGAGCTCATCCTGGATCGCCTTCTGGCGACCGGATGCCTCGCGGTCTTCCTGCTCAAGGCGCTTGGCCTTCTTTTCCAGGTAGGTCGAGTAATTGCCCTCGTAGGGGAAGTACTTGCCGCGATCGATCTCGAGGATCCAGCCGACGACGTTGTCGAGGAAGTAGCGGTCGTGGGTGATCATCAGCACCGCGCCCGCATAATCCTTGAGGTGGTTTTCCAGCCAGTTGACGCTTTCCGCGTCGAGGTGGTTGGTCGGCTCGTCGAGCAGCAGGATCGAGGGCTTCTGGATCAGCAAGCGGGTGAGCGCGATGCGGCGCTTCTCACCGCCCGACAGGTTCTCGACCGGCCAGTCGGACGGCGGGCACCGCAGGGCCTCCATTGCCACTTCGAGCTGGTTGTCGAGCGTCCAGCCGTCGACCGCGTCGATCTTTTCCTGAAGGGTGCCCATCTCCTCCAACAGGGCGTCGAAGTCGGTATCGTCCTTCGGGTCGCCCATCTCGGCGGAGATCGCGTTGAAACGATCGACCATGTCGGCCACTTCGCGCGCGCCATCCTTGACGTTTTCCAGAACCGTCTTTGTCGGGTCGAGTTCAGGTTCCTGTTCAAGATACCCGATGGTGATGTTCTCACCCGCCCAGGCTTCCCCCGTGAAATCTGTATCGATGCCCGCCATGATCTTGATCAGGGTGGACTTACCCGCACCGTTGGGGCCAACGATGCCGATCTTTGCGCCCTGATAGAACTGCAAGTTGATGTTGTTCAGCACCGGCTTCTGGGCACCGGGGAAGGTCTTGGTCATGTCCTTCATGACGAAGGCGTATTGCGCGGCCATCGGTATCCTCTTGGATCAGGCGTTGTCAGGGAAGTTGGTGCGCCTCTACAGGCCCATACCGCTGCCTGCAAGGACTAGACTGAATCGACATGTCTGCCCGATGGCTCGCATCATCTTCATCTTCACTTGCTCGATGTATATGCATTCCAGTCGATCGCGTCCTCATCCACCTCGATCCCGGTGGTTTCAAGAAAACGGCAAACGGTCATGTAATTGCCAGTGACCATCACAAGGTCGATCACTTCGGAGTCGCTCAGGAAAGCTCGGACCCCCGCTAACGCCTCATCACTAGGCCGGACATTGAGGACGACTTCGTTAACGAAGGCCAACACGGCGGACTGCTGTTCATCCAGTACGGGCGAAGAAGGATCTCCCGCCTTGATTGCGGTGAGTTGTTCGTCGGTCAGTCCCACGAAGCGGCCAAACGGCTCGTGCTGGAACAATTCGTACTTGCAGTTGGAGATGTAGCCCACCCGCAGGATGGCCAACTCACGCAGCTTGGCATCAAGAGGTGATCCCTTCATCAGCCCCTGTGCGAGTGCGCCAAAGCCCAGATAGACCGGCTCTGACGCGCCGACGAGCATCCGGGTGACGTTAGGCGGATTGCCGGCCAGACGCTCACGCACCAGCGGAGATAGGCTTTCAGGCGAAGGGTAGGGGATACGTGGCATGGTTCTCTCCTGAACTCTGTTTTTCAGTGCGCTGTGGCCAGCGTGGGTTTGCGTCCAAAACTATCGGGCGCGCGGGGCAGGGTTCCGGCCAGCAGCGATGCGCACAGCACCATCGGCACGATCAGCCACAGGAAGTTGGTGTAACTTCCGAAGTGATCGAAAATGGCACCAGCAGTTAGCGGGCCGGCCGCGGTCGCGGCGGTCAGGAACACCAGCACGGTAGAGAAGATCAGGCCGAAACTCTTCAAACCGAAATGCCGGGTGGTAAGATAAATGATGATGTCGAACTCACCGCCCAAGGAGGCACCGATTACGATTGCCGCTGCAGCATAGGCTAAGGGGCCGTCGCCGAAGATGAGCAGTAATGCGGCAATCGAAGGGAAAGCAAAGGTGACGAGCGCAACACGCTCCGGCCGAAAGCGGTCCAGCAGCCAGCCCGTTGCCATGCGGCCACATAGCGAAGCAATGCCGATCAAACCGGCAATGCTGGCGGCTTCCACGGCAGTAAGCCCGCGGTCACTCAAAATCGGGACAAAGTGCACGATGCTGCCCATGGCGCAGAACGCGAACAGCAGCCCCGCAAAGGACAGGCGATAGAAGGTGAGGGAGCGGAAGGCTTCCTTTGCCGTCATTCCGGGCAATATTGCGGCTTCCGCTTCGGAATGCGCCTCTTCTTCGGGCAATTTAGGCTGGTTGCGCGCCCGGTCGAACTTGCCGCGGAAGAACATGAGGCACAGCGGAAATGCCAGCAGGAAATATCCGGCCGCGATCACCGCGTAGGCTGAGCGCCAGCCAAAAGCCGATATCGCTCCGGTCGCAATGATCGGAAGAATTGTTGCAGCGATGCTGCTTCCCGCGACGGTAACGGCGATTGCAAATCCGCGAGAAGCATCAAAGCGGGAGGATACCGCGCTGGTCCAGATCGTCGGCTGGGTCCACGCCGCCCCTATTGAGATCAGAAACCAAAGGAATATCCAGTTGGCGTAGGTGCCGGTCGCGGTGCCGACGCATGCGAACGCCACCGCCATCACACAAATGCCGATCAGGCCGATGCGGCGAGGCCCCCAACGGTCAATCAGCAGGCCGACGAGCACTCCGAGGGCGGCATTAACTCCGTTCGAAACGGTGATCGCGGAAGAAATTTGCGCCCGGCTCCAGCCAAACTCCTGTTCCAGCGGAGCCATGAATGGACCAAGCGTGTAAATATGAATGACCGTCGCGATATTGGCGATCGCCGCCACTGCGGGCAGCTTCCAATACCATTTCCATTCCTCCCGAGCCGTTGCCATTCAGTATCCCTAGTCCCGTTTCGTTATTCAATCAGCGGCTATTGCAACAAGCCGTCTCGCTTGATCAAGGTGAAGCAGCTCGGCCATCTGGCCATTCACGCTTATTGCCCCTTTGCCCTGATTTTCTGGCAAGGCGAATGCCGCAATGACGGCCTGCGCCCATGCCAGCTCCTCCTCCGATGGGGAGAACACTTCGTTGCACGGTTCAATCTGCGACGGATGGATAAGGGTCTTGCCATCGAAACCGAAAAGCAGACCCTGTTCCGCTTCGGCTCGGAAGACCTCCAGATCGCGAAACTCATTGCAGACGCCATCAACGATCGCGACCCCATGTGCGCGAGCAGCAGCCACCGCCATCGAAAGCAGTGGCAGGAACGGCGTACGTTCCGGCGTCAATCGTGCGCGCATCTCTTTGGCGAGATCGTTGGTTCCCATCACCCACAGCGACAGCCGAGTGGACTGGGACATCGCTGCGATAGCATCGAGCTGGCTCATGCTGGCGCAGGTTTCGATCATCGCCCAAAGCTGCATAGCAGCAGGAGCGGCTGATATTGCATCGTTGTAGCGCGCGATATCAGCTGGCGAGCTTACCTTCGGCACCAACACGGCATCCGCGCCGCTGCTGGCGATTGCGGCAAGATCCTGCGCTCCCCATTCCGTTTGAAGCGCGTTAGCGCGGATCGCCACTTCGCGCGCAGCAAACCCACCTTGCTGTATCGCGGCAACTGCGGCCTCGCGGGCTGAAGCCTTCGCTTCGGGGGCGACCGCATCTTCCAGATCCAGAATCACGATATCTGCCCGCAAGGTACGAGCCTTTGCGATTGCCCGTTCGTTCGATGCCGGGAGGTAAAGCGCGCTGCGGCGCGGTCGATATACAGCTGTCATAACAATAGCGAACCATGCCTTGTCTTTGATTCCAAGCCGAGCTCAGATCTCATCCCCAACGACGACTGGAACAGGCGCTTTACCGGCAATTGCCGGCTCGTGAACCTCGGGGTGCGGCGCGCGGATCCATCCAGTGAGGAAGAACGCGACAGCTCCCGCCAGCGTGAAGGTTGCGGATAGCAGGAGGAACATATTGAAACTACCCGTTAAATCCAGGGTCGTACTTAGCACGACAGAACCCGTTGCCGATGCAATGAACATTGCTGAACTGATGAAAGCAAATACGAAACTGTATTGCCGCAGGTCAAAGTTCCGCGATGTGAGATAGGCGCCGATATCACCTTCCGCACCTTGTGCAAGACCGACCAGCAGGATCGCGCCGCCCAGTATCCATGCATCGTCATAAGGGGAGGCCAGCGCAACGAATCCGATGGCGGGAAGGCCAAGGGCAAATATCGCGACATAGTGAGGCGAAATTTTGTCCAGCGCCACGCCGCTGGCAAGTCGTCCAACTATTACTCCGGAAGCGTAGAGAGAGACGATATAGGTCGCCAGCTGGCTGGGCGCGCCGCTCTCCATGACGACCAGTTTGATCTGCGATCCGACCAGAACTTGCGGAAAGTTGCAGAAGAACATGCCCGCCATCATCAGCAGGAATGCGGGATTTCGCGCAATCCCTGCGAAATCCTGTTTGAAGGTGCTATGCTGTGGTTCCGGTGCAATCCCCGACTGCCGCTCGGTTGACGAGCGTCGGGTGGCGCTCGACTTGCCGATAAGGACAAGCGCGACAACGCCGCCAATGCTGGAGAGCAATGCCAGCAGGCGATATCCTTCACGCCAGCCTTCTGCGTCAATCGTCGCGCCTACGAGCGGGGTGAGTGCGCCGCCAATGGCAGGTGCTCCGATCATCGAGAGGGATAGCGCCATGCCCCGGGAGGAATCAAATTTTTCCACGACCACGCGGGTGTAGGTCATCGTGCCGACCAACATGCCAATTAGTGCCTGCACGAAAGATATGGCGAAAAATTGGGCTATATGCCCCGACATCATGCTGTAAGCGATGAAGGTTAGCGGCAGCACGATAACACCCAGCCCGGCGGCAATACGGGGGCCGAAATAATCAGTGAACCGTCCCTGGAATGGCAAAACAAGCATGGTGGCCAACGGCATTATGCCGATCAGGGCAAAGTGTGATTTCTCCCATCCGAATTCCGCCAGCAGCGGCGGTGCAAACAGGTTGGTCATGTAGTGATTGAGGGCGGAACCGAAACCGATGCCTAGCGCTGCGCCGAGCAAGTTATGTCCACTCTTTTTCAGCTCTCCAAAGTACGTCAGCGCCGCTCTCCACAATACGTATGCTTGTTGCCGGTTTCCGGTCGCCAGTCTTGTAGGTTCAGGCGATTGCCTATTGCAACGCGTTCTTTGACGCGAACCGACACAGCCTATCGCCCAACGTAGAGGGAGTGCACTTGCACTTGTTCTTTGACGCAGGCATGTCCCTGCGGGACAACCACTTACTGGGGGAGAATCCAATGGCTGCTTACATTATTTTCACGCGCGAAGAGACTATTCGTGATGAAGATGCGATGCGCAATTATCGCGAAACCAACGCTCGCGGCGGGCGTCCCGAAGGGCTTGAGCCGCTAGCAGCTTATGGTGAAATCACGCAGCTTGAAGGCAGTGCGCCCGATGGCGCAGTCGTTTTGAAATTCCCTGACAAGGCTGCCGCGCTCGATTGGTATAATCGCCCGATCTACCAGGAAGCACTCAAGCACCGCCAGCAGGCTGCTGATTACCGCGTTTTTATCATAGAAGGTATCTGATCGAGACGGCGATCCATAATGACTTGACCGATGTGCATTATCGAGTCATCCGCCGTAATAATTGTGTGCCCGGCTTCGGCTGGGCATCCTGCAAACGAAGGATAATAAACAGATGGCAGTGGAAATCCTGCTCCCGAAGCTCGGCTTTTCGATGACTGAAGGCCAAGTCGCGGAATGGCTTGCCAGTGACGGGGATGAGGTTGCGGAAGGCCAGCCTCTCTATTCGCTTGAAGCGGACAAGTCGACGAACGAAGTGGAAGCTCCGGCTTCCGGCACGCTGAAGATCCTGGTGCAACCCGGCGAAACGCATGAGGTTGGTACCGTCCTGGGCTATATCGAATAAGCACTCCCCAGCGCGGATGCCCTCCGCGTAGTCAGGGATACGCTCAAGGCAGATGCTGCTGGACAGCGCAATACTTCGGGCGCACACTCCCGCTATGTTCAGGTCGCTTCTGCCATTCGCAGTATTCGCTGCACTGCTGCACGCTCCCGCCCAAGCCGAGCTGCCCAAGGGCAGCACCGCGCCGGTGTTTTCCACATCGGTGGCGAAGGCGGGCAAGACTGGTCAGTTCAACCTGCAGCAGGCGCTCAAGCGCGGGCCTGTGGTGCTTTATTTCTACCCCAAGGCTTTCACCAAAGGCTGCACTTTGGAAACCCGCGCCTTTGCCGATGCACATGATAAATTCGCGGCTGCCGGGGCAACGGTCGTAGGCATGTCAGCTGACGACCTCGATACGTTGAAGCGTTTTTCCGTTGAAGAATGCCGCAACAAGTTTGCGGTTGGCGTGGCAACGCCTGCGATCATCAAATCGTATGATGTCGGATTTGGGCTCGCCGGCCTGCAATCGGGCTATACGAAT
>JAZQRJ010000132.1:0-19500 GCA_045629505.1 Novosphingobium sp.
TCCTGACAGGCCGTAAGTTCCGATCCATTTGGCCAGAAAGGCCAGGCCGTGGGTCTCAAACGAACCCAATAGCACTACGCCAAGCGGGTTCCAGGCGAAGCCCGTGAACACCCACCCCCGCGTCCACTCCGCAATTATCCAAAAGGCTGCGAAAGCCAGACCAAACCATTCAAGCGGAAGCTGCACGTCACTCTTTCGCCGAAGCAAAACTGTGAATTGCCATGACGCCAAGGCCGCTATTGCGGGATATATCGCCAGGTACAGCGAGAGCAGCACCACTGCGACACCGCCCAGCCAGTGCGGCATTTCCGCCTGATGGGTGAAAGCCGTAGCGATCCACCAGTTGCCGATGGTGAAATGACCAACGCCGAATAACCAGCCGAGCGCAAACACCCGCCTACGGGTTGGGGCCCGGGCCGCTATCGCGATGAAAGCCGCCAAGGCAATGATCGTCAGCGGCCAAAGGGAAAGCGGCTGAAATCCGCATGCCGCCAAACCGCCCAAAAACAGGGAGCCAAGCCCAGAGACCAGCCGCGGTCGGGTCGAAAGGAAGGCGGCAGAAGCCGTCAAAGGACGCATCGAGGACATGCCCCGCGATCAATAAGCCCGCCGGGCCTTTCGGCCAAGCGGGCTTGCATCCATACCGGAAATTTTCCGGGAAAAGATCAGTTTACAGCTTCTAGCTTCTCGCCCGGGTCCTCGGTCGGCTTGTCTTCCGCAACCTTGGGCTTACGCGTGCGGCGGCGCGGTTTCGCCTCCGCTTCTGGTTCTTCAACCGCCGCCTTTTCCGCCCCAATCGAGGGCGGCAGCACGGATGGATCGACGCCCAGATTCAATTCCTGCGGCTCGCCTTCAGAACCTTCAGGCGAGGCTTCACGTGTGCGACGCGGCTTGCGCGGCTTCACAGCAGCGCGAACGGCACTGTTATCGCGCACGAATGGATTTTGCGGCGGTTCGTAGATCGCTTCTTCAGGAGCCTTGGCCTGAACTTCCTCCGGCTCAACCGGACGTGCACGCTCGGCCCTCACGGGAACGACAGTGTCCTCCGGCTCGTCGCCGAATTCATCATCGTCCCGATAGCGCGGCTCGTCCGAACGACCCGGATCGCCATTCTCTGGCCCCCGATCATCGCGGCGCTGACGCAAATCTTCCTGACGCTGCCTCTGGTCTGCGAGCACACGGAAATAGTGATCTGCAAATTGCAGGTAATATTCTTCCTGAACACGATCACCATTAAGGTGCGCGTCGTGCGCCAGCTTCTTGTATTTTTCCAGCATTTGCGGAGCATTGCCCCGCGCCCTGCTGTCCACCCGATTAACCTGCTGGCCTTGCGGACGACTATTACCGCGGCTCCGCCTGCGGTTATTACCACGATTATTATTCAAGGATGTATCCTCAAAAACTCCGGAATGCCGAACGATCCCATGCCGCCAGTCATTCTCATGTCGCTCCACCACGGATCGTTACTATCCGCGGTCCCGTCATCTGCCGTCAAAACGGAGCTTAAAAACCCCGTCCGGTTGCAAATGCTGGAGTGGAAACCGCCCATGGGAAAGTCAACCATCGACGGGCTTCACGCAAAGACTTAGGGGCTGGATTGGCTGCTGCCAAGAAAAATCTGTCAGTCAGCGCGAATAAAATTACTTAATTTTCCAACCACAATTGGGCCACGCGCGGCCGATCCGCCAAATCGCGATGGAGTGTCATGGCCATCCCAGCGTCATCCGCCAGCATGCGAACCGCATCGGCCTGCGTCGCGCCGATCTCAAAAAATGCTTGCCCGCCCGGCGCAAACAGGTGGGGAATTTGCGGTATCAGCACACGATATGCGTCCAATCCGTCCTGCCCGGCATACAGCGCGCCCGCCGGTTCATATTCCCGCACCGAAGGTTCCAGCGCCGCCTGCGTTTCCACATAGGGCGGATTTGCAAGTATGAGATCAAACGGTCCGCCCAGATCATCGGACCAGCCGGCTTGATCCCAGTCCGCCAGTACCATCCTTGTCCGTGGCCCCAGCCCCAGCTCCTGCGCATTGTAGCTGGCAACGGCCAGAGCTTCAGGCGATCGATCGACGCCCACACCACGCGCTTCGCCAAGCTGGGATAGCACCGCCAACAACAGTGCCCCCGAACCCGTGCCGCAATCCAGCACCGTGCGCGCATCTGGACGACAAGCCAGCGCCGCTTCCACCAGCACCTCGCTATCGGGACGGGGAATCAGCACCCCGCGATCCACTTTGAAGGTCAGGCCGTGGAAGCTCTCTTCACCCAACAGATAAGCCAGCGGCTCATGCGCCGCGCGCCGCGCAATCAGTTCCGCGAAGCCGTCCGGCACAGCACTGTCCATGTGGCGCAGCAGCAGATCGGAGCGCGAAACACCCAGAACGTGCGCCATCAGCAACTCAGCATCGAAACGCGGCGTGATGCTGGCCTCGGCCAGACTTGCAGCCGCCTCACGCAACGCGGCCGCTATAGTCACGTCCCCAGCGCGGCCAGTCGCTTGGCCTCGTCCTCGGCGATCAGCGCGTCAATCACTTCGCCCAGCGCAGTACCCTCGATCACTTCCGGCAGCTTGTGGAGGGTAAGGTTGATTCGATGGTCGGTGACGCGCCCTTGCGGGTAATTGTAGGTGCGAATACGCTCTGACCGATCACCCGATCCAACCATGGCGCGGCGGGCTTCTGCCTCCTCGCCGTGGGCTTCCTCCCGCATTTTCTCGTAGAGCCGCGCGCGCAACACCTGCATCGCCTTGGCTTTGTTCTTATGCTGGCTGCGCTCGTCCTGTTGAGTGACGACTATGCCGGATGGCAAGTGTGTGATGCGAACTGCCGAATCGGTGGTGTTCACGTGCTGACCACCCGCGCCTGAAGACCGATAAATGTCGATTCGCAGATCCTTGTCCTCGATCTGGACGTCAACCTCGGTGGGCTCCGGCAACACAGCAACAGTGGCAGCGGAGGTATGAATGCGCCCCCCGCTCTCAGTTGCGGGCACGCGCTGGACGCGGTGGACCCCGCTTTCGAACTTCAGCTTGGCGAACACGCCCGCGCCCGTCACTTCGGCCACAGCTTCTTTGAACCCGCCGATATCGCTGGTATTTGCCGAGATCATAGAGACTTTCCAGCCCTGTTCGGCGGCATAACGTTCGTACATGCGGAACAGGTCTGCGGCGAAGAGCGCGGCTTCATCACCGCCCGTTCCAGCGCGGATTTCCAGCATGGCCGAACGGCTGTCGGCCACGTCGCGCGGCAGCATGGCTACCGCTAGACGGCGCTCCTTTTCTGGCAAGGCAGCGCGGATTTCTGAAAGCTCCTCTTCGGCCATGGCTTTCATTTCAGGATCGGAGAGCAACCCTTGCAGATCGGCAATTTCCGCGCGTGCAGCAGCGACTTCAGCGGCAATCTTCGCCACCGGCTCCAGCTCTGCATAGTCGCGGCTGGCTGCAACGAACTCCTCGCCCTCCAGCGTGCCGGAAGCGAGCCGGGCTTCCATCTCGGCAAAGCGATGACCGATCTGCCCCAAACGTTCGTCGGAGATGCTCATCCGCGACTATCGAACAGAGTCTGAACGGCTGCAGCCCGAGTATAACTGTCGTCCAGAACCGAAATGCCATGCGTGGAATTACCGTCTCGAACATCCAGCGAAATCAGCACCGCAGGCTCTGCCTTGCGCGCTTTGTCATAGCGCTTCCGCGGACTGCCAGCGGCAAACAGTTCAGCCACAAATCCCTCGCGGCGCAAGCGGGCAATCAGGGATGTCGCCTCTACCAGGCGCTCATCGTTTTCGACGGCGATTGCCACCTCAAGCTTTTCCATGCGCGGCTCAACCAACAGCATCGCAAGCCGCTCAATCCCTGCTGCCCAGCCCACCGCAGGGGTTACCGGGCCGCCCAGCGATTCCATCAGGCCATCGTATCGCCCGCCGCCCAGCACTGTTCCTTGCGCACCGAGGCGGTCGGTAACGAATTCGAAAGCAGTATGCCTGTAATAGTCCAACCCACGCACAAGGGCCGGGGCGCGTACGAAATCCACCAAGGCCGCGCCCAGCCCTTGTGTCACTTTCCCGAAAAAGTCCTGCGCTTCTGCCGAAAGGTAATCGTCGATCTTCGGCGCCGCTGCCGTGAACGGCTTATCGCGCGGGTCTTTCGAATCGAGAATGCGCAGCGGATTGCGCTCCAGCCGATCCTGGCTGTCTTCCGATAGATCAGCTTGGTGATCGCGGAAATATTCGACCAGCGCCGCGCGCCATGCCTCGCGGCTGGCCGCATCGCCCAGCGTATTGAGCTGCAGGGTCACGCCGTCGGCGACGCCAAGCTCCTTGAGCAAGTGATCGGCCATCACCAGCAGTTCAACATCAGCCTGGGGCTCAGCCGCGCCAATGATCTCGGCATCAATCTGGTGGAACTGGCGGTAGCGGCCCTTCTGCGGGCGCTCATAGCGAAACAGCGGGCCATGGGTTGCTACTTTCAGCGGCGCGTGCTGCTGCCAGCCGTTAGTTATGTAAGCACGCGCGATGCCGGCGGTAAATTCAGGACGCAGGGTCAACGATTCGCCGCCGCGATCCTCGAACGAATACATTTCTTTCGAAACGACGTCGGTCGTCTCACCCAGCGATCGGGAGAAAACCTCGGTCTTTTCAAACACGGGCATTTCCACGCGGTTAAAGCGATAGAGTTTGCGGATACGCTCGAACGTGGCGGCGACATGCGCAAAAGCCTCGGCATCTGCGCCGAATATGTCCTGTGTGCCCCGGATTGCATTGGGAGTTTTCATAGGTGGCGCGCTTATACCGATTGCGCCGCAAGGAAAAGGGCGGGCGATCACCATCATCCTCTCGTGGCTTGATGGACCGTCATTGAGCCGCCATGACGTAACCATGCGTTTTTCAAGTCTCATTCTTGCCGCCGCGCTCGCCGGAGCCTCGATCGCCCCCGCCACCGCCCAAACTGCCCCGGCTGCAACTTCCGCCGATCTCCCCGCGATCCCGCCCTCCCTCGACACGGCCTACCCCGGCGGGACGATGACACTAGCGATCGACGCAACAGACGTGCTGCGCGGCATTTATAGTGTGCGCCAGACGATCCCGGTGGCATCAGGCTCACGCAATCTCATTCTGATTTATCCCTCTTGGTTGCCCGGCCACCACGCGCCGCGCGGGCCAATTTATCAGATTGCGGGCCTGACTTTCACGGCGGGCGGACAGACGATCAACTGGCGGCGCGATCCGGTGAACGTCAACGCCTTCCACCTTGATCTGCCAGCGGGCACGACCACTGTGGTCGCGCAGTTTGTCCATACTTCTCCCCTGCGGTCAGCTGAGGGGCGGGTGACGATGACGCCCGCCATGTTTAACCTGCAATGGGAGAAAATGAGCCTCTATCCGGCGGGCCACTACACCCGGCGCATTGGCGTCCAGCCCTCGGTCACATTGCCGGAAGGATGGACGCCGGCCACTTCGCTGGCCCCCGGCAAGCGCAACGGCAATCGCTATGATTGGGGACAGACGGATTATGAGACGCTGGTCGATTCGCCCATCTTTGCTGGAGCGCATATTCGCCAGTGGCCGCTAGGCAATGGTGCACGGCTTAACGTGGTGGCGGATGCGCCAGCGCTGTTGGCCCTGCGGGATGAGCATCTGGCAACAATGCGGCGGTTGATGAATGAAGCGTTGGCCACTTTCGGGCCTCCTCCCTTCGATCAGTACGAATTTCTGTTGGCTTTGAGTGATCGCATCGGCGGAATCGGCCTGGAACACCTGCAATCGACCGAAATCCAACTGGAACCTCGCAATTTCTATGAATGGAATAGCTACGGCTGGGATCGCAACGTCATCGCGCACGAACTGGCCCACGCATGGAACGGCAAGTATCGCCGCCCGGCCAAACTATGGACACCCGATTACCACACACCGATGCAGGATGACTTGTTGTGGGTTTACGAAGGCCAAACACAGTTCTGGGGTTGGGTGCTTTCGGCGCGATCGGGCACGCAGCCCAAGGACATCGTCCTTGGCATGATCGCCGAAGCAGCCGGAGATGCCGCCGAATCGCCCGGACGTATTTGGCGCTCTCTCCACGATACGACCTTCGATCCGATCATCGCCGCTCGTCGACCCAAACCCTATCAGTCCTATGCGCGAGCCGAAGATTATTACCGCGAGGGCGCGCTTATCTGGCTTGAGGTCGATCAGATCATCCGCGCCGGCACGAAAGGTGGCCGGGGCCTTGATGATTTTGCCCACGCCTTCTTTGCATATTCAGCATCATCGCCGCGGCTCAGTCTGTTTAATCAACAGGATGTGGTCGCGGCCCTGAACCAGATCCATCCCTATGACTGGCAAGGCTTCTTCCGGAGCAGAATCGAAGTGCCCGCCCCGCGCGCACCGCTGAAAGGCATAGAGCTGGCCGGATACAAACTGGTTTGGAAGGACCAGCCCAATCCTTATCAAGCTGCAAGGATGGACTACGCACGAAGGCTGGATCTTGGCCATTCGCTGGGCATCGCGGTTGATCGAGATGGGGTGGTGTCAAATCCTGCATGGGAAGGCCCGGCCTTTAAGGCAGGGATTGTTACGGGAGCGACAATCGTCGCCGTCGATAGCTTCGCGTTTTCCCTGGACGGGTTACGTCAATCCATCACGACAGCTGCTGCCAATAAGCGCCCCATCGACCTGCTGGTGCGACGCGGCAGCCGGTATGAAACTGTTTCCATACCCTACTATGGCGGACTGCGCTGGCCGTGGCTGGAACCAACAAAAACGGGCACTATCGCGCCGCTGGACCGGCTGCTGGAAGCCAGAGCTGCCGCAATTAAATAAACTCTACTCGACATATTGCGACGCAACATTCCAGAGAGTAAGCACCGCCCGCTTGGTCCGCCAATGCGCAGGCTGAAGTTGTTTCAATTCAAACTATTGAGAGCTCCATGCAGATCGATAAGATTTCCGTCGGCGAAAATCCGCCTGAAAGCCTCAACGTCATCATCGAAGTACCCACGGGCGGCGAACCTGTGAAGTACGAATTCGACAAGGCGTCGGGCGCGCTATTTGTCGATCGCATTCTGCACACGCCAATGCGCTATCCGGCCAACTACGGCTTTGTGCCCCACACGCTTTCGCCCGATGGCGATCCGCTGGACGCTCTGGTGATTGCCCGCTCGCCGTTCATTCCCGGCTGCGTTGTTCGTGCCCGCCCAATTGCCGTGCTGAACCTTGAGGACGAACACGGCGGCGACGAGAAGCTTGTCTGCGTGCCGGATGATGCGACGTTTCCGTATTACTCAGGCGTGGCTGGCCGCGATGACCTGCCGAACATCATCTTCCAACAGATCGAACACTTCTTCACGCACTACAAGGATCTGGAAAAGGATAAGTGGGTGCGTGTTGGCATCTGGGGCAATGCCGAGGAAGCACGCCGCATCGTAGTGGAAGCGATCGAGCGTTATCAAGCCGGCAAATGATCCTCCAGATCCCAAGGCTAAAAAAAGAAAACGGGCGCCCGCAAAAGCGCCCGTTTCTTATTGCTGAGCGGGCAGCTTAGTCGCCCGCGATACTCATACGATCAATACGGATGGTGGGCGTATCAATTCCGCGATACTGCTCAAGATCGTTGGCCACGGTCATCCCCGCAAACATTTCGACCAAATTGCTGGCGATCGTGAACTCCGCAATCGGCGTGGTGAGCTTTCCGTTTTCGATGCGGAAGCCAGACGCGCCCCTGCTGTAATCTCCCGTCACGCCGTTCACGCCATGACCGATCAATTCAGTGACGTAAACGCCGTCGGCAATGTCGGCGATGAGGTCATCAACACTCACGCTACCGGGTTCCAGCACCACGTTGCCCACGGTGACACCGGGCGAACCGCCTCCACCGCGCGTGGCATGACCCGTGGGAGCAAGATCAAGTTGGCGGGCTGATGCACTGTCCATCAGCCAGCCGGTAAGCCGCCCTCCCTCCACCAGCTTGCGGGCGGCAGTGGCCAGACCTTCTCCATCAAACGGACGCGAGCGCAGCCCGCGCACGCGCAGCGGATCTTCAGTCACGGTGATGGAGGAATCAAATAGCTGGTCGTTCAACCGGTCCAGCAGGAAGCTTGAACGCCGCGCAATCGAAGGGCCCGATATCGCCCCGATCAGGTGTCCTATCAGGGAGCCGCCAGCGCGCGGATCGAATACCACTGGCATCGGGCCGGACTTCACGCGCCCCGGATTGAGCCGCGCCACCGTACGCTCCCCGGCCAGCGCGCCGATTTCTGCCGGAGTAGGCAAGTCCGCAAAATAGCGAGCCTGACGCCATGCATGATCGCGCTGCATGGTCGATCCTTCGCCGGCGACCATGGTTGCGCTCACCCCCCGGCTGGTGCCTTCAGAAACACCCGCAAAGCCGTGGCTGGTTGCCAGTGCCGCCACGCTGCGACCCGTGGAAGCCCCTGCGCCTTCGGAATTGGTCACGCCTGAAATGGCGCGCGCCGCATCCTCTGCCTCGCGCGCGAGATCGCGTAATTGCGTAGGGCTGAGCGGCGTTTCATCAATCAGGTCAAGATCGGGATAGGGCCCCTTGCTCAGCAGTTCCTCTGGCGCCAGACCGGCATACTGATCCTCTGGCGCCGCGCGGGCCATATCGACCGCGCGAGCTGCCAATTCCACAAGAGCAGCGTCGCTGAGATCTGATGATCCAATGCTGGCCGAACGCCTGCCTACAAATACTCGAAGGGTGACATGCTCACCTTCAGAGCGCTCAACATCTTCCAGCTTGCCCAGCCGGACCTGGATCGTTTCCGAAGAACTGCCAGCATAGGAGGCATCGGCCGCATCAGCCCCAGCCTTGATTGCGCGTTCTACAAGCGCGCAGGCACGTTGCCGCGCAGATTCAGAATCGAGCATGTGAAACGCATCTCCCTAAGGCCGTGGCTCGGGCGCACCCGTTTGTGCGCGAGCAGGTGACTTAGGGATCAGATATGCTCAGGGCAATGCAGCCGGGCAATCAGCTGAACGCGAGCGCCAGGCCTTTGAACATTGCTGTAAGCGCAAAGGGGAGGCCGATGGCGGATGCCCACAGGATCAGACGATCACGCCGGAAATACCGGGCCAAGCTGGAATCGTCGAGATGTCCGGCAGATAGATCGTTCCAGCGGTGCTCAAACCTGCGGCACGCCGGAATGATCGCGGCGATCAGGATCACGAGAGTCAGATACGGAAGCAGCGATGTGCCCTTGGATTTGAGCGCGCCGATGGTCACGAATATCTGCAGACCGGTGTACGTCAGCAAAGCGTAAGCAATATTGTCGCTCATCTTGCGGCGCCAATCGACAGTGTGATGATCTGCTTTTACGCGGCTATCGTGCGTCCAACCCGCATCGTGTGACCGCGCGGCAGCAATCCGTGTTGCTTTGGCCATTGTGGTTCCTCTCCGACTCCCAACCTGCCGATTAAAACACTCAATTGCAATTAGATCAAGAGCGGTTAACCCTGTTGCAACTTGCACACAGTTTGGGATTGTTTTCGCTCAACCATGCATGAAGCCTGCCACATTGATCCGATAATTGCTCGGAAATCTTGCCGAGCACGAAAGAGATGCGTAAGTCGCCAATCGAATGACTGAAGCGACCGATATAGCCGGAGCCAGTGCCTCCACCGCAGATACGCCAGCCGGTCTGCCAACAGTCGCCACCGCAGGCGGGCTGGAAGTTATTTCCATTGCCAAAAGCTATGACAAACGTGCGGTTTTATCTGACATTTCGCTCTCCGTGGCAAAGGGCGAAGTGCTGGGCCTGCTTGGTCCTAACGGCGCGGGTAAAACGACCTGTTTCTATTCCATCATGGGACTGGTGCGCCCCGATGCAGGCCGGATCATGCTGGATGGCGTCGATATCACGACATTGCCGATGTATCGCCGCGCCATTCTTGGCCTTGGTTATCTGCCGCAGGAAACCTCGATCTTTCGCGGCCTCACGGTAGAACAGAACATCAGTGCGGTGCTGGAACTGAAAGAGCCTGACCCGCAAGTGCGCGCCGCAGAGTTGGACCGCCTGCTGGACGAATTCGGCCTCACCCGTTTGCGCTCGAGCTCGGCGATGGCACTTTCGGGCGGTGAACGGCGTCGCTGCGAAATCGCACGCGCGCTCGCAGCCAACCCTTCGATCATGTTGCTGGACGAACCTTTTGCCGGGATCGATCCACTCTCCATCTCTGACATTCGCGACCTCGTAAAAGACCTGAAGACGCGCGGCATCGGCGTGCTGATCACCGATCACAACGTGCGCGAAACGCTGGATATCGTGGACCGGGCCTGCATCATCTACGGCGGGCAGGTGTTGTTCGCCGGCAGCCCAACTGACCTTGTTGCCGACGAAAATGTGCGCCGCCTCTATCTGGGCGAGAGTTTCACGTTATGATCCGCGCGGGCCGCAGCCACACGCACGCCCCCACTCGCTAGGCTTCGCCCATGGGTCTGTCGCCGCGCCTAGACCTGAGACAAACTCAGTCTCTGGTTATGACGCCGCAGCTGCAACAGGCGATCAAACTGCTGGCGCTGTCGAACCTCGAAATTGAAACTTATGTTTCTGAAGCGGTGGAGGCGAACCCCCTCCTTGAAACGCTGCAACCCGCTTCGGACGCGGATCTTTCGCCTGTCGACCCGACACACGATGTGCGCGCCACCTCGCTGGAACGATCTTCCGTTGATGCACTGATCGAAGAAGGACGCGGGGCAGAGGATCGGCCCATCGAAATGCCCGTCCATACCGGCGATGAGGATATGGGCAGGACATATGCCGATGGCAGCGCCCCACTCTCATCGACCGATTGGGCGAACGATTTCCGCAGTTCCGCTGGGGAGGATCGGCGATCCTTCGAAAACCATCAGGAAGCACCGGAAACGCTGATGGCGCATTTGCTGACGCAAGTGGGCACTGCAACCAAGGATGAGCGCCTCGCCGCAATCGCGCGATATGTAATCGGCCAATTGGACGAGGCGGGATACCTCACCACCTCCACCGACAGTATCGCCGAAGCGCTCGGCATTGCGCGCGACGAAGTGTCAGACGCAGTTTCGCTAGTCCAAACCTTCGATCCAACTGGCGTAGGGGCTGCCAACCTTTCAGAATGCATTGCCCTGCAGGCGCAAGAAGCGGACCGGTACGATCCTGCCATGGCCCGCCTCATCGAAAACCTCGATCTGGTGGCCAAGGGAGAGTTCGCCCGGCTGCGCCGCCTGTGCCACGTCGACGACGAAGACCTGCGAGACATGCTGGCGGAATTGCGCCGCTACGACCCCAAGCCCGGGCTGCGCTTTGGCGATGAACCCGCGCCGCCTGTGGTGCCGGACGTTATTGTAACCGCCGGAGAGGATGGCGGCTGGCTCATCACGCTCAATCAAGAGACGCTGCCGCGCCTCGTGGTCAATCGCTCCTACTACACCGAACTGCGCGGTTCCTGCGACGACAAGGAATCTCGCGGCTGGCTCTCAGAGCGGCTGACCGACGCCAACTGGCTCATCAAAGCGCTAGATCAGCGGCAGAAGACTATCCTGAAAGTCGCGACGGAGATCGTGCGCCATCAGGACGGCTTCCTGCGTCACGGTGTCAGCCGCCTTAAGCCGCTCACCCTGCGCGCCGTGGCAGAGGCCATCGACATGCACGAATCCACCGTCAGCCGCGTGACCTCCAACAAATACCTGCAATGCGACCGCGGCCTGTTTGAATTGAAGTACTTCTTCAGCTCCGGCATTGCTGCTGCCGATGGCGAAGGTACAGCCTCGGCCGAAGCCGTAAAGGCCGCGATACGCCAACTCATCGACGTGGAGGATGCCAAGGCCATCCTTTCTGACGATACGTTGGTGGAATTGTTGCGAGAGCGTGGCTTTTCACTCGCCCGGCGCACTGTAGCAAAATATCGCGAGGCGATTGGCCTTGGCAGTTCTGTCCAGCGGCGGCGGCAAAAGGCGCTTGCTAGCGTTTAATACGCTTCTCCACCCAAAACTGAAAGCGGACAGCGCGAGCCGGCCACTTATACAGGCAGCATCAGTGGGTGATTCCCGACTGATGATAGAGTAAGGCTCTTTGCAGGGAGTTAGGCAAGGAGGCTTTGCGCATGTTCATCGCCATGAACCGATTCCAGGTACGCCCTGGCAAAGAAGCGGAGTTTGAAGCCGTATGGGCCGGGCGCGATAGCCACCTGGCAAAGGTGCCCGGTTTTTCAACGTTCCATCTGGTGCGCGGGCCAAGTGACGATAACGGCACGCTCTACGCCACGCACACTGTGTGGGACTCGAGGGACGACTTCGTGAACTGGACCAAGTCCGAAGCGTTTCGTGCCGCTCATGCCGGAGCAGGTAAGACGCAAGATCTGTATGCAGGACCACCGCGCCTGGAATTGTTCGACGCAGTTCAGACCTTGCCTGCCAAATAGTCCAATTGCTCCCGACGAACCGCGCCATCGCATCGTTGGGAGCATATTATCGTGACACCATAAGCACCAAGGCGAAATTCATCGTCAATCACCCCTTGCGCGGGTGGGATCGCGTGGGTAAACGCGCCTCTGCCCGATGGCTAACGCCACGCCGGCGCCGCTTTAGCTCAGTTGGTAGAGCACATCATTCGTAATGATGGGGTCACGTGTTCGAGTCACGTAAGCGGCACCACCTTCCTAAAGATACATCCAGAAGCAAATGCGCGCTTTCGCGGCTAACGGGCGTTGCCCTTTGTGTTCTACTTGAGTCCACGGGAAGGCACTGTGGGCTCAGCGCAGTCGAGGTACGCATTTAAAACTGCCAATTGCCGACCGAGCGACACCGTTCGCGCCCGCAAGTTTTCCAAATCAGCGGAGATCATAAGGTCACTCGGCAGGCCCAAGCCTCTCGATAGCTATCTGGCACTTACCCGGCTGGTTCCAAATGCCTTCTAAGAGCCATGTCGGGCCTGCCCATAAATCATCCCCCAATGCGGGCCCCCTTCGATGAAATCACAAAAAACAGCACACCTGTGCTTTTGAGGCACCGGGGTGGCGACGAGCAAAAGACGGCCCACGCCCGTTAACTAGTATTGGTAACCATGAACGCCCATCGCGTGTGTGTTCAGGAGTGTCGCTAATGCAGGCTCAGCGAAGATTTGTAGTAACACTTTCCTAAATTTTTGTACTGATCTGAGACGTTTACGAAGCGGGTAGACCGCCGGTTTTATGAAATCCGCAATTAAACCAACAGCTTGAATGGTAAACAAGTCCAGCATTATCCCGACAGAGCCTTATTAGGGCTGACAGCTCAATTAAAGACAGTTAGCTAACCCCTCAAGAAATCAAGGATGAGCCGGGCAGGTTGCATCGTAAGGAATACGATCTGCATGCTCCGCCGCTTCAAGGGGGGTCGCTATGTTTACAGCATTGAAGATGTGCGCGACCGCGGTAGCGGGGTGTGGCATTTTTACCGCAAATGTGGTGTCCGCACAGGAAGGCCCCATCACGATCGAGGTGATTGGCGAGGTGCCAACTCGCTGCGGTTTTGCCAGCAGTGAACCTATAGCGCAGTTGCCGACGCTCGATCTCGAACAAGGCGCTCGTTTTGACATCCGCATTAGGCTGGATTGCAACACACCCTACGCGTTCGGTGTTGTGGCAACGCACGGCCTGCTCACAAACCAGACGGCACAACGATATACGTCGAGCGGATATGCTTACAGCAAACCGTATAGTGTTTCGGTCGCTCTGCAGACAAGTCGAGGCACGGTACGGTCTGACGCCTGCATGTCTGGCGACCTTGTGCCTGGCGGCAGGTGCGCATTCGCTGCAGCAGCGGCCGGCAGCGGGCTCTCATCCGGCGACGGCATCTCTATTGATCAGGATGCAGTGTTAACTGTGGAATGGGGCGATCAATCCGCCATGCCTAACCGCCTTGCTGCAGGCGATTATCAGGACACCCTCACCATGGTCGTGGGGCCACGGGCATGACTGGCTCCGCTCTACTTCAAAAGATCTGCGGCATTGTGCCGCTGATAAATCACGGCAGCTCGCAACCGAGTTGTCGGTCTAATCGGGGATTCTCCCCAAACACCCGCTCGCAAAATAATTCCTTCACAAGCGAGCATTTCTTTGGAGAACGTGCATGAAGAAGATTCTTGTTGCTGCTGTTTCGGTAGCCACCCTCGCCATCGCTGGTACCGCTTCGGCACAGGCCGTCAATCAGCAGGTCGATATCAACGCCTCGGTTGCAAAGAAGTGCGGCATTTCCGCTCAGAAGACCTCGGTAACCCTTAACGATCTGACCGATTCTTCAGCCAAGATCCGCGCTGGTGTGACCGATGAAATCGCCACCGCTCTGAACGGCGCAAAGATCATTCCGTTCTGCAACCACGCGAACGCCACCGTGAATGTCGAGCGCGCCGTTCTGGCCGCACAGGGAGCTACGGGCAGCGGCCTTGCTCAGGGCGGCTTTGCTCAGTTCGTTCGCTATAACCTCGATGCTTCGATCAACAACCTTCCGCTCGACAGCACGAGCAGTGTCGGTGGTTCGGTCGTTCCCCAGGCATTCGGTGGCCACATCAGCCTGAGCGATGCGAACACGCACATCAAGTTCGCTTCCGCAGCAACGGCCGGCACCGCAGTTGCTTCCAGCAACGGCGCATCGCCAACGGCTGCGACCGGCTGGTCTTCGCTGACTGACCGTCGCCTGATTTCCGGCACCTACGCGGGCTACGTTAACGTGACGCTTACGCCCGGCGCGTAATGGGGATTCGGGGCCGGAAGCTAAAACTTTCGGCCCCCACCCATCTGAATCAAAAAACTGAAAGGTATGTAATGCGGGGACGCCTTATTCGCCGGGCATTCACCGGAATAGCCACCTTTGCGAGCGCCTTGGCGATTTCTACTCCGCTGCTCGCGATCAACGTGCAGCCCGTGGTCGTCGATCTGGTTTCTGCGGGACGGCGGGCATCGAGCGTCGTGCTGCTGCAAAATACATTTTCCGAAGCCATCCCCGTGGAAGTGACCGTGCACCCCGTGCAGGTCATCGACGGAAAGCTGACGGAAAATACTGATGAAGAAGCCGATGACGTCCTGATATTCCCATCCCAGACCGTCGTCGAACCTGGCGCAAGTCAGGCCTTTCGTGTGCAATGGGTGGGTGATCCCCGTCCTGCGGCCAGCCAGCACTATTATGTCACGGTTGCGCAACTCCCCGTTGCGCTTGCGCCTGACAAGAACGCAATTCAGGTGCTGCACCGCTTCCGTATTCTGGTGAGCGTAAATGCGCCGGATGCAAAGGCTGCGCTCCGTGTCGTAAAGACCGAGATCCTGCCAAACAATGAGGGCAAGCCCCGTCCCGTTGCTACGGTGACAAATTCTGGCGACGCCTATGACTATGTCGGCGAACATCGCATGACGATCGTTCAGCGTGATGCGGACGGCAAGGAACTGTTCCGTCAGACGTTCCAGCCTGAACAGATTCAGGAAGCCATGGGTCTAGGCATCGTTCCTGCCGGTCAGAGCCGGGTGTTGCCGATCGGTGTGGACTTGCCGTCTGACACTGGCAGTCTATCTATTGAAATCGGTACGGATGCCAAAAAATAGGTTCGCGTGCCCAACGATCTCCTTGCTAGCCATCGCCGTAGGGATTTCCAGCGCATCACCGTCACTAGCTGAGGACGCTGACGCCTCGCGATTGCGCGACGGCGCGCCAGCTCATGCTGTGCAAGCCGTTCGCCTGAACAGCAGCGGCCGGGATATACCTCTTGGCGGGCCGCTGCTCGACAATGGGTTCATCCTTGGCCAGGTCGACTATGTGCTTGCTGCGGATGATCGCATATTGATCGATGCGCCGCAGTTCCTTGAATTGCTGGCGCAAGTGTTAAGCCCGGAGGCGATGGCGCCGCTTGAAACTGCGCTACGTGGCAGATCAACCGTGTCGAGCGTGGAACTCGCGCAGCTGGGTTATCCGGTCACTTATGATCCGGCGACTTTCGCTATATCAACCACGATCGACCCCACGCTTCGCCCGCGTCAGGCGATCAGCATCGCCGGCGGCGGGGCACCTTTCAGAGGACCGGTTATAGAGCCGGCAAGTTTCTCTGCCTATCTCACGATGTTCGGCAATCTGGACTACGTGCATCGTGGGTTTGATCGCGGATTGGCGGATCCGAACCTGTTGTTCGACAGCGCCATCCGCCTGAACAATTTCGTGCTGGAAAACGAAGCGAGCTATCAAGGTAGCTTCACACGGCAATCCACTCGCCTTGTGTACGATGATCTTGCTCGCACTGCGCGCTATGCCGCGGGCGATCTTGAACCCGTTGCGCGCGGCTTTTCCGGAGCATCGCCCGCATCCGGTCTTTCGATCGAACGCGTTTATTCGGATCTCGATCCCCAGCGCAACATCCAGCCACGTGGCCAGCGATCCTTCACGGTTACCCGTGCTTCTACGGTTGAAACCTTTGTCAACGGGACGCTGGTCCAGCAAACGCGGGTTAATCCGGGAACCTACGACGTACGTGATTTTCCATTCGCGCAAGGCTCAAACGATATTCGCCTGGTTGTGCGGGACGACACCGGCCGTGAAAGCGTCATTGATTTTTCCATCAATTTCGATCGCACTTTGCTTGCGCCCGGACTTTCCGAATTCGGCCTTTACGCCGGCGTGCAAACTCCGTTTTCGACCGGGGGCCGTCGATATACCGACAAGCCGGTTGCATCCGGTTTCTATCGGAGGGGCATCACCGAAAGCTTTACGGCCGGAGGAAACTTTCAGGCTACCAACCGCGGCGGCATTGCCGGGGTTGAAGCGGTCTGGGCTCTCCCACTAGGCACATTGGGCTTCGATCTCGCAGCGTCGAAAGTGCGCAACGTCGGCACTGGCTACGCCTTCAACGCCAGTTTCGAGCGCTTATTCGCCTCTCGATCCGATGGCAGCAGTTCCCTGTTGGCCACTTATCAGACGATTAGCCGCAACTTTGCCACGCCGGATTCGCTTTCACCATCCAACCTCTATGCGCATGAGTTCGGCATTACATACTCCCACGGTTTTGCCCTCAATCATTTCCTTACGGCAGACGGTTTCTATTCAATGGGGCGGGGCAAGCAGCCGGACCAGAAGACTGCGCGACTGGGTTATGGCTGGCGGGCGAGTAACCGGCTCTTTCTCAATGCGGAGGCAGCGTATCAGGATCGGGGAACGCGCACCGACAAAGGGGTACGGATCAGCCTGTCTTACCGCTTCACTCCGCGGTCGAGCATGATTGCCGAGGTGGATTCAAGCCGCGAAGGCGGCCGCCTGCAATATCAGACGTCATCAGGACGGGGTGTCGGGTCTTACAATGTGCAGGCCGGTGTTGATTATTATGATGGTGTGGGTAGCGTTAACGGCAACGCCAATGTCCTGCTGAACCGGGCGGAGGTCGGGGTGGCTCACCGCACGTCCTATTCGCGTGAGGATAATAGCATCGTCGACCAACGCAGCTCCGTGCGCTTCGGGGCTTCGGTCGCCTACGCCGGTGGATCGGTTTCGCTTGGACGCCCGATTTATGACAGCTTCGCGCTCCTTGCTCCGCACAAGAGCCTGAAGGGCGCGAAGGTCTATGTGCTACCCAATGACAAAGAGCATCAGGCCCGGTCTGGCGCATTCGGCCCCGGTATGGCCTCCGATCTTACAGCATATACTCCACAGATCATCACTTACGATGTACCCGCCGCACCCCTTGGCTATGATCTGGGTCCGGGCGTTGCGCAGCTTATGCCTTCATACCGTTCGGGATACCGGATCGAAGTAGGTTCAAGCTATTCGATCACTTTTACAGGCCAACTAGTGGATCATGATGGCGACCCCGTGTCGCTCAAGGCCGGGCGCGTCTATGAAGTAACTGAGCCTAAGCGGCCAGCGCTGTCCATGTTTACCAATCGCGCAGGTCGCTTCGCAATCTCGGGTCTGCGGCCGGGTAAGTGGCGGATCGAAGCACCGCACGGCAAGAGCACGATGGTCTATTTCATCACTGTTCCTTCCGACTCGGAAGGACTTGTGCGCGCAGGCACCTTACAGGCGGGAGAGAATACGGATGATTAAACTCGTCACGCCGTCGATCATTGCGATGGCGATTTTGTCGACGGCCAGTGCAGCGCATGCCTGTGCGGAATTTTCGGCGCCTGGCGCCGAACTTCAGCTTGAGTATGACCCGTTTTCTCCCATGCAGACCGAACAGTCTTTCACCGTGCGCATTCAACGCACTGATGAACGGGCAACGGCTGTGCGCTTCCTCTTCGCTGATCCCGATCCCAGTGCGGCAAATCCTGTGCTCGGAATAGGTGGGCCACAGCGTTACGAAATCGATTGGGCACGCGATGCGGGTCGCAACGTTTTCGCAATGGGTGGCGAGCAGCCCAATGCCACAAACGGCGCATCGGTGGGGTTCGGGGCGGGGGCCGGTGGCGGAGTACGTTCAGAGACTTTCCGGATCAGGATACCCGCCGGGCAACAAGCAGGTGCGGGCAGCTTCTATCAGCCGCTTAACGTCCGTTTCCAGTGTTTCGCCGGTGATGACATTCTGAACGCCAGCGAGATGCAGGGCGACGGTCGCGTTGCAATCGACTTGCGCGTCGGCGAAACGATAAGAGCCTATATCGGATCGCCAGGCGTGCGGCGCGGAACGCTTGATTTTGGTGCGTTGACGCCGACCCTTGGAAAGGTCTCGCGCACTCTGTCGGTAACCGCGCAGGCCACGGTTCCGTATGAAATCGAGGTTCAGTCAGACGGCGCACTGGCACGCGTCGGCGACCAGAGGCCAGATCAAACGATACCTTATGCGCTTTGGTTGTCAGAACTACCGGTAAGCAATAGCAGCCGTATCGATTGCGCACGCACGGATGCACCTTCTGGCCGATCGCACCTGTTGCGCGTGGATGTCGATAGTGCAGCTTCCCGGACAGTTCAGGCGGGAAGCTACAGCGACATCATTACACTCACCTTTTCGCCGCGCACGGGGTTGAGTGGAGCGCAGGGCTGTTCAGTAAGCGGTCGGTAGATCGGCTCAATCTTTAGAACACCGCGCCCTTGGGTTCCGCATACAGGGTCAGCGCGATAGGCGCGGAAGGAACGGCCAGCTCCAGATCAAGTTGCCGTTCCTGAAAAGCGGCATGGTTCGAATCTACGAGGACCGTCTGGGTAGCGGAGGGCGCGATTGCAATCCGCTGTCCATCTAACAGAATCGTTGCGCCCCGCAGGCCCGAGGGGTGTTTCAGAACCAACCGATATCCTTCGCGATTGTTGCAAAGTTCAACCAGTCGTCCGAGGGAGTTCCTGCCAGACACCAGGCTCGAAGTAGCCTGAAGGTCGGCATCGACGGTGCAGATTGTGGGGACGCGCCCACTGATGCCCACATGCGTACCTTGACCCATCGCCGCCATAGGAGCGGCCAAACCGATCAGGAGCGCGCTTGCGCCAATTGCATATTTGTACATCGTGCACCCTTCATCTGAAGAAGGATTATATCGACGTTGCGGTAAAAGAAGCCATTTCGAACAAGGTTAACGC
>JAZQRJ010000133.1:0-38086 GCA_045629505.1 Novosphingobium sp.
GAACAGACTGGCCAACGTCGCTTGCCGTCAGGGCGCCGCAATTGTGGGTGCGATAGGGATGGTTCATGATCGGTCCGCTAAATTCCGAAGGGTCTCTTGCATCGCGTGCCCCTAGGCGCTGCGCCGTTTGAGCACAAGCCCGCGCCGGGTGATTGCTCGAAACCTCTATCTTGATATGGACTGCTCCGTCAGCCGGTCCGTAACTCCTGGTAAACCATTAGACGGTAGGTTGAAGGCCATAGCGGAGATTGCAGTGGCTGATGAAATCATCATCGACGGCCTGGAGGAAAATGCCTTCCGACGGTCAATCGAATCCATGCTCAGGCACGGTCGCGCCGATGAGGCGGCAGACCGGCTGAAGGCGCTTTTGCCCGAAGTTGCGGGCTCCATCCTGCCTGCGCGACTGCTGGAGATCACGTCGAAAGACCTCGCCTTCACTGGATGGGAACAGCTTCCGGCAAAGCTGAACGAATACGGGCGCCCGGACACGCCGATAACAGCAATCGGCATTGGCATTTGCGATCCGCTGGATTCGGGAGCCACCCCCGATGAGTACGGAAATCTGCGGCCACCGCTGGAAACCACTTATTATTCGGATGCCACCTACCCCTTCTCTCAGACGGATCGGGAAGATTTGCTGGAAGGCTATTCGTCGTTTGGCTGCGAATGGCAGGGGGACCATGACCGCGCAGATTATACGCTGGCTATCGAAGGTATAGACGACATCTATGGCGCCATCGCGGCGCTTGAAAGCAAAGTTGCGACAAGCGATCGCCCTTCGCCGAAAGACATCCGTGCCGGTGCCTTGGCCGCCTGCTACCTCGGTGTACTGGTGTACCAGGCCGCGCGCGACGCGGTGATCCGCCACGGCCTTCCCCGGCCACTGGCGATTCTGCTGGTCAACAGCGACGCCTACCCCTTCTTCGATGCACCGGTCCTCACCTGCGATGAATATCTCGCCAGTGGCAGAGCGCATGTCGGAGAGCGCATTTCGGCTGCCGTATCTTCGAGTCGCGCATTTGAAGAGGATCCGCAGGAGACGGAGATTGTCGGCTCACTGATCGATATGACCGTTTCCAGCGGCATGTCTGGCGTAAAGACCGTGTCCCGCAAGAAGATGGCGCTCGCACTTGAAGGTGACGAGGCGAATAACCCGCTGGGAATTGCGGACGAACTGGTTGCGGAAGCCGCCTTCAACCCCACGACGTTCGATTATTCTCGCTTCACACCAAAGGTTTTTCCGCATGAGGAAGCACCATACTCGGCTGACGAACTGCCGGAGCCGGCAGACGCCGCTCCCGATTCTCACATCGCGGAGCTCAATAATCCCGTAGACCTGGCACATGGATATGCCGGTTCCGACACCCAAGAAGAAATTTCGTCCCAAGCGGCATGGCCCGAACCCGCGGCATGGCAGCCGGCGCCCGAATCGGAACCACAGCCAGAACAGCGGCAGGAAGCCCAACCTCTGACTCCGCTTAGCCGCCCTGTAAAAGAGGCTTACCAGTTCGAAGAAGACGCTTTTGTACAGCCGGCAGGCCATTCGCTGAGGTCTCGCATACGGATCGCTCCAATCGAGGAAGAAGTGCCCTCTGCGATGGATAAATTGCAGGGCTCGTTCGCGCGATTCGTCAAACATGTTAAAGACATGCTTCTGCGACGTTGAAGTTCTGCGATCTTAGGCGTAACGCGCCAGTCCTATGGAAATTCATCCGCTGATCACGACCAGCGAAGATCTGGCAAAGCTTTGCGAACGTCTCGCCAAGTCAAGTTTCGTAGCGGTCGATACAGAATTCATGCGTGAAAACACGTACTGGCCAGAATTGTGCCTGGTGCAGATCGCTGACGAAAACGAAGCCGCTGCGATTGATCCGCTGGCCCAAGGGATAGACTTGTCTCCGCTTCTGGATCTGCTGACCCAGAACGAAGATGTGCTAAAGGTCTTCCACGCAGGCGGGCAGGATGTGGAAATCATCTTCAACGCCACGGGCCGCACACCGCATCCGATCTTCGACACGCAGATTGCAATGATGGCGATCAGCCAGTCGGAACAGATCGGTTATTCCAATCTGGTCGAAAGCTGGCTGGGCAAGACAGTAGATAAGGGTGCGCGATTTACCGATTGGTCGCGCCGTCCGTTGACTGAGCGCCAGATTGAATATGCCATCGGCGACGTCACCTATCTGGCAAAAATCTTCCCCCGCATGCTTAACAAGCTGAAGAAGACGGGGCGCGGCGAATGGCTCGACGCGGAAATGGAAAAGCTCGCTGATCCGGAGAACTATCGTAACGATCCCGCTTCTGTATGGACGCGCATCCGCACGACAGGGCGCAACCCGGCCATTCTCGGACGCCTGAAAGCGCTGGCCGAATGGCGGGAGATTGAGGCGCAGGACAAGAACATTCCACGCGGGCGCATCGTGCGCGATGAAACGCTGGCCGATCTGGCCGGACACCCGCCCAAGGTTCAGGCTGACTTGGCCAAAGTGCGTGGCCTTTCTCAGGGCTGGAAAGATAACGAGATCGGCAAGCGTCTGATGGCGACGCTGGCGAATGCCAAACCACTGCCCGACGAAGAAATGCCGCCCCGCAATCCGCGGGGAGCATCACTGGGCAAGGAAGGCACGTTAGTGGCCGATCTGCTCAAGCTTTTGCTCAAGATACGCTCGCGCGAAATTGATGTCGCAGCCCGCCTGCTCGCCCGCAATGAAGAACTGGAACAGCTTGCCGCTGGGGTTCGCAAGAACTTGCCAATGCTGGAAGGCTGGCGCTACGAACAGTTCGGACGGGATGCCATGGAACTTGTGGAAGGGAACCTGGCGTTCGCAGTAGTTGGCGGAAAACTGCGCATGACACATATCGACGATATGGCAGAAGCCATCAACGGATCGACGGAATAGTCGGACCCGATGCGCTCATACATGGCACTATGACGATCTATCAACCGACCCTTAAACAGTTGCAGTACCTCGTCTCGCTGCATGAACATGGTCATTTCGGCCGCGCGGCTGAGGCTTGTTATGTCTCGCAGTCAACCCTTTCGGCGGGCCTGCGTGATCTTGAAGTACTGCTCGATGTCACTTTGGTGGAACGGACCAAGCGCGCAGTCCGCTTTACCCCATTGGGTAACGCCGTTGTCGAAAAGGCGCATCGCATATTGCGCGAAGTAGAGGAATTGTCCGACCTCGTGCAGTCGAGCGGTCAGCCGCTGACCGGCGAAGTGCGGATGAGCGTAATCCCCACGATTGCTCCGTTCCTGCTTCCGCGGATGCTGCCTCGGCTGCGGCGAGAGCGCCCTAACCTCAAGCTATTTCTGCGCGAAGAACCCAGCGCGGCCGCCATGGAATCGCTCCATCACGGGCGCGCGGACTGCGTGTTGCTGGCCCTGCCCTACCCCACGGGCGAAATCGAGAAGGAAACGATTGAGCTAGACGCTTTCTACGTGGCCTTCCCGAAGGACGACCCGCGCGATCCGCCGCAGGAAATATCTCCAGCGCTGATCGACGAAAATCGCCTGCTGCTTCTGGAGGACGGACATTGTCTGAAGGACCAGGCCCTCGCTGCCTGTAACCGGCCGGAATTGCGCGCCAGCGCGACGATGATCGGCACCAGCTTGCACACGCTGGTACAGATGGTCGACAACGGCCTTGGCCTGACAATGCTGCCGGAAATGGCGCTGGATGCAGGCATACTGAACGGCACGAACGTCGTCGCCCGCCCGCTCAAATCAGACAATGCGAACCGTGAGATCGCCCTCGCATGGCGCAAGAATTCTCCCCGCTCTGACGAGTTTCGCCTGCTGGCAGAGGAACTGCGCAGGGGCTGAAAACGGCGATACACCAAACAAGGGCGCGACATACGCGCCACAAAACATAACAATCATGGAGAGGAACACGAATGTACCAGCCGCCTGACGACCTTAATGGCACCGCAGCAATCGTATCCGGCGCCAGTCGAGGTATTGGCCGCATCTATGCGCTGGCACTCGCGAAGGCAGGGGCGAAGGTTCTCGCAACGGCCCGAACGGCTGAAGGCGACCCAGGCAAGCCCGGCTCACTGGCCGAACTGGCAGCAACTGCGAAGGCCGAAGGGCTGGACATCACTGTACGTCAGATCGATTTGGCCAACGAAGCAGACATCAAGGCGACCGTTGCCCAATGCGTTGAGATGTATGGCAGCGTCGATGCGATCATCAACAATGCCACTTTCACGATCAGCAAGATCGAACTGATGGAAGTCAGCCGGGAGGAATGGGAATCATCCTTCCGCATCAACATTCTTGCGCCCTACACATTCATGCGTGAAGCAGCTCCGCATATGAAGGCAAGGGGTGGCGGCTCCATCGTGAACATCACGTCACTGGCCGGCCGGCCCAGCGTGCCCGGATCAGGCGCACACGGGTTTCCCTCCTACGCCGTCACCAAGGCCGCGCTGGAACGGCTATCGAGCTACGCCGGGGCGGATCTTATCAACACGGGTATCGCGGTGAATGCTATCAGCCCGGGCAATCCATTTTTCTACATGAAGGGCAAGAACCAGCCGGACATCGATTTCTGGGGTTCGCCAATCGTCCACTTGGCTGCACAACGCTCACCGCATGGCATAACCGGGCAAATCCTGCACACTTATGAGTTCGGCGAGAAATGGGGGCCGGATTTCGATACTTTGCCGCCCCGCAACGAACGCATTCTGGAAATGCTGCGCGTCTCGGACAAGCCGTTTGGATATTACGCCGCGCGGTAGCCTGCTAACCACGGATTCGTGCGGCGCATCGATCAATCCATGTGCCGCACACCAACCCGCAGATAATCCCAGCCGGTAACAACCGTAAGGATCGCCGCTGCCCACAGGCATGCGAGGCCGGTCAAATGTATCCACTGCTCGGTGGGGAAAGCCCCCGCCAGGATCAACGCGCCCAGCGCGATGAACTGCAAGGCAGTCTTCCACTTGGCGAGTTGAGATACCGGAACGGACACCTGAGCACCCGCCAGAAACTCCCGCAAACCGGAAACCGCGATCTCTCGAATCAGGATGATCAGCCCGGCAATCACGTGGAAATCGCCCATCACCGGCCCACGCAGCCAGCCTTGTGCGGTCAGCACCAAAAGCACTGCCGCGACCATGATCTTGTCCGCAATCGGATCGAGGAAAATACCAAGTTTCGATACGGTGCCGTGCGAGCGGGCAAGATAGCCGTCGAAGTAATCGGTGAGGCCGATCAGGCAGTAAACACAGAACCCCACAGCATAGCCAACGTGCCACTGGGGCCACCATAGCAGGGCCACCAAAATCGGCACCGTCAGAATGCGCGAGAGCGTGAGGAGATTCGGCAAGGTCAACATCGGAGACCTCATAGCCGCGAACCGCGCCGGGAAAAAGTCCACTGCAGGCTTCACATGCCACCAATTGCCGTTAAGGGTCCGCTTCACCAAACAAGGTGTGCCTGAGCGGGACGATGACAACCACTACAGACCTATTGAAGTCTCGGCGCTTCCTGCCCTTGTTCGTGACCCAGCTTTTGGGCGCTTTCAACGACAACCTCTTCAAAAACGCCATGGTGCTGTTCGCGGTTTACACCGTCTACAACTCGGAACAGGACGAGGCCCGGTTCAGCGCAATCGCCTCCGCAATTTTTGTGCTGCCCTTCTTCCTGCTCTCTGCGCTATCTGGCCAACTGGCCGACATGCGTGACAAAACAAAAATCATCCGCATCGTCAAACTATGCGAGATCGCGATCATGCTCGTGGGCGGGGCGGGCCTGTTTCTGGCGTGGAAAGGGATGGGGATTGAATCGATTGCAATCCCGCTGATGCTGCTGGCGCTCTTTGCCATGGGCGTGCATTCGACCTTCTTCGGCCCCATCAAATACGCGATCCTGCCGCAACACCTGGACCGCGACAAAGTGCTTGGCGGCACCGGATTGGTAGAAGCCGGTACCTATATCGCAATTTTGGCGGGAACAATTCTGGCCGGGTGGATCGACGTGGAATGGGCTGCACTCGCGGTGATTATCGTCGCAGTGATTGGCTGGATTTCCAGTCTGCAAATACCCCCCGCGCCCCCGCAAATGACGCCCGAACCACTTGATTTCAATGTGATCCGCTCTTCTGCGAAACTGGTGCGGATGACGATGGCGGATAAGCGGGTGTTCCTGGCGATTCTCTCGATCAGCTTGTTCTGGGCGATTGGGGCAATCCTGTTCATCCAGTTCCCGCCATTGGCCAAGAACGTCCTTTCCACCAGCAAGGAAGTGGCGAGCCTGTTTCTGGTGATGTTCTCCATAGGTGTTGCCATCGGTTCAGTCGCGATCAACGCTATGTTGAAAGGGGAAGTGTCCGCGCGCTATTCCCCCGCGGCTGTGGTGGCGATGGCCGTATTCCTCGTACTGTTCCAGGTTGTGTGCAGAATGTGGAGCGAGCAGGCCGGGCCGGAACTGATGGACATTGCCACGTTCGTCACAACGCCGCTCGCAATTCCCCTGTTGCTGACATTGTTGCTGATCGCTGTTGCCGGCGGCATGTTTGTGGTGCCGCTTTATGCCTTCCTTACTACGCTAGTTGATCTCTCGCAGACCGCTCGCACCGTTGCCGCCAACAACATCGTCAATTCCGGCGCAATGGTCATCGGATCACTTATTGCGGCCGGCATGTCCGCCATCGGCATATCGATTATCGATCAGCTAACCTTCGTCGCCTTGTCCTGCCTGGCCGCTGCATGGATGGCCTATGTCTTGCGTAAAGCGGAAAAAGAGGCTGCAGCCAAATCCGCCTGATCGCAACCGATCAGGCCAGAAAGACTGTCATCACCACGAAGGTGGCGACATAGGTGTTGAACACATCGCGCCATTGCCTGCGCGGCTGGGGTGTCACTTCAGACCAGCCGTCATTTTCCGTCCACAAAGCAGCCGACGGCAATTTCATCCGAAAAGGATGGCGGGCTGATTCCGTCGTAAGGACAAGTGAGCGACGCTTGCTGTTCATTCCCTGCGGTTAGGGAATTGTTAACCACGTTTCCAGCGCGCCGCGCTGGTCTTCCCAAGGCGGGACATTTCCTCAACGGCGCGCGGATTGGCTGGCGGGCTATTTCTTAGCGAGCGCGAGAATGTACTTCCATTCCTCCGGCGTCACAGCAGCGACCGATAACCGCGAAAGCTTCACCAGTTCCATTTCTGCCAGCGCCGGGTCTTCCTTGATTTCTTTGAGCGTGACCGCACGTTCCAGCTTGCGAACAGGCTTCACCTTAACGGCTGCCCACTTGCCTTCCGGATCGGATGGGTCGGTGATCCCCGCGACGCTGATCGTCACGATGCCCACAATCTCCTTGCCGATGTTGGAGTGATAGAAGAACGCCTCATCCCCCACTTTCATCGCGGCGAGGTTGTTTTTGGCGCGGTGGTTACGGACCCCGTCCCACGTGCCCTCTCCCTCGGCGTTCAGATCGTCCCAGCCATAGGCATCCGGCTCCGATTTCATCAGCCAGTAGTTCTTGCTCATCTGCGACCTTTTTGGTTTGAGTTCTGGCTCTGTCCTTATCAACACCGCGCGGGAGCCTCCACCGTGAGCGACGCATCTATCCCCGTCCTAAGTCTGCTTGACGATCGGCTGACCTTTTCCCGCCTGCTGGGCGACAGTTTCCGCCGTTTCGGCTTTGCCATGATCAGCGACCACGGAATCGACGACGCCCTTGTCTCTGATGGATGGCAGCAGATGCAGTCATTCTTCGCCCTGCCGGATGAGCAGAAGCGCGGTTATCATGTGCCCGGGCAAGGCGGCGCGCGCGGTTACACTCCCTTTGGTGTCGAAATCGCCAAGGACGCGAACGTGCATGACCTCAAGGAGTTCTGGCACGTTGGGCGCGATTTACCCCCCGGCGACCTGTTGCGCTCTGTTATGCCGGACAATCTCTGGCCCGCCGAACCGTTTGGCTTCCGCGATACTTTCCAGCAGCTTTTCGCGGCGTTTGATGGCGTAGGAGCCACGCTGCTGGAGGCGATAGCGATAGACTTGGGCCTTCCCGATCGCTGGTTCGAAGATGCTGTGCGTGATGGCAATTCGATTCTCCGGCTTGCCCACTACCATCCGCTGTCAGGCGATCCGGGCGAGGCTTTGCGGGCCGGCCCTCATGAGGACATTAACCTCATCACACTTCTGCTCGGTGCGGAGGAAGCCGGGCTACAACTGCTCGGCAAGAACGGTAGCTGGCAGGATGTGAACCCTCCGCCAGGAGCAATGGTCATCAACATCGGTTACATGCTTCAGCGCCTGACAAACAATGCCCTGCCTTCTACTACGCACAGGGTTCGCAATCCTGAAGGCGAGCGGGAGCGCAACAGCCGCTATTCAATGCCGTTCTTCGTGCATTTGCGCAGCGACTTCCTAATCCGCACCCTGCCCGGCTGCATCGCGCCGGACAATCCCGATCGCTACCCGGCAGAAATCACAGCGGACGATTACCTGAAGGAAAGGCTTCGCGATATTGGCCTGCTTGCCTGAAATCGAACCGTAAAATTGCAAATGCAGCGGTCGAACCGCGTGAGAGCTTAACTCAAATTTCACTATCCTTGCCCTAGAAATAGTAGGTCTATTTCTAAGGCGGGAAGTAATGGCGCCACCTCAAAACACCACAAGGCATGCCCGGTCGGAGCGCCAGATGGACAAAGCGGAGCACGATTTCGTCGCGCTCGGTATCGCTGCTGCGGCGATCATCATGTTCATCGGTACAGGCAGCGCTGTGGTGCCTGCCGTGCTGTCATCGCTTGCCGGAAATGGCGCGGGGCCTGACAAGGTTCTCATCAACGCCCTTCTGTTGAACATCGCGATCATCATCTTCGGCTGGCGACGCTATCGCGATCTGGCCGAAGAATTGGCGCAGCACCAGAAGTCGGAAGAAGAAGCCCGGCTTCTGGCTGACACCGATGCGCTGACAGGCGCGTTGAACCGGCATAGCTTTGGCAAGGCGCTCAATCGGCTGATCACTTCTGCCAAAGAGAATAATACCAGCGTGGCGATCATGATGATCGACCTCGATAACTTCAAGCAATTCAATGATATGATGGGGCATAGCGTCGGGGACCGCATTCTTGCGCAAACCGTCCGCCGCATCACGGCAGAACTTCCTGAAGGGGCCTTGCTTGCCAGAACCGGTGGGGATGAATTCGTCTGCGCCCTCCATTACAACCCCGCCCATCCTGACACGGTAGACAGGGTCGCTGCAAAGCTCGGCAACACGATTTCCGCTCCGAGCATCAGCCTGCCTGCCGGATGCGAGATCACAGCGTCAATCGGGATCACCGGGCTCGGCAGCCTGCTTCGCAGCAGCAGCAGCACGGAGACTGACGCTCAGCAACTGCTCGAAATGGCGGACGCAGCGATGTATCACGCCAAGCGCAGCGGGCGGAACAGCTACTTCTGGTTCGAAGATTTCATGGCCGACGAGATGCGGTTCCGGGCGCGGATCACGGCAGGTATTCGCGAAGGGCTCAGCAAGGGCGAATTCGTTCCTTACTACGAACAGCAAATCGACGTTGAGACCGGGAAAGTCACCGGCTTCGAGATGCTGGCACGTTGGAACTCTCCACAGTTTGGGCTGGTGAAACCGGACGTGTTCATTACCATTGCCGAAGAGGCCGGACTGATTTCTCAGCTTTCCGAGCAGATGATCTCCAAAGCTCTGGAAGACGCCAAGGAATGGAATCCTGCTCTGACTTTGGCCGTCAATATCTCGCCAGTTCAGCTGCGCGATCCTTGGTTCTCGCAGAAACTGCTGAAATTGCTGATCGAAGCTAATTTCCCGCCTAGTCGGCTAGAGATCGAAATCACGGAAAGCTGCGTACATCAGGATGTTGTGCAGGTCCGGTCGCTGATCGCTAGCCTCAAGAATCAGGGAATCAAAGTGAGCCTCGACGATTTCGGCACGGGCTATAGCGCGCTTTCGCAACTGCGCATGTTGCCGTTCGACCGGATCAAGATTGATCGCAGCTTCGTTTCCAACCTTACCAAGGACGACGACAGCGCTGCGTTTATCCAGTCCATCGCTGTATTGGGTAAGGGGCTTGGCCTGCCCATCACCGCTGAGGGCATTGAGACCGATGCGATCCGCGAACAGCTTCGCAACATCGGCCAAATCAAGGGCCAGGGATACTTGTACGGCGAGCCCACATCGGCCGAGGAAACTCGATCGCTGCTGTCGCTGCAAGGCCTCCTCGCGGATCGGCCAGCACATCAAGACTCCGATCAGAACGTTCTGCCCAACGGCGATGGCGACGGCGAAAGGCGCCTCGCGGCCAGCAAGTAGCACGCCTGCACTGGACGTTGCCTCTGTGAAGGCATAGATCGCGCACGATATGCGGATCCCGTTCACCAAGATGCATGGTCTCGGCAACGATTTCGTTGTTCTGGATGGTCGTGAAACCTCGCTCCCCCCCTTCGGGCGCGAGGCCGTTGCCGCGTTGGCGGACCGCCATACCGGCATCGGGTGCGATCAGTTCATCGTGCTTGAGCCTTCGGCCGATGCCGATTTCAAGATGCGCATCTTCAATTCGGATGGCGGCGAAGTGGAAGCCTGTGGCAATGCCTCGCGGGCAGTAGCCATTTTCCATGGTTCGCCAGCACAGATCGAAACGCTGGGCGGCCTCATTCAGACCAAGCCGGCAAGTGACGGGGCGTCCGTCGACATGGGCGCGCCGCGCTTCAATTGGGACCAGATCCCGCTGGCTTACGCCATGGACACCCATCCCATGCCCCTTGCTTGGGAAGACCTTGTTCATCCCACCGCCGTCAATGTTGGTAATCCGCATGCCATTTTCTTCGTGGACGATTGCAATGCCATTGATCTGGCGCGGCTTGGGCCCGAGATCGAAAACGATCCCGTGTTTCCACAGCGAGTAAACGTCAACGTGGCTACCATTCTGGATCGCGACACGATCCGATTGCGAGTGTGGGAACGCGGCGCGGGGCTTACTCGCGCCTGCGGCACGGGGGCCTGCGCAACGGCAGTTGCCGCAATCCGTCGTGGTCTGGTAAACAGCCCCGTGCGGGTCGAGCTTCCAGGCGGCCCTCTCACCATCGAATGGAGCGAGGGCAGCTCTATTGTGATGTCAGGGCAGGCAACGGAAAGCTACCGCGGCAGCTTCCTTGCTGCAGACTATGGCTTGGGTGCATGAGCGTCGAAGTCGTTACGCTGGGCTGCCGCCTCAACATCTCCGAAAGTGAAAAAATGCGCGCGATGCTGGGCGCGGCAGACGATCTTGTGGTCATCAACAGCTGCGCCGTAACGTCCGAAGCCGTGCGTCAAACGCGCAGAGCAATCCGCCGGGCGCGACGCGACAGGCCCAATGCCCGCCTTCTCGTCACCGGTTGTGCGGCGGAAGTGGAGCGCGAGATGATCGCCGCCATGCCCGAAGTCGATGGCCTGATCGCCAACGCGCTGAAGCTCGACCCGCGCCAATGGAATGCTCCTGTGGCCGTGGAAAGGCCGCAATCCCGGCATACCCGCGCTTTCGTGCAGGTGCAGAATGGCTGCGATCACGCCTGCACCTTTTGCGTGATCCCGCAGGGTCGCGGCAGCGCCCGCTCACTCACGGTCCCCGAAGTTCTGCGCGAGGTGGCTGGGCATGTGGAAAACGGCACAGGCGAAGTTGTGCTTACCGGCGTTGATCTTACCAGTTGGGGCAACGATCTGGAGGGATCGCCTGCTCTAGGCCGTCTCGTTAGTGCGATCCTGAACACATTCCCCGCTCTACCCCGCCTGCGACTGTCGTCTATCGACGGGGCGGAAATAGATGACGAGTTGTTCGATCTGATCGCCCACCACCCTCGGATGATGCCGCACGTTCACTTATCGCTGCAATCCGGCGACGACATGGTGCTCAAGCGCATGAAGCGCCGCCATAGCCGCGCCGACGCAATCTCATTGGTGCAGCGCCTGCGGGCCCATCGTCCGAACCTTGGGCTGGGTGCAGACATTATCGCGGGTTTCCCCACCGAAACCGACGACATGCACGCGCGGAACGTTTCGATCGTGGCAGAGCTTGGGATAGTTCACGGCCACGTCTTTCCCTTCTCGCCGCGCCCAGGCACTCCGGCCGCCCGGATGCCGCAGGTCGATCCTGCGCGTGTGAAGGCCCGCGCCGCCGAAGTGCGCGATGCCGTCGCGCAAGAGCGGCTCCGCTGGATGCAAAGCCACATAGGCCAGCCGCTCAGCGTGCTTGCCGAACGCGATGGCACCGGCCATGCGGAAAACTTCGCGCCCGTCACCCTGCCCGCCAATACTCGTGCGGGCGAAATAGTGATGATTACACCGCGCGCCATGATGGATGGAATGCTGGTATGAGTTCGGATGATACGACCCGCGCAAGTGGCACCGGTGGATGGTCGGAAAGGTTGTTCGGCGGCTTTCGCCAGACATCGGAGCGCCTGACCGGCAATCTTGCAGGGATTGTGGCCAAATCCCGGCTGGACGACTCTCAGCTCGATGACATTGAAGATGCGCTGATCATGTCTGACCTTGGCCCGCGCGCCGCTGCCCGGATCAGAGAACGATTAGCCCAGCACCGCTTCAACCACGATGATGATCACAATGCCATCATGGAGGTGGTCGCGCAGGAAATCGCTGAAATCCTGCGCCCCGTGGCCAAGCCACTCGACATTATCGCTTTCCCGCGTCCGCAGATAATCCTGGTGATCGGAGTGAACGGCTCCGGCAAGACGACAACCATTGCCAAGCTTGCGCACTTGTTCCAGGAACAGGACTACAGCGTAATGCTGGCCGCTGGCGACACCTTCCGTGCCGCCGCGATCGGCCAGCTTGCAGTCTGGGCGGATCGTCTGGGCGTGCCGATTGTAAAGGGGCCGGAAGGCGGCGATCCCGCCAGTGTGGTTTTCGATGGCCTGAAGGCCGCGACCGAACAGGGCATTGATGCGCTGGTGGTCGATACGGCGGGACGGCTGCAGAACAAGCGTGAACTGATGGACGAACTGGCCAAGATCCGCCGCGTGCTAGGCCGACTTAATCCGGAGGCGCCGCACGACGTGGTGCTGGTTCTGGATGCCACCAACGGGCAGAACGCCCTCAACCAGATCGAGACGTTTCGCGAAGTAGCAGGCGTGACTGGCCTTATCATGACGAAGCTGGACGGCACTGCACGCGGAGGCGTCTTGGTGGCTGCTGCGGAACAATATGGCCTGCCGATCCACGCTATCGGAGTGGGCGAGAAAATTGACGATCTTCGCCCATTCGATCCCGATCTCGTCGCCCGAGTCATTGCCGGAGTCGCCTGATGCAATCTTCTTCCCCACCGTCCGATTCCGAAGCCACGCCACCCAAAGCTTCGACAAGCTGGGTCAACCTACTGGTCGATTTCGGGCCGCTGTTGGTATTCTTCCTGACCTATCGGCACTTCGCGCCTAGCGATGACAGTGGCGTGGGCATTGTTATGGCCATTACCAAGAGCACGCTGGCGTTCATGGCGGCCACCCTGGTTGCCCTGGTTGTTTCGAAATGGAAGCTGGGCAAAGTATCTCCGATGGTCTGGCTTTCTGCCGTGCTTATCCTGGGTTTCGGCGGGCTGACCGTGGTGCTCAACGATCCGTTCTGGATTCAGATCAAGCCTACGGCGATTTACCTGATGTTCGCGGCATTCATCTTCGGGGGACTGATGCGCCGCAAGGCAGTGCTGAAATTCCTACTGCAATCGGCATTTGAAGGGCTGACAGACGAAGGCTGGCTTAAGCTGTCGCGCAACTGGGCCATCTTTTTTGTGGTTCTCGCCATTCTCAATGAAGTGCTGCGCCAGACCCTCAGCTTCGGCACCTGGCTGGACGTGAAGGTCTGGGGCTTCACAACCCTGTCGTTCCTGTTCACGTTCTCGCAGATCCCGATGATCATGCGCCATGGAATGGGCGGCGAGGTCGCGACGGAAGAAGCCCTCACTCACCCGCCGCACGACTGACGGCAAGCAACGCTCTCAGATTTTGACCTGGCTGCCCAGTTCGACCACGCGGTTGCTGGGCAGGCGGAAGAACTCCATCGCGCTGGCAGCATTACGCAGCATCCATGCGAAGAGCTTTTCGCGCCATAGCCACATGCCCGGCTTGTCGGAAGCCAGCAGGGTCTGGCGGGAGAGGAAGAAGCTGGTCTTCATGATCTCGAACGGACCGCCGCAAATATCGGTCTTTGCCAGCGCCGCCGGGATATCAGTTTCTTCCATGAAGCCATAACGCAGGGTCAGGCGATAGAAACCCTGCCCTAAATCCACCATTTTGGCACGGTCAGCGTCTCCAACGTACGGCACTTCCTGCACTGCGATGGTGAGTACCACTACGCGCTCATGCAGCACCTTGTTGTGCTTTATGTTGTGAAGCAGCGCGGAAGGTACGCCTACATTGCTGGCCGCCATGAAGATGGCAGTGCCCGGTACCCGCGTAGCGCTGCTGTGTGCGCTCTTTGCAAAGACGTTCAGCGGAAGAGCAGCCTCAGCCATGTGTTCACGCATCAGCTTACGCCCCTTCGCCCACGTGGTGAGCAGGGTGAACACCACCGCCCCAATCATCAGCGGGAACCAGCCACCATCAGTCACCTTCATGAAGTTGGCGGCGAAATATGCGCCGTTCACCACGAAGAACAACAGTACGACGGGCGCTGCGACCCACATCTTCCAGCGCCACACGGCTGTCACAAGGACCGCGATCAGGCAGGTATCGATCAACATCGCGCCGGTCACGGCGATGCCATAGGCCGAGGCAAGGTTTGAGGAGTTCTGGAACATGAGAACCAGAACGATAACGCCCACCATCAGCGCCCAATTGACCGAAGGTATATAGATCTGCCCTGCCGCTTCTTCACTGGTGTGACGAATGGAAAGGCGGGGAATAAACCCAAGCTGGATCGCTTGGTGGGTAATAGAAAAAGCGCCTGAAATCACTGCCTGACTGGCAATGAAAGTGGCGAATGTGGCAAAAATGACGAGCGGCAACCGGAGCGCCTCCGGCGCGAGCATGAAGAACGGATTCTCCACCGCACGCGCGGCGTCCGGAGCATCCATGCCCAGAATCATTGCACCTTGCCCGAAGTAGTTCAGCAGTAGGCATGGCATCACAAAACCGAACCATGACAAGCGCATCGGCCCCCGCCCGAAATGGCCCATGTCGGAATATAGCGCCTCCGAACCCGTCACAGCCAGCACAACGGAACCCAGCGCCAGAAACGCCAGGAACTTGTCCGTCATGAAGAACTGGATCGCGTACCACGGATTTAGCGCCCAAAGGATCGCGGGATTCTGAACCAGGTGAATGATCCCAAGAATTGCGATCACCACGAAGTAAACTGTCATGACCGGCGCAAAAATGGCGCCAACTTTGGCCGTTCCACGCTTCTGGATCACGAACAGGCTGATGAGCAAAACCAGCGCGATGGGCAAAACCAGCGGCTGAAGCCCCTGTTGCACCACCGTCAGACCTTCGACCGCCGACAGCACGGAAACGGCGGGCGTAATCATTGAATCGCCGTAAAAGAGAGCGGTCGCAAACACGCCCAGCAGCACCAGTGTGCCGCCATATCGACTGCGGCTGATCGAGTTGGAGATCAGCGCCACCAGCGCCAGACTGCCACCTTGGCCGTTGTTGTCTGCGCGCATCAGGAGGCCGACATACTGGATCGAAACGACAAGGGTCATCGACCAGAAAATCAGGCTCACTACGCCCAGGATATGCAGGCTATCCAGCGCAAGGGGATGCGGACCAACAAATGTTTCGCGAAAGGCGTAAATCGGGCTGGTGCCAATATCGCCGAACACCACGCCGATTGCGCCGAAAGCCAGCTTCGCAATGTTGCCGTGACGATCCCGATCCCGACCTTCATCCGGCTGCGAATCCGCAACATCCGCTATCTTGCCCATACTGTCACCCGGCACATCGCTACTCATGCATTCGCCCCGTCATTGACTGGACACTGGCCGACCACATTCATGCTAAATGCATGTGGCAAGGCGCTGGCGCTTAGCAGTATGCGAAGGTTGCGGCAACGCCGCTTATTGCACTGTTTTGGGACGGCTTTGTGCTGCGATCAACGCGTCGAGCCGCGCAAGGTTGCCTTCGAGCTCTGCGCGCCATGGCGCATCGGCCGCAGACCGTGCCAGCAATTCTCCCCACAGACGCCGTGCATCGGTCAATCGGCCCGTTTGCGCCATCGCCATTCCCAGGAAAAAGGGCGGCCCGGGACTGTCTGGCGCGGCTTCTGCCGCCTTGCGGTACGCATATTGCGAAGCCGGAGTCAGCAACCCATCCGCGTGGGCGACCAGCGAATTCGCCAGCGCCAGCCACGCCTCGCCATTTTTGGGATCGTCTTCGATTGCGCCGACCAAGACTTGCGCGGCATCACCATACTGGCCATTTCGGGCCAAACCATCAGCGATGATCAACCACTGGTTGTTCGATGGGATGCCCCGCTCAGAGAGTTTGTTACGCGATTCGACGAAGGCGTCAGGGGCAGACATTGCTTTCTGTGCGCTCACTTTGGGCGAACCGGCAAGGTCTGGCGATGCCTGGGTAGCATAGCCAGCAAGGCCCAGCGCAAGCGCCGAAGCCGTTGCAGACCAGAGCGGACGGGGCAGCTTGCATGCGAAAGCCATTATCGCGAAGGCGGCCCCAGCCAACCCGATAGCAATGATCCAGGTCATTCCCCCGCTCCCCGGCGAAAACGCTTGCGCAGCAGAACCGCCGCCAGCAGCAGCAGGACGAGCGGGATCGTATAAAGCGGCCAAGTCATAGCTGTGAGCCTCGGCGAATAGCTGACATATTCGCCATACCGTTCGATCAGCCACGCGCGGATAGCCTCCGGGTCTTCCCCGGCGGCGATTCGTTCACGCACCAAGGATCGCATCGAACCAGCTATCGGCGCATCAGAATCCGCAATGGATTGGCTCTGGCATTGCAGGCACCGGAGTGAGGCCATCAGCGTCTGCGCAGATGCTTCAAGTGCCGGATCTTCCAGTTGGCGATAGGCATAGGGCGCGGTGGAGCGCTCCTCCTGGGCCAAGCCCGCCGAAGGCGCCGCAAGCCCTGCAAGAAGCGAAAGCGCCGCCAGCCACGACAAGAGGCCGCTCAGACGCTTCACTTGCTCGCGTCCTTCAGCATTTTCATGATCTGCGAAACATGCTCGGGCCTGATCTCACCGATGTGCTGGTAGCGAATCACGCCTTGGCTATCGACGACATAAGTTTCCGGCACGCCCGACGAACCGAGCGCAAGCTGCACCTTCCCATCGTCATCCGCGCCGATGCGCACGAAGGGATCGCCATGTTCGGCCAGAAAGGCCTCCAGCGCCTCTGGCGTATCCCGCACCGCGATGCCTTCGATCGCGACGCCCGATTTTGCCAGCGCGGCAAGTTGCGGCGCTTCCACACGACATGGCAGGCACCAACTTGCAAACACATTGATAAGCCGCGGTTTGCCGTCGGCCGGCGCGGCAGTGTCGAGCCCCGGATGGCTTGGCAAAGCGGGCGGCAGCGTGAATTGCGGCATTGGCTTGCCAACAAGCGCGCTTGCCACCTGCCGGTCTGCTGGGCGGAAAAGGCCAAGCATCACCAGCGCAACAAAGCCTGCGAACAGCAGCAGCGGAAGCCACAGAGTCCACTTCGGCACACGCTTGCGCCCAGCGACTTCGTTATCCTTCTCCGGTTCGCTCATGGTGTCGTTCCCCAATCACTCTGGCCTTCACGGCGCTGGGCAATCCGGCCACGCGCGTAAGCGCGGCGAATGTCCGCCGCCACGCGGCCCAGCAGCGCCAGAAGACCGCCCAGCGCGATCAGGATACCGCCTAGCCAGATTAGCGTCACGAATGGCTTCCACCAAAGGCGCAATTGCCAACGGCCGTCCTTGGCCTCGTCACCGATCACCACATAGAGTTGCCCATTCCAGCGCGTGAGCAACGAGCTTTCCGAAGTCTGCTGCGGCGGCGCCCAGAAGCTACGCGACTGTGGCTTTGCTTCAACTGGCTTTCCACCCATGTACTGAGCGGACACATTGCCTTGGATCGCCGTCCAGTTCGGGCCGGGCACAGGCTCCACGCCGCGGAAGGTGACGGTCCACGGGCCAACATCCACCACTTGGCCGGGCCGCGCCGCGACAAGCTTCTCCACAGTGAAAGCGCTATCGCTTCCCATGCCGAACATGGCCACGCCAATTCCCAGGTGGGCGACGACCATGCCCCAGATCGACAGCGGAGTGCGCCGCAGATTACGCCCACGCAGGGGCAGCACACTTGCCACGACAACGCCAAAGCCCAGCACCAGCCCTACCATGGGCAGCACGCCCACACCGGGGAGAAGCAATGCCCCTATCACGACCGCGACTGCCGATAGCACGGCGATGCCGATCGCACCGCGCACCCGCTGCGGCTTGTCACTGCCCCAGCGCAGCAACGGCCCAACCATGAGCACCAACACCATGGGCACAAAGAAGATCGCACCGACCGGATTGAAGTACGGCGGCCCCACCGACACCTGCGTTCCCATCGCCTCCGTCACTAGCGGATAGAGCGTGCCGAACAGCACGATCCCAAGAATCGCGGAAAGCATCACGTTGTTCACGACAAGCGCACTTTCGCGGCTGAACACCGTGAACTGCCTGCCTTCCGCAACTGTCTGCGCGCGCAAGCCGAACAGGGTCAGCGCGCCGCCGATGTAGATTGCCAGCAGGACCAGAATGAAAGTACCTCGCTCCGGATCGACTGCAAAGGCGTGAACGCTGGTAAGGATGCCCGAACGCACCAGGAAGGTGCCGATCATCGACATCGAAAAGGCAATCACGCCCAGCATCACGGTCCACGTCCGCAAGGCGTCACGTGATGCCAGAACACCGGCCGAATGGAGCAGAGCAGTCGCCGCCAGCCATGGCATCAGCGAGGCATTCTCCACCGGATCCCAGAACCACCAGCCGCCCCAGCCCAGCTCGTAATACGCCCAGTAAGAACCCGCTGTGATACCCAGCGTCAGGAATACCCAAGCACCCAGCACCCATGGCCGCATCGCTTTCGCAAATGCAGGGCCAACCTCGCGCGTGATCAGCGCGCCGATCGCGAAGCTGAAGGCGACCGACAAACCGACATAGCCGAGGTAAAGCGGCGGCGGGTGGAATGCGAGGCCCACATCCTGCAGCAGCGGATTAAGCCCTTTACCTTCGATCGCAGCAGGGTTCAGCCGCTCAAACGGATTGGATGAGATCAGCAGGAAAGCGTAGAAGCCAAGGCTGACGAATGCCTGTCCGGCCAGGGTCGCCAACATAGTGCGCTCGGGCAATCGCCGCTCGAACAGCGCAACGAAAGCGCCGGCAAGGCCCATCACCATGACCCACATCAGCATTGAGCCTTCGTGATTGCCCCAGGTACCGGCAATCTTGAAGATCATTGGTTTTGCTGAATGGGAAGACGTCGCCACCAGCTTGACCGAAAGGTCCGTCTGCGCGAACAACAACATCAGCGCAGCAAACGAAAGCAGCGCCAGCAGGCCCTGCACCGTCGCCGCTGGACGCACGATGCTGGCCAGCCCTCCCCCTTTCCCGGCAACCGCAAGCGATCCCGCAACAAGCTGAAGCGCGGCAAGCGCAGCGGCCAGCCAAAGGGCGGCCAGTCCAAACTCAGCTATCATAGCGAGTCCGTCGTCTCCGAGACGACTTGGGCTTTCTGGTGTTCATTCATCTCGCGCAATTCGCGCGGGACATAATTTTCATCATGCTTGGCTAGCAGATTGTCAGCAATGAAAGTTCCGTCTTTCGCCAGCTTGCCTTCGGCCACGACGCCCGAACCTTCAACAAAGAGCGAGGGAACGATGCCTGTGAAGCGCACCGGCACAACCGATTCTCCATCACCGACAAGGAACGTGATCGTCACACCGTCCCCATCTGTCTGCAGCGACCCCTTCTGGACCATGCCTCCCAACCGCACGGCCTGCGATGGCTCTGGCGGTGAAGCAACCATGTCACTCGGCACGTAGAAATAGGACGCCTGATTGCGCAGCGCCCAAATCGCCAGCAGCGCGGCAGCGATGAGCACGACCATAGCAATCAGTAACAGGATCAGCCGCTGGTGCTTGGGTTTTAGACTTTGTGGTGCAAGCGTGGCCATCAACGTTCCCGGCTCTTTTCACGGCGCTTTTCAGCGCGGCGCATGGAAATCCAGCTCCACGCGATCATGGCCAGTGTTCCGCCCACGCCGATGACATAGGCGGCGATTACAAAATTCCATTGGTCCAGCGCCTCACGCATCGGTCGCGACACCCGAATTCTGGCGCGAATGCCCGGCCACACCGGCGGAAACGGCCATTGCTTTACGCCGAAGCCGTGCTTCCGCCTGCTGGTCTGCAAGGATCGCACGCATGCGCGCCAGCACGACACCGCCAAAGATCAGCGTGAAACCAAGGGATGCGAACATCAGCGGCCAAAGGTAGGCAGGATCGATCGCGGATTTGCCAAGCGTAATACTGGCCGGCTGATGCAGGCTGTTCCACCATACCACGGACCGGTTGATGATCGGAATGTTGATCGCGCCCACCAGCCCGAAAATAGCCGCAACCCTAGTATTTCCACCATTCTGGCGCGCTGCAGCATCGGACAATGCAATGTACCCGAAGTATAGGAACAACAGGACCAGCATACTGGTCAACCGCCCGTCCCACACCCACCAGGTGCCCCAGGTCGGCCTGCCCCAGATTGACCCGGTGGCAAGACAAATTGCGGTAAAGGCTGCGCCCGGTAACGCGGCCGCGCGCGCGGCGATTCCCGCAAGCGGATGCCGCCAGACAAGCTCCACCAGTCCGGCTGCGGCAATGGTCGACCAACCTGCCATGCCAAGCCATGCGGAAGGCACATGAATGAAAAGGATTCGCACAGTGTCGCCCATCAGGCGATCAGGCGGAACTGCAGTCAGCCCATAAGCCAGAGCTGCCCCAGCAATTACTGTCCCCACAATCAGGAAAAGCGGGGTGAGCCATCGGGCAATACGAAGAAACCGGGCAGGATTGGCATAGCCATGCATGTCGCCAGGTCCTTTAGCCGTCAGAGACGCGCTGGCAAATAGAGGATTGCGGGTGTCCCCATGATCTGCCCGGCCAAACGCGTCATCCAACATGGAATGCGCTATGCCAGGCAAATATGGAGAAAATGGGGCGACCGATGGGGTTTGAACCCACGACCTCCGGTACCACAAACCGGCGCTCTAACCAACTGAGCTACGATCGCCACAAAAAAACCGCGCTTCTGGATGAACCCTGAAGACCAGCTTATCATCCGCCACATCCGAGGATCAGCGCGGGGCTGCGCCTTTACATACGCCGCAGGGATTGCAAAGCAAAATCTAGCAGCAGAGCTGCAATCTTGCATTTTCCTTGCGTTAAGGGAGCCATCTCCGGCCGGATCACCGACGGACTTGCCATGCGCACTGCCAGCTTCCCGGCAGCTCTGCCAATTCAGCGAATCAAAAAAACTTTCCGATGGCTGGCTGAACAATCCAGCCAGCCCCCGGCACTGAACCGTTACGGCTTGGGCGCGAAGATCACACCGCAAGCGATTCGCCCACCTGCGTTGCCCGCGGGCTGACTTGTATAGTCGTCTGGCCCGGCGTGGATGACCAATGAAGAGCCATCCGCATCCGCTAGAGACGCATCACCTGCGCCCAATGTGACCGAAGCATTCAGCACCTGGGCCCTCACCGTGCCATCTTTACCGACAAAAAGATTGGGCATGTCACCGGCATGCGGCCCTTTGGCTACCATCAGACCATGCGAGTGCTGAGCCGGAGCAAAATGTCCGCCGGCAGAGGCAAAACTATCTTGCGGGGTGCACTTGCCGGTCTGGTGTATATGGAATGCACGTTCACCTGCTGGCATCCCCTTGAGATCGAGATCGACGAGCAGTCCGCCTGAGGTATCTCTCAACGTCGCCGTGCCAATCGCCTTCCCCTTTGCATCAATCATCGTGACGCTGATCGGCTTTGCAGAAATCGAATGATCGGCATGCTGGCTGGCACCGGCTTGCTGATCCGTGGTGGCGCATGCAGCCGCGGGCAAAGCAATAGCCGCCACTGCAAGAGGAAGTCTTAAAAGTCTGCTGATCATGATCTGTGCTCCAGTTTCCGTTTGTCACTTAGGGCAATGTTCATTGTTGAACGCAATTCCGTTAAAGATGTTTCTGCGCAGGGTTCATTCTCCCGGCTTCATGGTTAAGAAACTGCGTCTCGCCATTAAGCTTTCATCCCCATACGATTTTTACAACTTTCCGCGATGACGACAGGTCGAACCAGCAAGGACGTTGCAACGATGGTGAAGCTCGCTCGGCTTGAGAACATCCCAGAAAGTGAAAACCGCCCGCGGCAACAGGCACGTCGTAGGGAACACCGCTACGAAACATGGTTCGACGCTAAGCTGGAAACCACCCACGGTGACGGCGTAGATGTGCGCGTTTCCGAAGTTTCATTGCACGGTTGCCGAATCAAGGGCGACGTGAGCTGCATCCGCACCGGCACATTCGTTGCCATCTCTGCAGAAGGCGGACGGAAGCTGCGGGCGATCATTCGCTGGGTTCGCGAAGATACCGCCGGGATGGAATTTCTGCGCCCTGTGCCGGCCGAATGTACGGAATGGCACGATCTGATGGACGCGCCTTTTTAAACGCAACGCCCCAGCTGATTAGAGGATTTTGCTGAAACGAAAAAGGGCGGCCCCGAAAGGCCGCCCTTTATGATTCGAACTGCGAAAGCCGATCAGCTCTTTTTGAGCGAAAGCCCACCGAAGCGCTTGTTGAACTGAGCCACACGGCCGCCTTCGTTCAAGCGCTGGGTGCCGCCGGTCCATGCCGGGTGCGACGTGGGATCGATTTCGAGAGCAAGCGTATCGCCCTCTTTGCCCCAAGTCGAACGGGTCTGGAACGTGGTGCCGTCAGTCATCTGCACCGTGATCATGTGATAATCGGGATGGATATCGGCTTTCATGTCTTCAAACTCTCTGTTGGACCGGTTCCGACCGGCCGTCAGCAAGAAACGGCGCGCATAGCGAGATGCAGCGTCGATGTCCAGTACACGCTTGGTTTCGCCTCGTTCAGGAGTCGGCGATCATCGCCGTGAACTGAACTTCACAGGTAACTTTCCCGTTGACAGTCGCCTGGCCCGCAAATTTGCAGACTCGCGACCGCTTTTGAACGAACGACACTTCCAGGTTCAGCAGCACGCCCGGATGGACCGGATTGCGGAACTTGGCGTTCTCGATCGCCATGAAGAAAACGAGCTTGCCCGTTCCCGCCAGTTGGAGCGTTTCGACGGCTAGAATGCCAGCGGCCTGCGCCAAGGCTTCAATCTGAAGCACGCCGGGCATGATCGGCGCGCCCGGGAAATGCCCCTGAAAGAACTGCTCGTTGAAACTGACCGCCTTGATCGCGTGGATTTTCTCACCGAGATCGAGAGAAACCACACGGTCAACCAGCAGCATCGGATAACGATGCGGCAAAGCGGCCAGAATCTTCGTGACGTCGTAATCCAGAACTGCGCTGGAAGTAGGCGTTTCATCGTTCATGGAAACGGCGATGCGCTTTAGCGGCCCTGAGGCGGCGTGCTGGTGGCCGCACCTGACGGTGCCGCCGCTGCGCCCGACTGCGCCGCACGTGCTTCACGAAGCTGGCGCGGTTCCCAGTTCTGCGGAGGAACGATCTGGGCTGACGGCAGCAGCGTGTTCAGCTCATTCAGGATGTCCTGATTGATGTTATAGGCGTTGTTGTTCACCGCCATCACCACTTCGTGGCTCAGCAAGAGGCTGACCTTCTTCTTGGCCATCGCGCTCTTGATAGCCTGATCCAGCTTGTCCTCGATCTGCTCGGTTACATACGCGCGCGACATGGCAACGGGAGCGAGGATGGTCTGCAGTTCCTGCTGACCCTGATTCTGGATCTGCTGAATCTGGTTAGCCTGCTGGGCAAGCGCCTGCTCGTTGGGCTTGGCAGCCTGACGGTCTGCGTTGAACTTGTCGACAAGCGGCTTGATCTGCGCTTCGAGCTGCGCGCGGCGGGTTTCGGCCTGCTGGATCTGTGCCCTGTACGTGGTCTGGCGTTGCGTTTCAGCTGTCTTGAAAGCGTTGCTGTTCACGATCACGGCATCAAGGTTGGCAATCGCCAGACCCTGCACCAGCGTTCCAGTAGCTTGGGCGAAAGCCGGCTGAACTGTCGCTGCACTAAGCATGAGTGCTGCGACTGCAGCCGATTTGAAAAGAGTTTTCATCAGAACTGGGTTCCTACGTTGAATGTGAAAGATTTCGTATCGTCGCCCTCACGCTTGAGGAGCACCTTCGAAAAGTCGATCCGGAACGGACCGAACGGCGAATTCCAATTTACGCCAATACCGATAGCAACGCGCGGCTTCCAAGTGTTACCAAGGAACACTTCCTTGAAGCGGTAATCAGTGCCGAGCGCGGTGTTTACGTTCGAGGTCAAACACGCAGGCGGTGACGGATTGATCGGGTTCGTGACAACTTCTTCAGCCGATGGCGTGCAAACACCATTAACTACACTCGCTGCCGTAACCTGACGGTACTCCGGCCTACCCTCGCGATCCCGTTGGGCAAGGAAAATACCACCCGGGCCGGTATCGATGGTAACCGGGCGGCGAACGCCCCAGACCGCGCCTGTATCGACGAAGATCGACGGGCGCAGGCCCATTTCACGCGCGCCAGAACCCAGCGGAATTTCCAGCTCAGCGCGGGCAAGGTAGTAATTCCTGCCGCCCAGGGCATCGTCTGTTGATTGTTTGCGATCAGTCGAAAGCTCAAGCACACCGCCTTCGTCGAGATAAGGATAGCGAATCACTCGCGGGCCTACGCCACGAATGTCAAAGCCACGCATTTGCGGCTCGCCCAGATAGAACCGGTCCGTCAGGCGCACATCGTCGGTACCCAATGCGGGATCACCGCTATTATCGAACGACCTGATCAAGCCGCCCTCGCCCTGCACCGAGAAAATGAAACCGCCGCCCAAAGGCCAGTATTGCGCAGCGTTAGCGCGGATACGACCATATTTGACGGAGCCACCAAGCCCAGCATAGTCCGCGCTGATCGATGCCGTCAGGCCGCGCGTGGGCCTTATGCGATTGTCGAGCCTGTCGTAGATGAGAGCCAGCCCAAGAATGGAACTGGTTCGCTTACCGATTGCTTCGCACAGATATCGGCCAGCGCGGATCGGTTCGCAGGTTGATACGCCGTCGCCATCCAGATCATAATAAAACTGGTTTCGATCCAGCGTAACGTCGTCATAATTGAGCGTATAGCGAGCGACCGCTGTCAGGTATTCGTTAAGCGGCACGCCGGACCGGATCTGGAAGCCCGTTGTCGATTGCTGATAGGTGCGATCGCGGTCATTCGTGTTGAAGCGGAAGCTGCGATAATCGCGACGATAGACGTCAACTCCCAGCGAAACGTTTCGGTCGAACAGGTATGGCTCGGTAAAGCTGGCCTCAACGCTCTTGGTGTAGCGCGAATAGCTGCCTGATAGGCCGACCGTCTGGCCACGTCCGCGGAAGTTGCGTTGACGGATGGAGGCCTGGAAAATGAAGCTTTCGATACTTGAGAAGCCTGCCGAAAGCTGCAGTTCGCCTGTGGGCTTTTCTTCCACGTTGGCCTCCAGAATGATCCGATCAGGAGCGCTGCCCGGCTTCTGCTCGATCTCAAACTTTTCCTGGAAATAGCCAAGCGAATTAATACGGTTGGTGGAACGCTTGACCTGCAGGGTGTTGAACGCATCGCCTTCCGCGATGCGGAACTCACGACGAATGACCTTGTCCTGCGTCAATGTATTGCCGTTGATGTCGATTGATTCAACGTAAACTCGGGGTGCTTCGCCGATGACGAAGGTCAACCCCATGGTCAGGTCGTCCTTGTTGCGCTCATAGGTGGGTCGCACGTCTGCAAACGCATAACCAAAGGCACCTGCCGTATCGGTCAGGTTCTCGATCGTGCTTTCAACCAGCTTTGCGTCGTACCAATCGCCCTTCTTCATCGGCAGGGCAGCAGTCAGCTTTTCCCCATCGAAGTCCCTAAGCTGGCTCTCTACCTTGACATCGCCAAACTTGTATCGCGGCCCTTCTTCGACAACGTAAGTGATGATGAAGTCGCGCTTGTCCGGCGTCAGTTCTGCAACGGCCGAAACCACACGAAAATCGGCGTAGCCTTGGGTCAGGTAAAACTGCCGTAGTTTCTGCTGGTCAAAGGCAAGACGGTCTGGATCGTAGCTTGTGCTGGAACTCAACAGGCGGAATGCGCGCGCCTGCTTGGTGACCATTTCACCGCGCAGTTCGCCATCGGAAAACTTCTCGTTCCCGATGATGTTGATCTGGCGAACCTTCGACTTGTCGCCTTCTGAAATCTCGAAAACGATATCGACGCGGTTCTGATCGAGCATAACCATCTTCGGCTCGACCGTCGCGGCATAGCGGCCCTGCCGCTTATACAGCTCGATGATCCGGGCGACGTCTGCGCGAACCTTTGAGCGGGTGAAGATCTGGCGCGGAGCGACCTTGATCTCAGGGAGGATCTTCTCGTCTTTGATCCGCTTGTTGCCTTCCAGCACGATGCGGTTGACGACCGGGTTTTCCTGCACCGCAATCTCTACAACGCCATTGTCGTTGCGAAGCTGAACGTTCGTGAACAGCTCGGTCGCGTAAAGGTCCTTCAGCGCCTCGTCCGCGGCAGCCGCCGAGTAAGGCTGGCCCACACGCAGCTTGATATACGAAAGGATTGTCAGCGGCTCCAACCGCTGATTACCGACCACCCGGATCGATTTGATCGTTTCCACGTTCGGCGTCACCGCTTGAGAAGCGGGAGCCGCCGCAGACCGGGGAGCAGCGGAAGTTTGTGCATAAGCTGTCGCTGGAAGCCCGCCCAGCGCAGTTGTGCCCAACAACAGTGCAGCTATCGGCGAAACACGCCAGACATCTTTGCTGCGAACCAAATCCGATCCCATCATATAAATGCCATTTCCTGTCAGGCCCGCCCAAAGTGCCTGTCGGCACCGGTCACGCCATTCGCCCGCAATCGCAGCCGTGTGCCCGATGGGCGACAGCCAATCAAGCGCACATTATCGCTACACCGCCGATAAGATGATAAAGGAGGTGAACTATCCCCGAAAAATGCTTCAACCGTTGAAGATTGGAAGCGTCGCAATATCATTGAATGTAACAAAAACCATAAGCGCCAGAACCAAGGCCATGCCGGTGCGCATTGCCCATTCCTGGCTACGCAAGCCCAACGGCTTTCGCCGAACCGCTTCCGCGGCGTAGAACGCCAAGTGCCCACCATCGAGACCCGGAATTGGCAGCAGGTTGATGAATGCCAAGTTAATTGAAATCAGCGCGACAAAACCCACGAACTGCGCCCATCCCAAGCTGAATTGCTCTCCGGAATACTTGGCAATCTTTATCGGCCCGCCCAGCTCTTCCACAGAGCGCTCGCCGGAGAAAATCTGACCCACTCCGGTGGCCATCATTTCCATCACGCCGACACTTTGTTGAACCGCAAGCCCAACGGATTCAAGCGGGCCTACACCGAGGACCTCAACATCGCCCGCACCGATCCCCAGTCGGCCGATACGCGTTTCATTCCCGAAGCGATCTCGCTCCACATGTTCAGCGGTCTTAATGGGAACGGTCATTTCACGACCGTCTCGACGAACCGTCACATCGATCGTGCGCCCCGGGAAAGGAACGACCAGCGGCGGGACCTCGGTGAAGCTGGCAACGCTAGTGCCGCCAACAGCAACGATTCTATCGCCCACCATCAAACCAGCGGCTTTCGCAGACGAATCCTCGACGATGGTGGCGATCGTCGGAGATGCGACCACTTTGCCGTAAATCATATTGAACGAGGCAAAGACAGCGACAGCCAGCAACAAATTGGTGAGCGGCCCGGCCAGCACGATCAGGAAACGCTGCCAAAGCGGCTTGTACTGGAACACTTCCGCACGCTCTTGCGCAGTAAGACCGTCATCCACTTTGCCCGGGATGCTGGCGGCGTTCATATCCCCCGCAAACTGGACATAGCCACCCAGCGGCAAGGCCGAAATCTTCCAGCGTGTGCCACGCCGATCAGTCCAGCCCGCGATTTCCTTGCCGAACCCGATGGAAAAGGCGTCTGCCTTCACGCCAAACCACCGACCCACCAGATAGTGGCCAAGCTCGTGGATCATAACCAGCGGGCCAAGCACCAGCAGGAACGCGAAGATCGTGGTTATGATCGATGGCGATTCAAGCAATTCGTGCCGACTCCGTCAAATCATGGGCAATTGCCCGCGCTTCCCGATCTACCGTCAGCACGTCTGCCAGAGAGGCGGGACGCGGAGGAGCATAGGAACCAAGAACCTGCTCAACATGGGAAGCAATGCGCGGAAATGCGATCTGCCCGGCAAGAAAAGCCGCCACGGCAACTTCGTTCGCAGCATTCAACACCGCCGCAGCCGCCCCGCCCGCCTCCGCCGCCTGCCGCGCCAGCCGAGTTGCAGGAAACAGCACTTCGTTAAGCGGTTCGAAGGTCAGCGAGCCAATCCGCGCAAGGTCCAGCCGCTCACACGCCGTATCCATCCGCCCCGGCCACGCGAGAGCGGAGGCGATCGGCACGCGCATGTCCGAAGGGCCAAGCTGCGCCAGCGTGGAGCCGTCGCGATATTCGACCATCGAATGCACTACGGATTGCGGGTGCACAACAATTCCGAGGCGATCCAGCCCCACGGGGAACAGGTGGTAAGCTTCAATCAGCTCCAGTCCCTTGTTCATCATCGTGGCAGAATCGACGCTGATCTTCGCGCCCATGCTCCAGTTTGGATGCTTCACGGCTTGCGCAGGCGTCGCGGCAGCAAGCTGCTGCGCAGTCCATTCCCGAAACGGCCCGCCGCTGGCAGTCAGGGTGATCTTGCGAACCTGCGAGATCTGATTGCCCGCAAGGCATTGAAATATAGCATTATGCTCGGAATCGACCGGCAGCAGCGTCGCACCATGTTTGGTGACGGCCGCAGTCATCACTTCGCCTGCGGAAACCAGCGCCTCCTTGTTGGCGAGCGCCACCGTGCCGCCCTGCTCAATCGCTGCCATTGTCGGCGCAAGTCCCGCACAACCAACGATGGCGGCAAGAGTGATATCGACCGGGCGTGAAGCCGCTTCGATCAGCGCCGCCGCGCCCCCCGCCGCCTCAATGCCGGAACCGGCAAGAGCCTCACGCAATTCTGGAAGCGCAGCCTCATCTGCTACGACTGCCACTTCGGGTCGAAACTCAAGCGCTAGTCGCGCCAGCTCTTTCGCATTGCCATTCGCTGTCAGCGCGACGATTCGCCAATGATCGCGCTGATGCTGAACGAGATCGAGCGTCGATGCTCCAACCGAACCGGTTGCGCCAAGAATGGAGACAGACCGCACGGTCAAAAGCCGCCCGCAATCCGCAAAATCAGGATGACATTACCTATCACAACGAGCACCAATAGCAGACCATCTACCCTGTCGAATAGCCCGCCGTGGCCCGGAAGCAGTTTTCCCGAATCTTTTACGCCTGCTCGCCGTTTCATCCAGCTTTCGAAAAAGTCTCCGGCCTGAGCCAAGACTGCGATTGCCGCACCGCTAACCACGAAACCCGCAGCGCTTGCCAATGGGGTGGCAGCAAAGCCGGTTACGGCGTCCGGCGCGCCACCGTCGATCCCGTTCAACCACGTATTCATCATCGCCAGCACCAGCGCCGCACCAAGGATTCCGCCTACGAGCCCGGACCAGGTCTTTGATGGACTGATGGACGGCGCGATCATCGGGCCGCCAATCGCACGGCCAAATGCGTAGGCGCCTACATCGGTCCCAACTACGGCACCAACGATCATCAGCACCGGAATTGCCCCATCAGGCATGTCCCGCAAGGCCATCAGCACTGCACAAGCTATGCCGCAGTAAACTGCGCCGCCATAGCGCCAAAGCGTTCTGCGCCTGCCCGCAGGTATGCCAAGCACACACAGCGCGCTCCATTCGAACCAAACGCCGGCACCGACCAGTAGCACGAAGACCGACCAGACCATCCCGCCCGCCCAGAGCGCGAATCCGGAAACGGCGATCATGGCGACCGCAGTTACAGTTCGAATGCCGAGATCGGACGTTCGTGACATGCTAACGACCGCCGAAACGGCGCTCCCGCTGTGCGAATGCGTCCATCGCCTCTCGGAGATGATCCACAGTGAAATCTGGCCACAGCACATCAGTGAACCACAGTTCCGCATAAGCCGCCTGCCACAGCAGGAAGTTGGACAGCCGCAACTCGCCAGAGGTTCGGATCAGCAGGTCAAGCGGCGGTAAATCCGCAGTATCAAGCTCTGCATCGATGGCATCTACCGTGATTGGCCCTTTTGGAGCAGCGCGATTGGCCGCGCGGGCAATCTCGTCCCTTGAGCCATAGTTGAGCGCAACCGCGATGATGGTGCCGGTATTGGCTGACGTTCGCTCCAATGCCCCATCGATGAGTTGCACGACGTCTGGCGAAAACGCGCGGTAATCACCGATGACTTTCAAGCGGATATTATTGTCCGCCATCTCATCAAGATCGCTCATGATGAAACGCTGCATCAGCCTCATCAAATCGGAAACTTCGTCTTGCGGTCGGCGCCAGTTTTCTGTTGAGAACGCGTAAAGCGTCAGCACCTCAAGCCCAAGGTCCCGCGCACCGCGCACCATGTTGCGCACGGCCTCCACCCCGCGTTGATGGCCCACAACGCGCGGCAGAAGACGCTTCTTCGCCCACCGCCCGTTGCCATCCATGATGATCGCAACGTGACGGGCGCGCCCTTTTAGTTCAGCAGGCATTTCCAGCTACTCGCCCACACGCGCGCACAGCACAATCCATCAGACCCGTAACGAACATCACCGGGCTCACTGGCTGAGGATGTCCTTCTCCTTGCGGGCGAATTCCTCATCGATCAGCTTGATCATCTTGTCGGTCAACTTCTGGACTTCATCTTCGCCCCGCTTGCGATCGTCCTCGGAAATATCCTTGGTTTTCTCGTCAGCCTTCAAGGCTTCGTTGCCGTCGCGACGAACGTTACGGATCGCCACGCGTGCACCCTCGGCATATTGCCCGGCCAGCTTGGCCAGCTCCTTGCGACGCTCCTGCGTCAAATCAGGGATCGGCAGGCGAATGTTATTGCCGTCAAGAATGGGGTTAAGGCCCAGCCCCGCAGAGCGGATCGCCTTCTCCACGGGCTGAACGTTCGACTTGTCCCACACCTGCACCGAGAGCATGCGCGGTTCAGGAGCAGAAACGGTCGCAACCTGATTAAGCGGCATCTGCGCGCCGTATACGTCGACGGTCACGGGATCGAGCAGCGTGGTGTTGGCACGGCCGGTGCGCAGGCCTGAAAGATCGCTCTTGAGCGAATCGATCGCACCATTCATGCGCCGCTCCAGATCGTTCTTGTCATACTTGGCCATATCACGCCTCCTGTTGTACGATTGTCTGAATACCGTTTCCGGACAGTACCTTGGCAAGGTTGCCCTGTTCGCGGATCGAAAACACAACGATGGGAATCCTGTTATCGCGACATAACGCCACGGCAGATGCATCCATCACTTTAAGATTATCGGCCAAAACCCGGTCATAGCCGACAGTTTCATAACGCTTTGCATCAGGATTGGTTTTCGGATCGGAATCATAGACCCCATCCACGCTGGTACCCTTCAGCAGAGCATCGCAGCGCATTTCCGCCGCACGCAGAGCTGCCCCTGAATCTGTCGTGAAGTAAGGTGCACCCACGCCCGCAGCGAAGATCACCACCCTGCCCTTTTCCAAATGACGTTCTGCGCGGCGACGGATAACCGGCTCACACACTGCGTCCATCTGGATGGCGGACTGGACCCGCGTTTCAACGCCCAGCTTTTCAAGCGCGCTCTGCATGGCCAGGGCGTTCATCACCGTGGCGAGCATACCCATATAATCGGCCTGAGCCCGGTCCATCCCCTTGGCCGCGCCGGCCATACCGCGGAAAATATTGCCTCCGCCGATCACGAGGCAAAGTTCAAGTCCCGACTCCTTAACCGCCTTCACTTCCTGCGCCATGTGCGCAACGAAATCAGCGTCGATGCCATATTCCTGGCTACCCATCAGGACTTCGCCGGACAGCTTCAGAAGGACGCGCTTGATCGGAGGAAGGCTCATGGCTTGAACAGTCTCAAAATCCGGGAATTTGGCTCCATTAGAGTCGAGCGTGACGAAAGCCAAGCAAGGACTTGCTGCACCTTACAAACAGAGCGCGCATGAAGAAGGGGCCAGAAGCGATTGCCCCGGCCCCTAACTTCAACTTCAAGGCGATCAGACCGATCAGCCGCCAACAGCGGCAGCTACTTCAGCAGCGAAGTCGCTCACTTCCTTTTCGATGCCTTCACCAAGCTGGAAGCGGACATAGTCCTTCAGCACAATCTTGGTGCCTGCAGCCTTGCCAGCCTGTTCCACGACCTGCGAGATCGGCGTCTTATTGTCGATCACGAAAAGCTGCGAAAGCAGGGCATTTTCCTTGGCGAACTTGGCGATTGCGCCATCCACCATCTTGGCCTGCACTTCAGCCGGCTTGCCGCTTTCGGCGGCCTTTTCCTCAGCAACCTTGCGTTCACGAGCGATCAGTTCCTGATCGAGATCGTCAGCGCTCAGCGCCAGCGGGAAGGCAGCGGCGATATGCATCGCAATCTGCTTGCCCAGACCATCGAGCACGTCAGCCGGAGCGTCGCTTTCCAGCGCGACCAGTACACCGATCTTGCCCAGGCTGGGAGCGGCAGCGTTGTGCATGTAAGGCACGATCAGACCCTGAGACACGGAAACGGTCTTCATGCGGCGCAGCTGCTGGTTTTCACCAATCGTGGCGACACTGTTGGTCAGCGCGTCACCAACCGTGCCACCGCCCGGATAAGCCGCTTTCTTCAGCTCTTCCACATCGTCAGAAGCAGCCGAGAGAGCAACTTCTGTGACGTTACGCACGAAGGTTTGGAACTGGTCATTCTTGGCGACGAAGTCGGTTTCGGAGTTGACTTCCACAGCAACGCCCTTGGTGCCGGAAACAGCAACGCCAACGAGACCTTCAGCAGCTGTACGGCTGGACTTCTTGGCTGCAGCAGCAAGACCCTTGGCACGAAGCAGATCGACTGCAGATTCAAAATCGCCGTCCGTTTCGGTCAGCGCTTTTTTGCAATCCATCATCCCAGCGCCGGTGCGCTCGCGGAGATTCTTCACGTCAGCGGCGGTGTAGGCCATAGGGAACTTCCTCTTTGTGTGTGCTGCGCCCATCGGCCATGGGCCGGCAGCGCTGCAATTTAATGACGGAGGACGCACAAGGCGCCCTCCTCATACGGATCAGGCCTGCGCCGCGTCTTCAACGGCGGGCGTTGCGATCGCTGCATCTTCAGGCAGCGGCTCGTCGAGCGCACCAATGTCAAAGCCGGAAGCAGCAACAGCATCGCGACCACCACGGGTGGAAGCTTCACGCAGCGCATCGCAGTAAAGGCGAATCGCGCGACTGGCGTCGTCGTTGCCCGGAACCGGGAATGCAATGCCCTGCGGATTGACGTTGGAGTCGAGGATTGCAACGACCGGAATGCCCAGAACGTTAGCTTCCTTAACGGCCAACTCTTCCTTGTTGACGTCGATCACGAACATCACGTCGGGAATGCCGCCCATATCGCGAATGCCGCCAAGCGAAAGCTCAAGCTTGTCACGCTCACGCGTAAGCTGAAGAACTTCCTTCTTGGTAAGGCCAGCGGTTTCGCCCGAAAGCTGCTCTTCCAGCGACTTCAGACGCTTGATGGACTGGGAAATCGTCCTCCAGTTGGTGAGCATGCCGCCCAGCCAGCGGTGGTTGACGAAGTGTTGGCCGCAAGCTTTCGCAGCTTCGGCGATCGGCTGCTGAGCCTGACGCTTCGTGCCGACGAAAAGCACCTTGCCGCCAGCCTGCACCGTGGCAGACACAAAATCGAGAGCGCGTGCGAACAGCGGCACGGTCTGCGACAGGTCGATGATGTGAACACCGTTACGGGCGCCGAAGATGTAAGGCTTCATCTGCGGGTTCCAGCGGTGAGTCTGGTGGCCGAAGTGTGCGCCAACTTCAATCAATTGCTGCATCGTTACGACGGGAGCCGCCATAAATATTTCCTTTCCGGTTGTTCCTCTGGGCAGCGATGGCCGTGCGGATAACCCCGCGGCGGCACCGGTATGTCAGTGCTTCCCATGTGGATTTCGCCGACATTGGTGAGCCCGCTAATTCGGATTCACCTATCGACGTGCGGCGCCTTATGCCGATTACGCCCAAAAATCCACCCCAATTCGGCGCATAAATCATTCTGTTTGCCGTCGCCGAACTGAACCTGCGGAACAAGCGGCGAAAAAGAGGCTTCCTACTCATGGTTAACGGCGGACGGTCCCGCCGGTAAAACACACTTGACAGAATGAGAACATAGGTAGAACTAAGGGACCGGAACATTTGAAGAACAGTTCAGTTATCCACTTTTTATCCACCGCCTGCCCCAGGGCCTTGGCATTGGATCGCAAAGGAAACCAATATGACTGTCATGGTTGCCCTACTTCTGGCTCTAGGCGCCGCTTATGCCGTCGGCACTATGCTGAGCACGTGCCGAGACTATCGCGGGGCCGTGGGCGCACTACGGGAAATGCTCGCACACTGCCGCGATGAAAAGGTAGTGCAGTTCGCGGTCTGCGAATGGACCGTTTTTGAAACCGCAGACGTACTTCGGCCCGATTTCAACCGTTCGCGGGCGGCTCGGCTTGATGATCGCGGCCTGCGCGCTGCCGCTTGATCCGAGCGTATATTATCAATCCAACTGGAATGAGTGCTAGATAGGCCACCGTGATCGCCACAAGCGTGAGCCAAGGTTCTGTCAACAGAGCAGCGACCAAAAGGCCGGCAACGGCAATCACCTCAATACGGACCTTGCGCGGGGGCCGGACTCGCGACCAACTCAAGGTTGGAAGGTTTGAAATCATTAAGAATGCGATCAAGAACATCCAGATCGCAACACCACGCGGGTCGGCGAATTCCTCGCGCCCGCTAACGATGAAAAGATATAGCGGCAGAAAGGCTAACCCTGCTCCAACGGGCGCGGGAACCCCTGTAAGAAAACCCGCGGCTTTGTGAGGCATTTCGATTACGCCGATCTGGGCATTGTATCGCGCCAGTCGCAACACGCAGCAGATCGCCAAGGCCAAAGCCGCAATCCATCCAAAGCTTGGCAAGCTCTTTAGAGTCCACAGGTAGATAATCAGCGCCGGGACAACGCCGAAGGAAATGGAATCGGCCAGACTGTCCAGTTGTTCGCCAAACTTCGTCTGCGCATTGAGCAGGCGCGCTGCGCGGCCATCAAGGCCGTCAAGCACGCCGGCCAGAATCACCGCCAATACCGATTTCTCAAAGTCTCCGGCAATTGCGAACCGAACACCCGTCAGCCCTACGCACAGCGCAGCGGCAGTAATAGCATTAGGAACCAGAGCCCGTAGGGTCAGCCCCTTGGGCAACCGTGGGTTCTTGCGGGGTTCCAGCCCGTCATTCACTGCGAGAAGCCCTCGATCGTCTCGTTGGTGCCTATTTCAGCCAATACGGTTTCACCAGCAACGACTTTCTGCCCCAACAGAACTTTCGAGGAGGTACCTGCCGGGAGATAGACGTCCACACGGCTGCCGAAACGGATCAAGCCGACCCTATGTCCAGCAGCGACGATGTCGCCCGGTTTAACAAAAGGAACGATCCGCCGCGCTACCAGACCAGCGATCTGCGTAAAGCAAAGCGTCATTCCATCACCCCGCTCGATCAGGATGTGTTGACGCTCATTCTCTTCGCTCGCTTTGTCCAGGTCCGCGTTCATGAACTTACCGGGAATGTAGATGACCTTGCGCACTATCCCGCCGATGGGCGTGCGATTGATGTGAACATCAAACACGCTCATGAAGATGGACACCCTCGTTACGGGTTCTGCCGACAGCACTGGCGCACCACTGCCATCATCCATCGTAAGCTCGCGCGGTGGCGGCACCTGCTCAATCAGCGTAACCAATCCGTCGGCTGGAGCGATAATCAGCTTGTCATCAATCGGGGTGGTCCGTTTGGGATCGCGAAAAAACGCACAAATGCATACAGTCAGTAAGCCAAGCGGCCAAGCGACAGTCTCCCACGCCAGAAATGCCGCGACGACACAGGCAATCGCGCTGATCGCAGCAAACTTGCGAGCTTCAGGGTGGATAGAGGGCCAGCTCCAGGACGCCTCGCCGCGCCCCCGGTTGTCAAAAATTTCACTCATTAGCCGCTGTGTAGGGATTGTACGGCCATGTCGCAAGGCAACGGGCGTGCTATCCCGTTCGACCTCTGCTTTTCTGGCTGGAAGCTGACAAGGTGGTTGCAAATTCGTTCAGCTTAACAGGGCCATGATCCTTTATCCCGCTAGTCCGGAAGGACAGCGTCAGGACAAGGAGAAAAACCATGATCCGTTCGATTGCGACCCCGGTTCTGGCAGTCACTGGCGCGCTCGCGCTGGCCACGGGAGCACCAGCCAGCGCCGCTCCCTCTTTCCATGCCACGGCTGCCATTTCCCCTTACAGCACATTGATGACTGACGGGGACGTCTTGGAATATTCACGCGACCGCCGTTGGCGCGATAATCGTTATCGCGGGAATTACTACGGTGGGCGCCAATATGGTGAGCCTGTTTACCGCAACACCCGCGTATGGCGCGACCGCGATGGGCGCAGTTATTGTCGCAAGCGGGATGGCACCACGGGCCTCATCATCGGCGGGGCAGCCGGGGCCTTGCTTGGCCGTGAGCTCGATGGTGGCCGCGACCGCGCCCTTGGCACCATTCTCGGCGCAGCCGGGGGCGCGCTTCTGGGCCGCGAGGTTGACAGGGGCGGAAGCCGCTGTCGATGATGCTTTGGAACGGCACGAGCGTCAGCCATTTCCAGCCATGGATCTGGAAGACGCTCTAGGCGCCAAAAGCTACGCCAGCGGTAGCAGCTGTCCCTCCTCGAACAGGCGATAACTCGGATCGCCGCGATCCCTTTTGCCTTGGGCAGGAAACAAATTGCCAGCCGCTGGCCCAGTCTCTTCGATGTCGATCAGGAATGCACGCTCGGCTATTCGCCATTTTCCGTCGTCCCGCTTTTCCCAGATATCAAGGTAGCGGCCAAGGTTCCGGCTATCGATCAACTGGCCGTTCTCGTCACGGCGCCGCAGGGTTACGTCACCGTAAAGCTCGCTGTAAGCCCGGTCCCCATCCACCTTGATCAGGATGTTTCCGTGCTGGTGCGAATGGGAGAGGAACGTGCCCGTATGCGCTGACAACGCCATGTCGACAAAGCCATAACCGCTGCCCTGATACATGGCTTCACCATAATCGACCCGGGCGTCTGGATGGAAAATCTCCTTCGCCAGCTCCTTGTCGCAGCGATCCATGCACCGGCAATATTTGAAGATCACCTCGGTAATCTCCTGCTTGGCCAGCAGTTCATCGATGGCTTTCTCGCGATCGTTCATGGTGCATTCCTCTCCCGACCAGCTTATCCGAGTTGCGGCATAACCTTATCCGTCACCACCCGCAGATACTTCCACGCCAATTCGGCAGGAAGCCCGCCAGCAAGCGGCAGCAGGGACAACGGTGAGCCGCTCTTCACATGAGCAACAGCCTCATCCACCGTCATGATCCGGTGCGTCTTATTTTCCGCGCGGACCTCATCAACTGTCTGGGCGAAGGAAATGCTGGCGCTCTTCGGATTGTCGGCGTTCCACTTCCCGTACATCAGCACGTCCTGCATAATGTATTTGCCAAGTTCCTCCCACGCCTTGTCGACGTCTTCCGCAACGAATGTCGTCGTCGGCGCATCGCGTGCGGGAAGGATGCACATGCCCGGCTCATGCCCATTGGCGCGGCAGGTCTCGGCATAAATCTCGCCCAGCTTCGGATCGTCCGTCTGCCCAAAGAACATGAGGCCGTGCTTGCCCGCGCGGCGAGCGGCTGGCGGGCTTCCCCCGCCCCATGCGACCATCGGGCCGCCCGGCGTCACCGGGGC
>JAZQRJ010000134.1:0-11358 GCA_045629505.1 Novosphingobium sp.
GCCCGCTTCCTCAAAATCGACCTGTGCGGTCAGGAAGGTGGCGCTCTTCACCTTTTCGGCAAGGCCTTTGCGCGCCATCACCGCCAAAGTCGCGGCCAGAGTAGTGCCGGCAACGCAATATCCCACGGTATGGACCGATGGGACTTTCAGGCGATCGCACACATGATCGATAGCCTCGATCTGGGCAGAGATATAATCGTCCCAGGTCACGTTCTCCATCGAAGCGTCCGCTGATCGCCACGAAACCATGAACACGCTGATGCCCTGATCCAGCGCCCAGCGCACGAAGCTCTTCTTCGCATTGAGATCGAGAATATAGAAACGGTTGATCCACGGCGGGAAGATCACCAGCGGCGTGCGAAACACCTTTTCGGTGACCGGTGTGTACTGGATCAATTGATAGAGATCCGTCTCGAACACCACTTTGCCGGGCGTGTTGGCGATGTTTTGCCCAACTTCAAAGGCATCGGGGCGCGTATGGCTGATCTGCCCACGCCCCATGTCTCGCAGCAGGGACTCCATGCCGTCGACAAGGCTTTGCCCACCCGTCTCTTGCGCGCGCGCCAGCGCGACAGGATTGGTGAGCGGGAAATTCGATGGACTGATCGCGTCGATCAGCGCGCGAGTGGCAAAAACCAGCTGCGCCTTCTTTCCCGGCTCCAGTCCCTCAACACTCTCAGCCATCCAGATCATTTCCTCGGACAGCATCAGGTATGACTGGTGAAGCACCGCGAAGAAGGGGTTCTCGCGCCACAGCGGATCGGCAAAGCGCCGGTCACTGCGCGGTAACTGCGGCCCACCCTCGTCCGGTTCCTTGGCCATGGGGCCGATGCCGTATTGACCCAGCACCGTCTGCAGCAGGCCAAGCCCCTCTTCCCACAATCGCTTCTGCTTCTCCGGATCGGAGAGCGGCAGAGCGCGCAAAACTTCCTCGGCCGTGGCCACCCACTTCACTGGGTCCGAATAATGCGGAACGGGGCGCGTAACCTGTTTGACCTGCTCGGCCTGAAAATCCAGCCACATGGTCTGCAACTTGCGGGCAACGCCCGCCCAGTGAACGCCGGGATCTCCGCCTTCCCCGCTGCCGGCCGAGGGCAGGCCGAGATTGCCGAACAACGTGGAAATCGCCTTTTCCTGCGTACGCGCAAATTCGGCAAGCGCTTCACTGACGTCCGTCTGCGGCGGCGATTTATCAGACATAAAACTTCGGGACCCCTTGAAGCGTGTTGAGCCAGATCGGCAACGAACCGGCCGGCGGATCCTCTCCCAGAAAACACTCTGCCCGCATCAAGAGCCATTTGCCAGAGCCAGTTTATCCCTTACATGGAGCACGCGGAAATAGGTCCGCAATCATCAACAGAAATGTATCGAGGTCATGGAAGACGAATTTTACCGCATGAAGCGCCTGCCACCCTATGTCATCGCCGAAGTGAACGCGATGAGGCACGCAGCGCGTCAGGCGGGCCGTGACATCATCGACCTCGGCATGGGCAACCCGGACCTGCCGCCGCCGCAGCATGTTATCGACAAGCTGTGCGAAGTGGCGCAGGATCCCGATGCTCACGGCTATTCTCAATCCAAGGGCATTCCCGGTCTTCGCCGCGCACAGGCCGATTATTACGGCCGCCGGTTCGGTGTCGATGTGGACCCGGAATCGGAAGTCGTCGTTACACTCGGCTCCAAGGAAGGGCTGGCCAGCCTCGCCACCGCTATTACCGCGCCGGGCGATACGATTCTTGCACCAAACCCTTGTTATCCGATTCACACGTTCGGCTTCATCATTGCCGGCGCATCAATTCGTTCAGTGCCCACAACGCCTGACGAGAAATACTGGGAAGCGCTTGAACGCGCCATGCACTTCACCGTGCCTCGCCCGACCGTTCTGATCGTCAACTACCCGTCGAACCCCACTGCCGAAACAGTGGACCTGGCGTTTTACGAACGACTGGTGGCATGGGCGAAAGAAAACCAGATCTGGATCCTCTCCGATCTTGCCTATTCCGAGCTTTACTACGACGGTAATCCCACCCGTTCGATCCTTGAGGTTCCGGGCGCGAAGGATGTGGCGATAGAATTCACATCGCTCAGCAAGACTTATTCGATGGCCGGCTGGCGGATGGGGTTTGCCGTGGGCAACAAGAAGCTGATTTCCGCGCTGTCCCGCGTAAAGAGCTATATCGATTATGGTGCCTTCACCCCCATTCAGGCCGCGGCGGTTGCTGCGCTCAACGGCCCGCAGGACATCGTCGAGAAAAACCGCGAGCTTTATCGCAAGCGCCGCGACGTGATGGTCGAAGCATTCGGCCGGGCCGGATGGGAAATCCCCAGCCCCCAGGCTTCGATGTTTGCATGGGCGCCCTTGCCGCCCGCATTGAAGGAAATGGGCAGCCTGGAATTTTCCAAGCAACTCCTCACGCAAGCTGAAGTCGCGGTCGCTCCCGGCGTTGGCTATGGCGAGGATGGCGAAGGCTATGTTCGCATCGCGATGGTGGAGAACGAACAGCGGCTCCGTCAGGCAGCACGCAACATCAAGCGCTATCTCACCAGCATGGGCGTAAACAGCTCAGCAGCCTGAGATTTAAAACGGCTCCGCTGTCGTCTGTTTGCCAAAGCAAGGGAAGAAAGCGGGGCCAGTTTAACCGGCGTCCGAGTGGCCGGTTTCCCGTACGCTGTTAAACTCAGTCGCGCCCGTTTGGTGCGCAGGTTCTACGCCAGCAGAAAGGGATTCAAGCGCCATACGCGCGATCGGCGTGAATTCCGCCTCTGCACGATGCAGCAGGGCAAACGCGCCGGCCTTCATGCGCGGGTCCCAAAACGTGGCAATATGGTCAGCCGTGGCAGCCGCCGCCGCTGCTTCCCCGCGTAATGCAAGATTGCGGGCGATCTGATTCGCCATCATCACCAGGTTCTGCTCAGATTCGCGCATGGTCTATTCCGCAGGTTCAACAGGCTCAATGCGCCTCGAACGGCGCGACAGTTCCGCATAGTCCTGTTGCCATCCACTCGGCCCGTTGGATGGCGCTACCTGCACCGCGGTCACTTTGTATTCCGGGCAATTGGTCGCCCAGTCCGAGAATTCGGTGGTGACGACATTGGCCTGTGTCTCGGGATGGTGGAAAGTCGTGTAAACCACGCCCGGCGCCACACGATCGGTCACTTCGGCGCGCAGCGTTGTCTCGCCCTTGCGACTGGCAAGCCTCACCCAGTCACCGCTGCGGATGCCTCGGTTTTCGGCGTCAGACGGGTGGATTTCCAGCACGTCCTCATCATGCCACACCACATTGGCGGTGCGGCGAGTTTGCGCGCCCACATTGTATTGCGAGAGGATTCGTCCCGTCGTCAGCAGCAATGGGAAGCGCGGACCAGTCTTCTCATCCGTGGGGATATATTCTGTCACAATGAACTGCCCCTTGCCGCGAACGAAACCATCGACGTGCATGATCGGCGATCCATCAGGGCGCGCCTCGTTCACCGGCCATTGCAGGGAGCCTTCTGTATCGAGCCGGTCGAACGACACGCCGGAGAAGCTGGGCGTCAACCGCGCAATTTCATCCATGATCTGCGAGGGATGCGTGTAGTTCCAGCCGAGCCCCATGGCATTGGCCAGTGCCTGCGTCACTTCCCAATCCGCCATTCCGTTGGCCGGTTCCATCACCTTGCGCACCGGCTGAATGCGGCGCTCCGCATTGGTGAAGGTGCCGTCCTTCTCAAGGAACGTGGACCCGGGCAGGAAAACGTGCGCGTAGTTGGCGGTTTCGTTGAGAAAAAGGTCATGCACGATCACGCAATCCATCGCCCGCAGCCCGGCGGCGACGTGCTTGGTATTGGGGTCGGACTGAAGGATGTCCTCGCCTTGAATGTAAATCGCGCGGAACGAGCCATCGACGGCGGCAGCCAGCATGTTCGGGATGCGCAGGCCCGGCTCTGGATCAAGCGACACACCCCAGTCCTGCTCAAACAGAGTGCGGGTCTCGACATCCGAGATATGCCGGTATCCGGCCAGCTCGTGCGGGAAGCTGCCCATGTCGCATGAGCCTTGCACATTGTTTTGTCCGCGCAATGGGTTCACACCGACGCCGGGCCGACCGATGTTGCCGGTTGCCATTGCCAGATTGGCAATCGCCATCACGGTTGATGATCCCTGGCTGTGCTCTGTCACGCCAAGGCCGTAATAAATGGCACCGTTTCCGCCGGTAGCATATAGCCGCGCGGCGCCGCGCAGTTCTTCTGCCGGAACGCCTGTTACCGCCTCAAGCACTTCGGGCGCATGGCGTCCATCGGCAACGAAGCGCGCCCAGTCCTGATATTCGTCCCAGTCGCAGCGTTCGCGAATGAACGCCTCGTCCGCCAGTCCTTCAGTGACAATTACGTGCGCCATCGCAGTCAGCACCGCGACATTAGTGCCCGGCGTCAACGCAAGGTGATGCTGCGCCTCGATATGCGGAGAGCGGACCAGATCGATGCGGCGCGGATCGATTACGATCAACTTCGCGCCCTGACGCAACCGCCGCTTCATCCGGCTGGCAAATACCGGATGGGCATCAGTCGGATTGGCACCGATCACCAGAATCACGTCAGCGTGCATCACGCTGTCAAAATCCTGCGTGCCCGCGCTGGTGCCGAACGTCATCTTCAGCCCATACCCTGTGGGGGAGTGGCAGACTCGCGCGCAGGTATCGACATTGTTGGAGCCGAACCCGGCGCGTACCAGCTTCTGAACCAGGAACGTCTCTTCATTGGTGCAGCGGCTGGAAGTGATGCCGCCCAGCGCTCGCGCACCATATTGCGCTTTAATCGTATTCAGGCGCTCGGCAGTGAAGCTGAGAGCTTCGTCCCACGATACCTCACGCCACGGCTCATCAATCGAATCGCGGATCATTGGCGTGGTCACGCGATCCTTGTGGTTGGCATAGCCCCACGCGAACCGGCCTTTCACACAGGAATGGCCGTGATTGGCCTTGCCATCCTTCCATGGCACCATGCGCACCAATTGTTCGCCGCGCATTTCCGCGCGGAAGGTGCAGCCCACGCCGCAATAGGCACAAGTGGTGACGACAGACCGTTCCGGCTTGCCGATCTCCTTCACCGCCTTTTCCTGCAAAGTGGCAGTGGGACAGGCTTGCACACAAGCACCGCAACTGACGCACTCGCTGGATAGAAAATCGTCACCAGTCTGCCCGGCGCTTACCACTGAGGCAAAGCCGCGCCCATCTATCGTCAGTGCCAGCGTGCCCTGCACTTCATCGCAAGCGCGCACGCAACGCGAACAGACGATGCACTTGCTGGGATCAAAATCGAAATAGGGGTTTGACGTGTCCACCGGCTGCGCCAGATGGTTCGCGCCTTCATAGCCATAGCGCACATCGCGCAGCCCCACCGCCGCAGCCTGATCCTGCAATTCGCAATCGTTGTTGGCGCTGCACGTCAGGCAATCGAGCGGGTGATCGGAGATGTAGAGTTCCATCACCCCGCGCCGCAACTTCTGCAGACGCGGCGTCTGGGTGGAGACTTTCATCCCTTCTGCCACCGGAGTGGTGCAAGAAGCGGGCGTGCCTTTGCGGCCTTCTATTTCGACGAGACACAAGCGGCACGAACCATAGGCAGCTACGTTATCAGTCGCGCACAACTTGGGAATAGAGCCGCCCGTGATCGCAGCGGCTCGCATCACCGAAGTTCCGGCAGGCACCGTAACATCGCGACCATCGACCGTGAGTGTCACTTGCGTATCGCAAAGCACCTCTGGCGTTCCGAAATCTGCTTGCCGTTCATAAGTCACGGCGCTTCTCCGCTTCGGCAAGATCTGCCGGGCTATTGATGTTAGCAGGTTTTCGAACAGGTTTCACGGGTCGCGCATCGATCATGTTGGCGAACGCCAGCATGGAGTGCTTGCCATCGCCCATCAGGATGCCCTCAAGCGATTGAATCGCGCCGGCCGACCAAAGCCCGACCACGGGCTGGCTTTCGATGTAGGATGACGCCGGGGTGAGCAGATCTGGCAGATTTTCTGGCAGATTGAGCGAGTCTACGCCCATCGTGAGGACCGCTTCATAGTCCTCGTCCCGTGCGAGATGTAGAGCAGCCGCAAGGCCGGCCAGCGGCCCCATGCCGGGGCGAGGCCAATCCGGCAAGGTAGGTGCGGGTCCGACTTCCCGTCCCACAACGACAACATATTCACACCATCCGGAAAGCAGATCGGCCGCGCGGGACAGCAGCGTGTGCCCCCCCAGTACTGCCAGTGCCTTGTCACTACCGAAGCGAGTAGATTGGCCGCCTGCCAGAACCGCGCCGAGGATCATGAACCCACCATCATTCGAAATCCTCTGGCCAGTGCTTCAACGCGCTCATCACCGGATAGGGAGTAAACCCGCCCAGTGCGCAGAGCGATGCCTCGCGCATAGTCTCACACAAGTCTTCCAGAAGCGCGATGTTTTCTTCCCGGCTGCGCGATTGCCGAGTGGCGTTGTGCATCTGGGGCAAAACCTCAACCATGTCGGCCGGGCGAGTACCTTCGTGGCGGATCAGGTCGATCAATTCCGTGCCGCGCACCGCGCCGATGCGGCAGGGGGTGCATTTACCGCAGCTTTCCGCCGCGCAGAACTGCATGGCGAAGCGTGCCTGCCCGCTCATGTCCACGCTATCGTCGAACACCACGACTCCGCCATGGCCGATCAGCGCCCCCGCGGCGGCGTAGGCTTCGTAATCGAATGGCAGATCAAACTGATCGGGGTGGATATAGGCTCCCAGCGGCCCGCCAACCTGCACCGCCTTCACAGGCCGTCCCGTCCCGGTGCCGCCGCCAATTTCATAGACCAGTTCTCGCAACGACACGCCGAATGCGGTTTCGAACAGGCCGCCGTGGCGGATGTTCCCGGCAAGCTGGATTGGCATGGTGCCGCGCGAACGGTCAACGCCAAGCTGTGCGTGGAGTTGAGCGCCGCCGTCTGCCAGCACGTGCGCCACCGAGGTCAGCGTCAGCACGTTGTTGACGACGGTGGGACAGCCAAACAGCCCCTCCAGCGCGGGCAGCGGCGGCTTGGCACGAACTTCGCCGCGCTTGCCTTCCAGGCTGTTAAGCAGCGAGGTTTCCTCCCCGCAGACATAGGCACCAGCTCCTGCGCGCACTTCCACGCGGAACGGAGCGATCATGCCTTTCGACAATTCGATGGCCGCTGTCAGCTTGGCAATGGCGTGCGGATATTCGCTGCGCACGTAGATGTAGCCCTGAGCAGCGCCCACGGCATAGGCGGCAATGGCCATACCCTCGATCAGTGCATAGGGATCACCTTCCATCACCATGCGGTCGGCGAAGGTGCCGCTGTCCCCCTCGTCCGCATTGCAGACGATGTATTTGCGCGCACCCGGAGCTTCGAGAACGGTTTTCCACTTGATGCCGGCGGGGAACCCTGCGCCGCCTCTACCCCGCAGGCCGGAATGGGTTACTTCTGCAACAACGGCCTCTGGCGCCATTGCCCGCGCGCGGCGCAGACCGGCCCATCCCCCTGTCGCCTCGTAGTCCTCAAGACTGAGCGGCCGCGTTTTGCCTGCGCGCGCGAAAGTGAGGCGCTGTTGTCCTGCAAGAAACGGATGCTCCTCAATCCGACCAATCGCCTTGTCGCTGGAACCTGCCAGCACCGCAGTGACATCGCCGGGAGTGAGCGGCCCAAAGCCCTGCCCGTCAATCTCCGCCAGCGGTTCCAGCCAATGCATACCCCAGCTTGAAACCCGCTCAACCATGCAGCCAGCCTCTTCAAAACCGCGCGCAACCTCATCAGCCCCACATGCGAGCGCCAAAGCGTCGTCGGAAATGCGGACCTTTGTCATACGCTCTCGATCAGGCGCACAAGGCTCACCTCATCAAGCCGCGCATGAAGCATATCGCCCACACGCGCAGTAGGCCCCACGCTGCACAGCCCCAGACAGTACACGGCTTTCAGTTGAACCCGTTCGCCAGCTGCTGCCCGCGCTCCGTCCATCAGTGCCTCCACCCCGCGCGCCTGACAGGCCTCAGCCCGGCAAATTTGGACTTCGGGCCGAGCATCAGCTTCGCGGAGGAAATCATGGTAGAAGCTGACGACACCGTGAACTTCCGCACGGCTGAGGTTTAGCAAGTCTGCAATCTGCACCTCAGCCTCATCGGAAACGTACCCGAATGCGGCCTGAATATCGTGCAGAATCGGCAAGAGCGGGCCTTCGCGACCCTGATGGGCGGCGGCAATCTGCGCGATCCGCTCGGCCGTGCTCATCCGCTCATCCGTTCGGCGTGCCATGCAACGTGCTCGGCCATGAAAGTGGAGATGAAATAGTAGGAATGGTCATAGCCTTCCTGCATCCGAATCGTCGCCTTCTGCCCGGCTTTATCACACGCCTCTTGCAGCAGATGGGTCTTAAGCTGTTCTTCAAGGAAACCATCAGCGGTTCCCTGATCTACCAGCATATCGGCAAGGCGCGCGCCATCTTCAATCAGCGCACACGCATCGTATTCGCGCCACGCAGCCTGATCGAGGCCTAAATAGCCGCCAAGCGCCTTATGCCCCCACGGGCAATTTAGCGGTGAAACAATCGGCGAGAAGGCAGATACCGAACGAAAACGGTCCGGATTGCGCAGAGCAATCGTCAGCGCGCCGTGCCCGCCCATCGAGTGGCCGGTGATACCTTGCCGCATCATGTCGGCGGGGAATGCTTCCGCGATCAGCGCGGGCAATTCGCTCTCAACATAATCTCGCATTTGATAATGCGTGGACCACGGTGCCTGCGTTGCGTTGACATAAAAACCCGCCGCCTTGCCCATGTCCCAGTGATCGTCATCCGGCACGTCATCGCCGCGCGGGCTGGTATCAGGCGCGACAAAGATCACGCCATGTTCTGCACAAGCCGCGCGAAACTCGCCCTTTTCGGTCACGTTCGCGGAAGTGCAGGTCAGCCCCGAAAGGTACCACAGCACCGGCAGCTTTTCGCCCGGCACATGATCAGGCACGAAAACCGAACAGGTCATGTCCGCGCCGGTGGCGGCAGAGGCGTGCTTGTACACCCCCTGCACGCCGCCGTGAGACTTGTTTGTGCTAACCGTTTCCAGGCTCACGCCTTATGCACCCGCGTAAATGCCACAGATCTTGTTGCCGGCCTTGTCCCGGAAATAGCACAGGTGCAGCGGCCCCATGCTGGTGTCGCGCTTGCCTGGCGGGTCTTCGATCGAAGTTGCGCCGGCAGCCACGGCCACGTCGTGAAACTCTTTCACCTGCTCGGGCGAGGTGCATTTGAAACCGATGGTGCCGCCGTTGGCGGCAGTGGCGGGCTCACCGTTCTGCGTCTGCGTCACAGCAAACAGAGGTCCGTCGCTGAGGAAAAAGACGCGCTTGATGCCGCCCTGTTCATTATCCAGCGCCTTGACCGGGCCAAGCACGCCAAGAACCTTGGTGTAGAACTCCTTGGCTTCGTCCAAGTCGTTTGTGCCTATCATTACGTGATTGAGCATTATCCTCGCTTCCTCTCTCTTAGTAAACCACGACGCTCCGGATGGACTTGCCCTCGTGCATAAGGTCGAAACCCTTGTTGATCTCTTCCAGCGTAAGGACATGAGTGATCATCGGGTCGATGGCGATCTTGCCGTTCATGTACCAGTCGATGATCTTGGGCACGTCGGTCCGCCCTTTGGCTCCGCCGAACGCGGTGCCCTTCCATACTCGCCCGGTAACGAGCTGGAATGGGCGCGTGCTGATTTCCTTGCCCGCCTCGGCCACGCCGATGATGATGCTTTCGCCCCAACCGCGGTGGCAACATTCCAGAGCCGTGCGCATCACTTCAGTGTTGCCGGTAGCATCGAAGCTGTAATCCGCGCCGCCATCGGTCAGCTGCAGGATCTCCGCGATCGTCTCGTCACGCGAAAGCCCCTTGGAGTTGACGAAGTGCGTCATGCCGAACTTGCGGCCCCATTCCTCACGGTCCGGGTTGATGTCGATGCCGATGATCTTGTCCGCGCCGACCAGCTTGGCCCCCTGAATGACGTTTAGCCCGATGCCGCCAAGGCCGAACACCACAACATTCTCACCCGCCTGGACCTTAGCGGTGTTGATGACCGCGCCCACGCCCGTGGTGACGCCGCAGCCAACATAGCAACTCGTCTGGAACGGAGCGTCATCGCGAATCCTGGCGACCGCGATTTCGGGAAGAACCGTGAAGTTCGAGAACGTGGAGCAGCCCATGTAGTGGAAAATCTGCTGCCCCTTGTAGCTGAAGCGGCTGGTGCCGTCCGGCATCAGGCCCTGCCCCTGCGTCGCACGGATCGCGGTGCACAGGTTCGTCTTGCCCGAAAGGCACGCTTTGCACTGGCGACATTCCGGCGTGTAGAGCGGGATCACGTGATCACCCTCTTTCAGGCTGGTTACGCCCGGACCTACTTCGCGCACGATGCCGGCGCCTTCATGGCCGAGGATGCTAGGAAAAATGCCTTCCGAATCGAAACCATCCAGCGTGTAAGCGTCAGTATGGCAAATGCCTGTCGCCATGATTTCGATCAGAACCTCACCCTGCTTCGGCCCTTCCAGATCGACTTCGACGATCTCCAGAGGCCTCTTCGCCTCAAAGGCGACGGCGGCGCGGGTCTTCATGCGGCTCTCTCCTAGCTGATCCGGGCCATTGCTATAACGGTCAGGTACACCGGCGCAATGACGGTTTACTTATTCAGGGCACCAAGGCGGGGAGTTTCGCGTGGCATATGCGCGATTTAGTGGCGCCATCCCGCGATGCCATCGCGAAAGCGATTGCGCTGAGCGCCAAGCGTTGTTAGGGGCGCATCCCTTACCACGCGACAACGCGATCGAGGCCCGATGGCGGAGTGGTTACGTAGAGGACTGCAAATCCTCGCACGCCGGTTCGATTCCGGCTCGGGCCTCCACTTTCTTCCGTCCTGAGTGATTTTTCTAGGTCCGCAATCGGGCCTGAAGGAGCGTTGCGAAATCGCGAGAGAAGTCCGGAGAGGCGGTTGTCACCTCAACCGGCATCCCGTCCGGATCACTACAGAATACTGCCTGGAATGTTCGTCCGTCTGGTAGCTCAAGCTCTATGAGCGTTTCGCGATGAACTCGCCCACCAGCAGCTTCGATCCGGCCAAGCTGCGCCTCCATATCGTCTGTGTTGACGCACACGTGACGAAGGCCGTGCCGATCACTTTTGGGCGAGTCGAGTTGCGTCGCGGAATAATCGCAGATCAGCTCAATAAAAAAATCGCCCTTTTTTATAAACCGGACGCGAAAATCAGCTTCGCTTTCAGGTGTAAGCCCCTGAAAATCTTCCCCCACACGTATAGTGTCCGAAGCGCATTCAAATCCCAATCCCTCGACATAGAATCTGGTGGAGCGTTCG
>JAZQRJ010000135.1:0-42341 GCA_045629505.1 Novosphingobium sp.
TGATTTCCATTGATGGCCCGTTGTTTGCGCCTGCAAGGCCGGGGCGGGGCCTAGCGCGTAGCAAGCTTTGGACCCTTTCAAGTTCCGTCGCAGCGATGGGGAGCCCTGTGAAGCTGCCGGCCGGCGATGTTTCGCTGACCGTGAATGCGGGGTATGATCACCTCGATAACCGCAGCAGCAACTCGCGCGGCCTTATCCGCAGCAATAACCTGGCGCGCGATATCTACTCCGTAAGCGCGAGCCTGTCCGTGCCCGTCACCGGCGGGCGTGACAACTTTCTGGACGATATCGGCGCTATCACCCTGAACTTGAGCAGCGCCCTTCATCACTTCTCCGACTTTGGGTCGCTGTATGACTGGAATGCTGGCGTCATATGGTCGCCCACAAGCAAGCTGACGCTGAATGCCAGCTATATAGTGAGCGAAGTCGCGCCCAGCATGGGGCAGCTTGGCGACCCCGAAGTGGTGACTGTGAACGTGCCAGTCTATGACTTTGCGACGGGTGATGTAGTCCTCGCAAGCGTGATCACCGGCGGCAATCCGGCGCTGCGGGCAGAAAAGCAGCGCGACATCAAGATTTCTGCAAACTATGAACTGCCAGTTCTGAAGCAATCTCGGCTTGTCGCGGAATATTTTCGCAACCGCTCAGACAAAGTGACGCGGGCGTTCCCTCTGCTGACCCCGGCAATTGAAGCTGCATTCCCTGGACGCGTGATTCGCGATGCCAGCGGTCGACTGATTTCTATCGACCGGCGACCGGTCACATTCTCCAAGGTGGAGAGCGAACATCTGCGTTGGGGCATCAACCTTTTCGGTAGCCTTGGATCACAACGGGCATCTGGCGGTGATCGCCCGGAAGGCGACCGGGCCGCTGGAGCCGGAGGACCCGGTGGTGGCAGGCAGGGAGGACAGGGAGCTGGCGGGCCGCCGGGTGGGTTTGGCGGAGCGGGCTTTGGACCCGGATCGCGCGGAAATCCGGGCGGCAGGTGGAACCTTGCTTTATACCACACCTATCGTTTCGGCGACCGCGTGCTCATCGCGCCGGGGCTTGATCCGCTGGATCAGCTGGCGGGTGATGCGCTGGTTTCCGGCGGCGTTCCGCGCCACCAGCTCGAAATGGAAGGCGGTTTGTTCCGTAACGGCATGGGTGTGCGTTTCAAGGGAACGTGGACAGCACCTGCCAATGTCCTCGCCAGCGGAGGTTCTGGCAGTTCCGATCTTCGGTTCGGCAGTGTGTTCGATCTGGGCGCGCGCGTGTTCTTCAATCTTGGCCAGATGCCCAAGGCGGTAGATAAAATGCCGTTCCTGAAGGGAGTACGCCTGTCGTTCGAATTCGATAATCTGCTGGATTCGCGGCAGCGTGTAACGGATGGGGCCGGCATAGTGCCTTTGGCCTATCAGCCGGGCTTCGTCGATCCGCGCGGGCGTTTCATTGGCGTGGATATCAGAAAGGGCTTCTGATCGGATTGCATTGCGCAGGTCTTTCCAAAAGCCTGTGTGAACGCCTATCTGGCAGGTATGAGCCGCACACCAGCCGGATCCCCACCTGACCCAAGAGGGGCTGAGCGCTTCGCAGAGGAGCACCAGACCTACACCGTGCGCGGAACTGACCAGCCCGATCTGCAAAAGGGCGTCGAAGTAATCCGCGATACGGTGCGCACTCTGCCGCCCAAGCCGGGTGTGTACCGGATGCACGATACGCGCGGGGAAGTGCTCTATGTGGGCAAGGCGCGGGCGCTGAAGAACCGCGTTGCGAACTACACACAGGTAGAGCGCTTGCCCATGCGGTTGCAGCGCATGGTCAGCCAGACGCGCTCGATGACCATCGTCACCACTAATTCGGAGGCCGAGGCGCTGCTGCTGGAAGCGCAGCTTATCAAGCGGTATCGCCCGCCGTACAACGTGCTCCTGCGCGACGATAAGAGCTTCCCCTTCATCCTGCTACGCACTGACAGTGATTTCCCGCGAATCATGAAGCATCGCGGCGCGCGTCGCGCTGCGGGCAATTATTATGGTCCGTTCGCCAGTGCAGGATCGGTCAACACAACGATCAACGCACTGCAGAAGCTGTTCCTGTTGCGAAGCTGCACGGACAGCTTCTTTTCACGGCGGGATCGTCCCTGCCTGCTCTACCAGATCAAGCGATGTTCCGCCCCGTGTGTCGGTCGGATCAACAAGGCCGACTATGGTGAGCTGGTGCGGCAGGCCAAGGATTTCCTTGGCGGGAAGTCTTCAGCCGTACAGCGCGAAATCGAAACGCAGATGGCTGAGGCTGCAGAGGCACTAGACTTTGAACGGGCGGCCAGGTTGCGTGATCGGTTGCGCGCGGCCACGTTCATTCAGGGCAGTCAGGCCATCAATGCTGAAGGCATGGCCAATGCCGACATATTCGGGCTGGCTGCCAAGGGCGGCCAGATCGCAGTGCAGGCGTTTTTCATACGCGGTGGCCAGAACTGGGGGCACCGCGCTTTCTTCCCCAGCCATACCGAGGGCTTGAGCGAAGAGGCGGTGATGGAAAGCTTTCTCGCCCAGTTCTATGAAGAAGTGCCACCCGCACGCTTGATCATGATCGATCGCGAGCTGCCGGAAGCCGCACTTCTGTGCGATGCATTCCGCAAGAGCAGCGGTCACAAGGTGGAAATTTCCGTCCCTCAGCGGGGCAGCCGGCGCCGTCTGGTGGATCAGGCTTCCCGCAATGCGGTGGAGGCGTTGGATCGCCGCCTTGCCGAGCGCGGATCGCAGGCAAAGGTAATGCGAGAAATGGCTGAATTCCTGGAATTGCCTGACATACCGCAGCGTATCGAAGTATACGATAATAGCCATATTCAGGGCGCCAAGGCGGTGGGCGCGATGATCGTCGCGGGGCCGGAAGGCTTCATCAAGAACCAGTATCGCAAGTTCAATATCCGTAGCGCCCAGACTGATGACGACTTCGCGATGATGCGCGAAGTGATGGCCAGACGCTTCGGTCGCGCGCTTGAGGATGATCCCGACCGCGACCAGACAACCAAAGAAGGCGTCGCCACATGGCCGGACCTTGTGCTGATCGATGGCGGCAAGGGGCAGATGAGTTCCGTGAAGGATGCGCTTGAAGAACTTGGCATCGAAGACGTGCCGCTGATCGCCATTGCCAAGGGGCCGCACCACGGTCGTGAAGGACGGGAAGTCTTTCACTTCCCGGATGGCCGGGAAAAGACCCTGCCCCCCAACTCTCCGGTGCTGTTTTATCTGCAACGTCTGCGGGATGAGGTGCACCGCTATGTGATTGGCGCCCATAGAGCCAAGCGTAGCCGGGCGATATCCGCCAGTCCGCTGGACGAGATTCCGGGGATCGGTCCCTCCCGAAAGCGCGCTTTGCTGCTGCATTTTGGCACCGCGGGTAAAGTGCGCGCAGCGGCTTTGGATGATTTAAAGCGAACGCCCGGCATCAGCGAGGCCGTCGCCCGGAAAATCTACGATTTCTATCACCCTGCTGGTTGAAAACCCCGCGTGTAGTGTTGAGATGATCAGGCCTTCTTAACCAAGCGGCGGCTATCTCGGCTGAAGAATGATCAGGACCAGAACTACCTTTGTCGTCGGTGCGGGCGCCAGTTGCGAGCTTGAGCTTCCCAGCAATGAGGAATTGCTAAACCGGATCGGCCAGAGTTTCGATTTTTCCCGGTTCGGCAGCGGTGTGCAGGTGAAAGACAGCGTACTGCTCGCCCAGTATCTGCAGAAGATTACCGAGCGACTGGGGAAGGCCGATGCCGACATTCATGCTGCTGCAGATCGTATACGCACTGCCAGCAAGCTGACACGCTCAATCGACAGCCTGCTAGATCAGCATGACACCGATCCCTTGATTACTGCCGCAGGCAAACTGGCTATCGTGCATTTCATCTGCCAGGCGGAAGCCAAGTCGATCCTTCGTTTGCAGTCCCGGATCAAGGGTGATTTGCCGATCCAAGGCTCGGAAACCTGGCTTTATCAACTCGGTCAGTTGGTAACTACAGGCGTCTCCCGCTCAAAAGTGGAGCAATGCCTCGATAACCTTGCGATCATCTGCTTTAATTATGACCGCTCGATAGAGCACTTTCTCCCGCATGCGATGGTCATGGCGTTCGGCGTGGGGTTGGAGGAAGCGCAGGGCATCGTAGCATCGCGGCTGCGCATCATCCATCCGCATGGCACGGTGGGCCGCCTGCCGTGGCAGCGCGGAGAGGCTCCTGCATGCGAGTGGGGAACGGAGCAGCCGGATAATGTCCATGAACTTGCCGGGATGATCCGCACCTCCAACGAAATCTCTCACAATCGGGAAGTGGTCGCGGGCATTCGCGGCATGGTCGCCAATTCAAAGCGGCTGGTGTTTCTGGGTTTCGGCTTTCACCCGCAAAATCTTGATCTGCTGGTGGATGCGCGACTTGCTCACGTTCCCGAAGTGGCGGCCACTGTGCATGGCCTTTCGCCGATAAACCGGATTGCCGTGAGCGCGATGCTCCGCCGCAAGCTGGGAGCGGAACGTGATGAGCCGCGCTTGATCGAAGAGATACGCTGTACTGAACTGATGCGCGATTACAGCTTGATGCTGGAGAGCTGAGGGGCTTCGCCTTAACCAGCTGCACCGATCTTGCGCAGCGCTCTCCATACAAAGGATTTCGGCCGATTGCGGTGGGGCCAGCGCCGGGGCGCCGCTGGTTTAAAGCCCGCCTTGCGCAGCAGTCGATTGAGCCCCCGTGCATCGGCTTCTTCAACGCACCATTCCGATTTCCACGTCACCGAAATCGAAATGGATACTTCGCCTCCGTTCTGAACGAAGTGCGGAGCCATGACTGGAATGTAGACCGCTTCCCCGGCGTTGATGGGGATGCGCCTGGCGCCTGCCGCCATTTCGTTCTTCCAGGGGAGTTCAGGCCGTCCACCAGTGTGGTAAATCTCGTGATACTCATCAGGCGCGTAGTTGGTGTCACCTGCCGGGAATACGTTCACGGTCTTGCTGCCACGCACCTGGAACAGGATGTTGTGCTCCGGATCGAAGTGATAGGGCGTAACCCCCCCCGGCGAAGTGATGAAGATAAAGCCCTGGACGTTGTAGATGGAGCCGGTCCGCTCTGTGATATCAGGGCGCATTTCCTCCAGCAGTTCGTGCAGCAGCGCTTTGTAGGCCGGATTGCGATCCACTTCGCGCAGGGCGATCCAGCTTTCCGCTGTGTCGATATTGAGGATACGCTCCCCGACGTTCTCCAGCAGTTGTTCGGGCACTCTGTCTACGCCGATAGGTTGATTGCCCAGATTGCATTCGATGAATTTGGACGGCAGCGAATCCGCCAGTCCGGCGAGAGCCTCTAGCGTCAGGAGCGGATGGGTATGCAGGGTGTGCGCCAGCTTGTGTGGAACTTCGGGATAGCTGGCAGCGAAGGCTTCAATAGATGCAGGAAGATGAATGCTCATGTTGTCTCTTGCCGATTTGAGCGGGAGTTTTCGAAGCGGATCAGGCCGCTGAACAGGCGTCGTCTCAGGCTGCCGCCGATGGCTATGGAAAGTTTGCCGATCGTGCGCCGTTCGCGCCACAATCGGTCCATCACCGGATGATCGGGTACAGAGCAACTATCGCACCATTGAATCGCGCGATTGGTGAGCGAATTCAGATACTCGCGCTCAAGCAATACGCCGGGCGAATAGCGTGAATAGCTCTCATCAAACGCTGTCTTGAACCCGAAGGAGCCTGGCGGCGTGATGAAGTTGGCCAGCATAGCGATGGGTTCGTCATTGAGCAGCAGGGATAGCTGGATCAGCCTGCGCCGCTCTGCCGCGCCTGACAGTGCATCGCGCAGCAACAGGGCCGTACCGGGATCGCATTTTAGCGCCGATCCGGCCTTGCCCTTCCACCCTGACATTTCGAGCGCGAGGAATTGCTCTGCCCATTCCGGGCTTCCATCCGTATCCCACTGGAAACGAACTTCGCCAAGCTCAGCAAGCCGGTTGAATTGCCGTTGCAGTTCATGGCGTTTGCGCTTCGGCAGCGAGGCTACCAGATATTCATCAGGTTCCTGCCCGCTTACCAAAAGCGCGCGTTCGAACTGTTGCACGACGCTGCATTGTCGTCGCTGTGCTTCCAGCTCGCCGGAAAACGCGCGGAAGAATGCGCCGTCGAGGTCGATGTCAGCAAAGTGGAGGAACAGTGCCTTGCCGGCTCGACGATCTGCCCAGTCCAGCAATGCACGGCTGAACTCAGCCTCACAGCCTTGCGCAACAAGCGGGGCGCCAAAAAAGCAGTTGGGATGCATCCATGCAGCCAGGTGGGGCAGGGGACGGCCATAATACCGAGAGTGGCGATGGATCGGCAAAATGCCGCACAGCTTGCCAGCCATTTCAAAGCGCAGGATTTGCACTCGATGATCTTTGTCCAACGCGCGCAGGGCAGGAAGCAGGTACCAGCTTTCAAAGAACGGATTGGGCTCGGCAGTGTTCAGCGCCAGATCGTCCCAGGCAGCGATGTCATCCGCCATGTCTCGCCAATCAACAGGGCGAATGACGCAAGCAGTCGCATTCGCAGCGTATGCGATTGCCGAACGGTCTGCCGAAGCAAATGAGGCCGCGTTGCTTGCCACGTAAAAATCCTTGCTCGCACACCGATGAAAGCTTTGGGAATTATCTACCAGCGGCCTGTCAATGAATTGCTAAAGCAGCTGAATTTACAAACGAGGCTGAGAGTGCACAGCAAAACCCCGCCCGGATTGCGCCGGACGGGGTCGAATCTGCCAGCGAAAGGCAGAGTGTCTTAGTGTGCCGCCAAGGCCGCGAGCAGAAGCAGCGCGACGATGTTGGTGATCTTGATCATCGGGTTAACGGCGGGCCCTGCGGTATCCTTGTAAGGATCGCCGACAGTATCGCCCGTAACTGCCGCCTTGTGGGCTTCAGAGCCCTTACCGCCGTGATTGCCGTCCTCGATATACTTCTTGGCGTTATCCCAGGCGCCGCCGCCTGCAGTCATGGACAGCGCCACGAACAGGCCGCTGACGATCACACCCAGCAGAAGTGCGCCGAGAGCCGCAAAGCCATTTGCCTGACCGGCGATCGCGGTGATCACGAAGTACACCACAATCGGGGCCAACACAGGCAAGAGCGACGGAATGATCATTTCCTTGATCGCGGCCTTGGTCACAAGGTCCACGGTCCGGGCATAGTTCGGCTTTGATGTGCCAGCCATGATGCCGGGATCGTTACGAAACTGATCGCGCACGTCTTTCACGACGTCACCCGCAGCGCGGCCAACTGCCGTCATGCCCATTGCGCCGAACAAGTAGGGCAGCAGTGCGCCCAACAGCAGGCCAACGATGACATACGGATTTTCAAGGCTGAAATCGACTATGATGTCGGGGAAGAACTCTCGAAGATCGGTGGTGTACGCCGCGAACAGCACCAGCGCAGCCAGACCGGCTGAACCGATGGCATAGCCCTTCGTCACGGCCTTGGTAGTGTTGCCGACGGCGTCGAGAAGGTCTGTCTTTTCACGCACGCTATCGTCCAGACCGGCCATCTCGGCGATACCGCCAGCATTGTCGGTGACAGGTCCGTAGGCATCGAGCGCGACGACCATGCCCGCCAGAGCCAGCATTGCAGTTGCCGCATAAGCGATGCCGATTAAGCCGGCGAATGAGTACGAGACAATGATGCCCGCCACGATGACGATCGTGGGCAGCGCAGTCGATTCAAGGCTGATGGCCAGACCCTGGATCACGTTCGTGCCGTGGCCGGTTTCAGAGGCCTTGGCGATTGAACGAACCGGGCGGTACCGGGTGCTGGTGTAGTATTCAGTGATCCAGATGATCAGCCCGGTGATAACAAGGCCGACCAGTGAGCACCAGAACAGGTCCATGCCAGTAAATCCGGCGGTGCCGATTGCGGTGTTCAGATCGCCGAGCGCCAGCGCCATTACGTACCAGATGGCTGGAATGGCGAGCACGGCGGTAACGAGAAAGCCCTTGTACATTGCGCCCATCACGTTCGTTCCGCCGCCAAGGCGAACGAAGTAAGTGCCAATGATGGAGGTGACGATGCACGCGCCCCCAATCAGCAGCGGCAGCGCCATCAGCGGTTCAAGCAGATCGCCCACGCCTTTCAGCAGCAGTGCGGTCAGAACCATCGTGGCACCCACGGTTACTACGTAGGTTTCAAACAAGTCAGCGGCCATACCCGCGCAGTCACCCACGTTGTCGCCCACGTTGTCCGCGATAACGGCAGGGTTGCGTGGATCGTCTTCGGGGATACCAGCTTCAACCTTGCCGACTAGATCAGCGCCAACGTCTGCGGCCTTGGTGAAGATACCGCCGCCAAGGCGGGCGAATATGGAGATGAGCGAAGCGCCGAACGCGAGCCCTACAAGACCATCGATCACGGTGCGGCTATCGGCGGCGTGGCCGCCAGGACCGATCAGATACCAATAGAAAACCGAGATAGCCAGCAGTGCGAGGCCGGCAACCAGCATTCCGGTGATGGCACCGGCGCGGAACGCCAGGGTCAGCCCGGCCTGAAGGCCATTTTGCGCTGCTGCGGCGGTTCGCACGTTCGCCCGGACAGAAATGTTCATCCCGATGAACCCGGCCACGCCTGAGAGGATTGCGCCGATCACAAAACCGGTGGCCGGAACGGCACCCAGGAAAATTGAGACGATGATTGCAACTACAACGCCGACAATGGCGATCGTTGTATATTGCCGTTTCAAGTAAGCTTGCGCGCCTTCTTGGATTGCTGCTGCAATTTCTTGCATGCGTTCGGTGCCGGCAGATGAACTCAGCACCTGACGGCTGGTGACAAAGCCGTATAACACGGCCACCAGCCCCAAAATTATTGCGATCGTGACGAGATCCACGCTACGCCCCTCCTCATATTGTTATATATTTTTATATGCTGAAAAATGCGGGATTTCCCAGCAAGCCTATGGCGCTAATGGTTCGCTAAGAACCGTGCAAGTGCAAATCGCGGAAGTCTTGGGGAAAGCGTGGTAGATGGCCAGTATCAGTGGCGATATCCCAGGCTCACATCGGACGTGAGGGGGGTCTCATCTAGCCAAAGGTGCACAATTTCCTGGGAGGTTACTTGACCGATCAGTGTTGCGGGTATGGGCGGGGTGGTGTCGCCGGGTAAGGTAAACAGCAATTCATAATCGTCGCCCCAGCGGATGCAGTCATCACGGCGGGCCGCATCGGCAACTGGAATGGCGTCGCTGTGCAAACGGATAGTAACACCGCTGACATTTGCCATCCGCCAACAATCGAGCAACAATCCGTCGGACACGTCCATCATCGCGTTTACGACGGGAGCAAGTGAACGCCCTTCGGCAAGCAAAGGGCGGGGGCGTAGAAAGGCTGGGGCGTAGGGGCCTTTGCCTGTGCCGTCCTCGAAACCCAGCATCGCCCGGCCGAGCATGCCCGTGATCCACAGGGCATCGCCAGGGGCCGCATTTCTGCGATCTGGAACCGGAATGTGAGTTGCCCGGCCAATCGCCGTCAGGCCAAACGTGCGCAGGCCGTGGGCGCGGATAGTATCCCCACCCAGAAGAGGCACGCCATAGGTTTCCAGAACTTCGCGCAGGCCTTCGCTAAAGCGGGCGTCGTCCTTGTCTTCGCCCAAGGCGAAGCCCAGCAGCACCCCGATCGGTTCCGCTCCCTTAGAGGCAAGGTCCGAAAGGTTGGTTGCTACCAGCTTCCAGGCGACATCGGCCATGTCTGCGTCGGTGCGAAAATGGACACCCTCCGCCATCGCGTCATGCGTGACGACCAGCGTTTCATTGCCAACCGGCAGCACTGCGCAATCGTCTTCAAGGTTCCGGGCCGCCGGATCGCGCGCCAGCAGGCGCAGGGATTCGATAAAGGCGAATTCGCCGCTCAGCGCACGTCTTTCGCAATCGCATCGAGCAGGCCGTTCACGAAGCGTGTCTCGCCGGGTTCGAAAAAGGCGTGCGTGACGTCGAGGTATTCGTTGATGACTGCACCAGTCGGCACATCCGCGCGGGCGAGCAGTTCGTATGTCCCCGCGCGCAGGATTTGCACCATGGTCTTGTCGAGCCGCGCCAGCGCCCAGCCTTTTGCAAGGCGCGCGGAAATAAGGGCGTCAATCTCATCTCGACGCGCGACTACTCCCTTTACGACATCGTCGAAAAAGGCGGTTTCTGCTTCGGCATATTGCTCGTCATCAATCTGCGCCCCCAACCGGTGCCTGTGGAATTCGTCTAGCAGGCGGGACTGCGGGGTGTTTTCCATGTCATGCTGATAGAGCGCCTGCACGGCGGCGAGCCGCGCGGCAGCGCGGGCTTTGGAGCGCGCCTTCACTGGCCCAACCTCACGGCAACGGAACGGGAATGTGCTGCCAGCCCTTCGGCATCGGCCAAGGCAACGGCGGCGGGACCGACGGCCTGCAATGCAGCCTCGTCAAGCTGGATGAAGCTGGTTCGTTTCATGAAATCAAGCACCGAAAGTCCGGAAGAAAAACGCGCGCGCCGCCCCGTGGGCAGCACATGATTGGGTCCGGCAATGTAATCGCCAACCGCTTCGGGGGTATAACGTCCAAGGAACACCGAACCCGCGTGGCGGATTTGCGCGAACAGCGCTTCGGGGTCGTCCGTGGCGATCTGGACGTGCTCTGCTGCCAGCGCGTTTGCCAGTGCAGGAGCCTCATCAAGGCTGTTCACTTCGATGATAACACCGTGTGTTTTCCAGCTTTCGCTGGCTATGCGGGCGGTGGGCAGCAGTGAAAGCTCCACGCCGATGCGATCTGCCACGGTATCGGCAAATACCGGATCGTCAGTGATAAGGATGGATTGGGCGACTGGATCGTGCTCGGCCTGGCTCAGCAGATCCGCGGCGATCCATTCGGGATCGTTCTTGGAATCTGCGATCACGAGGATTTCACTTGGCCCTGCGACCATGTCGATGCCAACAACCCCGTAAAGCTGGCGCTTTGCTTCCGCCACCCAGGCATTGCCGGGGCCTGTGACGACGTCCACTGGCTGGATCCGCTGTGTCCCATAAGCGAGTGCGGCGATGGCCTGAGCACCGCCGATCCGCCAAATTTCATCGACTCCGGCAATGTGTGCCGCAGCAAGCACGGTAGGATTGATAACGCCCTTGGGCGTTGGTGTGGTCACCACCAGCCGCTCAACCCCCGCGACCTTCGCGGGAATGGCGTTCATCAGTAGCGACGAGGGGTAGGCCGCTCGGCCGCCGGGAATGTATAGGCCGGCTGCATCGACGGCCCGCCATTTCGCGCCCAGCCGCACACCCGCATCGTCCGTATAGTCACGATCAGTTGGCAGCTGTGCTTCGTGGTAAGCGCGAATGCGCTGTGCTGCCAATTCCAGTGCAGCCCGCAGTTCCGGGTTGAGGTGATCGTAAGCCTCACGGCAGGCCGCAGCCTCGATCCGCCAGTCGGATTCATTCGTAAGGGTGTAGCCGTCGAAGCGCTGGGTCAGTTCCGCCAGTACGACATCGCCTCGGTTGCGCACGTCTGCAAGGATGCGCGAAACGTCGTGCGCCACATCGGTGTCGCTTTCGCGGCGGCTCTTGACGACCTTTGCGAAGGCCTCAGCGAAATCGGGTTGATTGGATTGGAGGCGTAACATCAGGCTGCTCCCGCCGAGGCAGCGCGCTGCGTCTGAATGGCTGCACGGAAGGCTTCGATCATCGAGCCGATCCGCCCGTCGGTTTTCAAGGCCGCTCGGTTGACGATCAGGCGTGCGGAAATATCGAGGATTACACTGGTTTCCACCAGTCCGTTTTCCTTCAGCGTCCGCCCGGTCGAAACAAGATCCACGATCCGGCTGGCAAGACCAAGGCTGGGAGCGAGTTCCATGGCGCCGTTCAGCTTCACGACTTCCGCCTGAATGCCCTGCGACTCAAAGTGTCGACGGGTAAGGTTCGGATATTTGCTGGCGATCCGCAGGTGGCTGGCGCCTTTGCCAATGGTATCACCCACCGGCTCTGCCACAGAAAGGCGGCAGTGACCAATATCGAGGTCTACCGGCGCGTAGAGATCGGAATAGGCGAACTCTTCCACCACGTCCGATCCGACGATGCCAAGTTGTGCCGCGCCGTGGGCAACGAAGGTCGCAACATCAAAAGCGCGCACGCGGATGACCCGCATGTCCGATCCATCGCAGGCGAAGGAGAGGGCGCGGGATTTCTTGTCATGGAATTCCGCCTCGGGCACAATTCCAGCCGCCGCCATCATGGGCAGCGCCTCATCAAGGAGCCGACCTTTCGGTACGGCGAAAGTCAGCGGTCTATCCTGCTCGTAAGACATGGTGCGGCGCAATACGGGCCGGCGGGAAAAAGGGCAACATCAGCGTCAGGAAATCGTGTTTGGCGTAGAGGGCAATGGAATGCGCTCATGCTCATCACCAAGGACGAGCGGAAAGCGCAATGCATCCCAATCCTGCTTGGCCTGTTCAATCCTGTCACGCGAGGAACTGACGAAGTTCCAGTAAACGTGGCGCCGGGTGGAAAAAGCCTCTCCGCCTAACAGCATGATCCGCCCGCCACTTTCGCTGGCAAGTGTCATCGCATCGCCGGGGGCAAGCACAGTCAGGTCATAAAGGCCCAGTTGCGTGCCATCGATTGAACCTTGGCCACCTACCAACATCACAGCGCGTTCGTCCGCGCATGTGTCGATGGGAATCGAACCACCCGAATCCAGAAGAATTTCGGCGTAGATCGTCTGAGAATGCTGGGTGGTCGGCGCAGTTGCACCCCACAGCGAGCCCATGATTACGTGCGCCTTCGTCTTGTGATCTTCCACCATCGGAAGCGATGCGAGAGTCTCAAACGCAGGATCAATCTCCTCCATGCCGTCAGGAAGGGCGAGCCATGTCTGCATGCCGTAGAGCCTTGGTCCCGCATCACGTTCTTCCTGCGGGCTGCGTTCGGAATGGACGATGCCCGATCCCGCCGTCATCAGGTTCACTTGACCGGGGCGGATCGTAGAGAAGCTACCCAAGCTGTCACGGTGATCGATCGCGCCTTCAAACAGCCACGTTACGGTAGCGAGGCCGATGTGCGGGTGCGGGCGAACATCCATGGCAGAGCCGATGTCGAGATGCGCGGGGCCGAACTGATCGACGAAGATAAAGGGGCCAACCATACGCAAATGGGGAGAGGGAATCGCTCGGCGAACCTCGAACTGGCCAAGATCGTGGGTGGATGGGGTGACGGTCTGGACGATGCTCATCGGCTGACTCCCGAATTGTTATCCTGTAATTGCCATCATCACGCCTCACCCGGAGCGCGCGCCTTAATGGCAAGGGCGTGAACGCGTTGTCCGGGCAGATCGCCCAGTGCGGCGTTCACCATGCGCTGCCGCTGCAGGCGTGAGACTCCGGCAAAGGCGGCGCTCTCGATCTCCACAGTGAAGTGCGATTCTCCGCTGCCATCATGCCCGGCGTGCCCCGCGTGATGAGCGCTATCATTCACCACCGCCAGACGCACCGGCGAAAGGGCTGCAGTCAGCCGCTGGCGTATTTCCTGTTCAATCTGTCCGCTCATTTCGTCTCCTAGGGTTCCAATCTAGGGCATGCGACGCCATGTGGGAACCGGTGAGTAGACACAGATTTCATGGACGCTTCGAATCGCCCGGCAGAACCTGCAACTGGCCCTCATGCGAGGAAGCGGGGGAATTTCGCGCGCCCGGCGTGCAACCTCCCAGTTTCGATGGACCGGGCGAGTTTCGCTGGTTCTGCCTTGATCACGTTCGCCAGTTCAATGCCGGTTATGATTACTTCGAAGGTATGAGTGCGGACGAGATTTTCGAAGCCCAGTCCCCCCTCAGCGGGTGGGAGAGGGAGACGCGCGCCTTCAGGCCCACCGCGGGAATTGACGGTTCCCCTGATTGGGCGAATTTTGCCGATCCACTTGATGCGATCAGTCAGCGAGCGCGGTCATTCCGGTCGCAGTCGGAACGCTCCGCCCGTTTTCAGCAGCAGCCCGATGGCGCGATCGTGAGGAGGGACGAGCGGCACGCGCTGGAAGTGCTGGGCCTTTCAGTCGATTCCGATTCGCGCACTGTGCGACGGCGCTACACAGAAATGCTGCGCCGATACCATCCCGATCATAATGGCGGAGATCGCAAGCATGAGGCCCGGCTGCAAAGCGTGGTCGATGCCTATCAGGTGCTGCGCAAGATGGTGACGTCGCGCTAGATCGCTTTAGCTTCGCGTTCGCAGATTTCCGCGAGTTGATCAGCGCATGCTTGCCAGCCTTCCAGGAAACCCATCTCTTCATGTTCCCTGCGCGCTTCGTCACTCCAATGGCGAGCGCGGGCTGTATAGCGGGTTCCTGATCCTTCGGGTTCAATTTCCCAAATGCCGATCATGAATGGCCCGGCCGGCTGGAAATCACCGACGATTGCGTCGGTTGTCACGAAGCGGCGGCCTTCTTCATAAGCGAGATAAGTGCCGATCTGCGGCACCTTTTCGCCGTCGGGACCATAGAATGTCATGTTGCAGGCTCCGCCGGGACGACGATCTTCCTCGTCAATTTCGGCCCGCCAAGGGCGAGGGCACCACCATTCTTCCTGACGATCTGTCATGACCTCCCAAACCTTTGCAGGGGGTGCGGCAATGAAACGCGTAACCGAAAGTTCAAGGTCGGGCATGGTAGTGGTCCTTTTGGGGCGTTAAGTCTCCGGTTGTTTGATGCTCCCGCTTCTCAGCGAGGGGCGAATGTCTAGTAACCCTTCTTCCATGATCTTGTCGCGCATCGAATCCCGCATTTCGTGGATGGAAGCGATAACAGGCCCCATGGCCACGCCTAAATTTACGAGCACCGCTTCGGACAATTGCAGAGAGCTTTCCAAAGTCTCGGGCACGGCATGGCTGGCCCCTGCGCGATAGAGTGCTGCCGCATGGCTGGCATCGCGAGCACGAGCCAGAATTGGCATACCGGGAAACTGTTTGCGAAGCCGTTTGACCAATCGGTAAGCGGTAACAGGCTCGTCCATCGTCATGATAACGGCTTCGGCGTTTTGGATGCCAATTCGCGTCAATGCTTTGGCGTTCGCAGCGTTGCCGAAAGCCACATTATACCCTTCACTTCGGCCCTCGGAAACGAGATCCGGATCGCTTTCAATGGCGATGTACGACTTGCCATGCCGGCTGAGCATGTCAGCCACCACCTTTCCGACGCGCCCAAAGCCAATGATCAAGGCCCTGCCATCGCCATCGTCGGTCCCGGTGGTTGACGGCGCTTCCACGCCATCAACCCGGCGGGCCAACGTCCGCCCGATCAAGGAGAGAATCGGCGTGATGGTAAGGCCGATGGCCGTGACAATCTGCCAGAATTGCGCGGTGCCCGGCTGGATAAGTTGAGCCGTTGTCGCGGCGGTTAACACGATGAGGGTGGTTTCAGACGGGCTGGACATCAGGATGCCGGTTTCGGTCGCGAGGCCTGGTCGTGCGCCCATCATGCGCAGCAACAGAGCGGTAACAGCGGCTTTGACCAATAGAACACCCCCTGTGGCCAACAGGATCGACCCTAAATTTTCCCATACGACCTGCAGGTCGATGCTCATTCCTATTGTGGTAAGAAAGACGCCCAACGCCAGGCCCTTGAACGGCTCGGTAATATTCTCGACTTCGCCGTGATATTCCGTCTCCGCGATGAGGAGCCCTGCGATCAGCGCACCGACCAGGGCAGAAAGCCCCGCCGCCGCAGTCGCCAGTGATGCGACGATGACAACGAGCAGGCTGGCGGCGAGGAACAGTTCCGGGCTTTTCGTCCGCGCGGCCTGCGCAAAAAGGTGAGGCAGAAGGAAACGCCCAGCAATAAGCAGGGCCGCAATAACCGCTGCTCCGATCAGCAGAGTGTTAAGCAGGCTGCCGCCTTCCATTTCAACGGAGTTTGGTGCCAGTGCACCCAAAAGGAAGATAATTGGCACGATTGCGAGGTCTTCGAACAGCAACATCGAAAGTGCCGCCCTGCCGACGGGGGTCTTGGAATTGGTGATGCGAAGCACAAGCGCGGTCGATGAAAGTGCGAGCGCCAAGCCAAGGGCAATGGCGCCTTTGATCGGCTCGCCGATGGAGGCTAAAATGAAGGCAAAGGCTCCGGCGAGGACGAGCATCTCCATCAACCCGAGGCCAAAAACAAGCCTTCGCATGGCCCACAATCGATCGAACGAGAGTTCCAAGCCGATTGAAAAGAGTAGCAGGATGATCCCCAGTTCCGCAAATATTTGCAGCCCTTCGGGGTCGGTTATGGAGAAGTACCCTAGCCAAGGATGGTCGAAGACCAATCGGCCCAAGCCATACGGCCCAACCAGCAAACCGACCAGAATGAACCCGATAATCGGCGTGATCCGGAAACGCGCGAACACCGGGATCACGAGGCCCGCTGCCCCAAGTATCACCAGGGCATCGGAGAGTACGGGCGAGTAGAGCTCGGTGGATGCCATGATCTATTATGCCACGGCTCGTTGCGATTTAGCTAGCGCAGTTCGGGCGCTGCCGGGCGTGCGTTAAACTGGCCCCCAAACGAAGAAGGCCCGGCGCGCCTTGGCAAGAACCAAGGGCAGGCCGGGCCTCAATTATTCAGACTGGAAAACTTAGTTCCAGGCCTTCATTTCTGCTTCGAGGTTCTGAACGATCGCTTCGAAGAACTGTTCGGTCGTCATCCAGCTCTGATCCGGACCGATCAGCAGCGCGAGATCCTTGGTCATCTTGCCGCTTTCAACGGTCTCAATGCAGATGCGCTCAACAGTTTCGGCAAAACGCACAACGTCCGGAGTCTCGTCGAACTTGCCCCGATACATCAGGCCGCGCGTCCACGCGAAGATCGAAGCAATCGGGTTCGTGGAAGTGGCATTGCCCTTCTGGTGCTGACGATAATGGCGGGTCACCGTGCCGTGTGCCGCTTCAGCTTCAACGGTCTTGCCGTCTGGTGCCATGAGCACGGAGGTCATGAGGCCCAACGAACCGAAGCCCTGCGCAACCGTGTCCGACTGCACGTCGCCGTCGTAGTTCTTGCAAGCCCAGACGAACTTACCGCTCCACTTCAGTGCGGAAGCGACCATGTCGTCGATCAGGCGGTGTTCGTATTCGATGCCCTTTTCGGCAAACTGTTCCTTGAAGCCTTCGGTTTCAAACACTTCCTGGAACAGATCCTTGAAGCGGCCGTCGTAGGCCTTCAGGATCGTGTTTTTGGTAGACAGATATACTGGCCAGCCGAGGTTGAGGCCGTAGTTGAAGCTGGCGCGAGCGAAATCGCGGATCGAATCGTCAAGGTTGTACATCGCCATTGCGACGCCCGCGCTGGGGAACTTGAAGACTTCAAGATCAAGGTTTTCGCCGTTGTCACCATCGAACACCAGACGCAGCGTGCCGGGGCCGGGGATCAGCGTGTCAGTCGCACGATACTGGTCGCCAAATGCGTGACGGCCAACGACGATAGGGTCCGTCCAACCCGGAACCAGGCGGGGAACGTTCTGGATCACGATGGGTTCGCGGAACACGACGCCGCCCAGGATGTTGCGGATCGTGCCGTTGGGCGACTTCCACATGTGCTTGAGGTTAAATTCCTCAACGCGTGCTTCATCCGGAGTAATGGTCGCGCACTTTACGGCGACGCCATACTGCTTGGTTGCTTCCGCGCTCTCAACGGTAACCTTGTCGTCCGTCGCGTCGCGATTTTCGATCGAGAGGTCGTAGTACTTCAGGTCAATGTCGAGATAGGGGAGGATCAGACGCTCGCGAATCCATTGCCAGATGATGCGAGTCATTTCATCGCCGTCCATTTCGACGACGGGGTTCTTAACCTTAATCTTTGCCATGTGTTGGATTGCTCCCCTCGAGTGGAATTCGGCAGTCTCTTAGCAGAGGCTGGGAGGGGTGCAAGGTGCGCGACTCCGGCATCGTGCCGCAAGCCGCCTTGATTGCAGTTCGGTTTGGGGATTCGATTTGATAGGATCGACCGGCGGTCAGACCGCTATGACCGCTCAACCTCAGCGGCTCGAATGGTGGGCGTAGCAAGGATTGAACTTGCGACCCCTACGATGTCAACATAGTGCTCTACCACTGAGCTATACGCCCACACCATTCGTTCGCTGCTGGCCGTGGCCAGTGCGGAAGCGCCATCTAGCGAGGCAGCTTCGGCTATGCAAGCGGCTTTGCAGCAATATTTGCAGCTACCGCAGGCTAACCCTGCCATCGTTTTCGAAAATCCGCTGAACTTCAAGCACCAGATCGCGCAAATGAAAGGGTTTCGACAGCACTTTTGCCTGTGGGGCGTTACGATTTGCGCGCAATGCAACCGCTGCGAATCCAGTGATGAACATCACTTTCGTATCCGGACTGATTCTGGCGCATTGCTGTGCCAGTTCGATCCCGTCCATTTCGGGCATCACGATGTCTGACAAAAGGAGATCGAAGCATTCCGTCTCGAGATAAGGCAATGCATCAACACCGCTGCCAACGGCCGTTACTTCGTACCCTGCATTATCAAGCGCGCGGGAAAGGTAAGTGCGCATGGCTTCATCGTCTTCCGCCAGCAGGATGCGAATCATGGTAAGGTCCATTGTTGGTTCGGAACTTTGTGCCGGTGAAGGCTAATGACGTCGTTATACTGAACTGAGGTTAAATTCCTCGCCCTTGTTCAGACATGCCCAGCTTTGACACGATGGCTGGAAAGCGACAGCAAGAGGTATGGGTGTCGGAAATTCAGCAAGTGATTCGCAATACCGGTCAGGCGGGATGATTCCCGGAACGGCTGGTAGCCCTGCATTTACGCTGAGCAGCCCGAAGACCTCCCTGATCCCGGTGTTGATCTCAGTTCCTCATGCAGGGCGTTCATATCCCGACGCAATCTTGGCAGACCTGCGAGATCCGGATGCGGCAGCCTTGCGGCTTGAGGATAGATTGGTGGACCGCATTGGCCACGCGGTGGCCGAACAGACTGGTGCGGCTCTGCTTGTTGCCCATGCTCCGCGCGCAATGATTGATTTGAACCGCGCACCCGACGATGTGGATTGGGGAATGATCGTGGGCGAGGGCAGGCCGCAATTGGATACTTATGCTCCCAGCAGGCGCGCGCGCAACGGGTTGGGCATTATCCCTCGGCGCGTGCCGGGAATGGGAGAGTTGTGGAAGCGGAACCTTGCTGCTGCTGATTTAGCGCAGCGAATTGCTTCTATTCACGAACCCTATCATTTGGCGGTGTCCGATGCGTTGACGGAACTGAGAGCACGTTGGGGAGCGGCGGTGCTTCTCGATCTGCATTCGATGCCGACCATTCGGCCCAGAGGCGCAGCATTGCCGCCCGAATTCGTAGTGGGAGACCGCTTCGGTGCATCATGTCATGGCAGTTTGGTCGCAACTGTCTTTTCCATGCTTCATCGCCATGATCGGCTATTTGCGCACAATCGGCCCTATTCCGGTGGCTATGTTCTGGAACGGCACGCCAATCCGAAGTCAGGGTTACACGGACTGCAACTGGAAATTGATCGTGCGATCTACCTTGATCGGGAAGGATCGAACTTGGGGGTAGGGGCAGGGAAAGTGATTGCCCTGCTGGCCGATTTGGTGCGCTCAATGGCTGATCAGGCCGCCATTTTGGGTGATATGTCCAGCCCCCATGGATGGAGCGAAGCCGCCGAATAAAAAACCACCTCGTGCGATGCACGAGGTGGCCAAGGTTCAGGGAGGAAGTGCACCTTAGTGCACCTGTCTGGTCGGGCCATGAGGGTAGCGCCGACAGACATCCAGAATATAAGTCAACCCGCCGGTTTTTACAACCCTTCAGGCAATAGCGATCCATCGATCGGCAGTTACCTCTTCATCCGGTTAATCCGGAAGAACGGCTTTTCCTGGGTTTTGGCCCTTACTGACCCGCTGGTTTTGCGGGCAATGGAAGTTTGCCTTGGCCAATCTGGCGAGCGAAAACACCCTTCACCAGTTCCAGCGAAAAGAGGTGTGCAAAGATCAGAGGCAGCATGCCGTTCTGGTTCCATGCACGCAGGATGTCTCCACGCAAGTCGCGAAGCTTTTCCTGATTTACCATCCTGAAACCCCGATAAACCATCGGATTTTCATCACCATCGCGCTGGAAGCTCAGCTCGCCGTCCATAAGCAGGTCGTGCTTGTTGAGTTCGGCCATGAAAGCGTTGGTCTTGTTTCCGGCGATTTCGAACTGTTCGCAGAACTTCAGCGTGTTCTGGATGTGCTCGCTGGGCTCATCGCCAACGAACAGCGGTTCGCCATCTTCGAACTCACCAATCAGGTTGCACTCGGGATCGAAGCAGAGCGACAGCTCGTCAGCTTCCGGCCGCAGCCGTGCAAGAATAAAGGGGTAACGACGGGCATAGGCCGGAACATACACGTCTTCCAAAAGCGTGCCTTCATCGTCAACAAAGACGTTGATGCCTTCACTCATGCCCATGAGGGCCAGGGGGACAGGGTTGTTCCCGGCCGAAAAGACGATGGGATAGAAACGCTGCGCGGCCGGGAATTCCTCGACGGTCAGCGGAATCGCGTGCTGATTGGCCATCCATTCGGCCTTGTCAGTCTTGCGGGCGTGGTAATTGCCATGATCCGCGTGGTTAAGCGGAACTATCTGCTTATAAAAAAGAGGCAAATTAGAGGCTTGCGGCGCGCTGGCCATCAAAAATTCTCCCGTCAGGCAGATTAAGGTGGCAGCCTTTAAAGTCTGGTGCCTGCAGGCGCAAGGGCTGCCTCCCCCGACGCCGCGCGATCGGAGGAACTGTTAAACAAGTTTACCGGGATTGAGGAGTCCGTTTGGATCCAGCGCCTTCTTGACCGTGGCCATGATGGCCAAGGCGACGGGATCTCCCAGGCGCATCAGTTCATCGCGCTTTAACTTCCCGATTCCATGCTCCGCAGAGATCGACCCGCCCCATTGCGTGACCATGTCATAAACATCGTGGCTGATCCGTTTGCCTTCATTTTCATACCAATTTCCGCCTTCAGCACCTGGCGGAGCGATAACGTGGAAATGGACATTACCATCGCCGAGGTGGCCAAAAGCCACTGCGTGAGTGCCGGGCCATTCAGCTTCCACCTTTGGGACGATTGCGTCCACGAATTCCGGCATTTTGTCTACAGCGACGGAAATGTCGTGCTGAACGGCCGGACCGCGGGCCCGCTCTGCCGGGGCGACCGACTCTCGCAGAAGCCAGAACGCCTCAGCCTGCGTTTCGTTGGAGGAGAAAACGGCGTCTTCTACAAGGTCGCGTTCAAGGGCCTGAGCCATGAGCGCTTCGCACCTGTTGCGCAATTCGGTAGCTAGTGAAGAGTCTGCGACAACTTCAATTAGCGCGTGCCATTCGTGTTTGCCTGGTAGCGGACTGCGCGATCCGGGCAGATATTCAAGCACGGCGTCAAGGCAAGCCTGGGGCATCACCTCAAACCCTTCCAGAAGGTCGCCTGCATTATCCTGACAAAACAGCAGCAAGGTGCGCGCCGCTTGCAACGATGGCAGACCGGCCCAGATGACCAATCGATCCGCGATCGCTGGCACAATTCGCAATGTCGCCGCCGTGACGATGCCGAGCGTGCCTTCTGACCCGATGAGCAATTGCTTCAGATCGAACCCGCGATTGTCCTTCTTTAGCGGGGTAAGCATAGAATATATGCTGCCGTCGGCCAGCACCGCTTCTAGTCCGAGCACCAGCGAACGCATGGAGCCATGGCGCAGCACTTGGCTGCCGCCTGCGTTGGTGGAGATCAGCCCGCCGACCGTTGCTGAACCCTTGCCGCCCAATGTGAGGGGGAAGCGCATACCTTCTTCCGCAACGGCTTCTTGCAGTGTTTGCAGAACGACCCCGGCTCCGCAGGTAACGGTACGGGCGTCAATGTCGACGGATTGGACCTTATCCAACCGCCGCAACGAGAGGAGCAGTGAATCGCCGCTTTCGTCCGGCGTTGCGCCGCCGACCATGCCGCTATTACCGCCTTGGGGCACGATGCAGACGCCATGCCGCGCGCACAATTTCACCAGTTCCGAAACCTGCTGAGCATCGCGCGGTGTTGCCATTGCTATTGCGCGACCGGTGTAGCGTCCACGCCAATCTGTTAGCCATGGGCCGACCAGATCGGGGTCAGTCGTGATTCCATCAGAGCCCAACAAATCGGTCGCATCGGAAAGGAAAATCTGGTTCGCGTTCATGTTACTGGTTATGTCACAGTCGGGCAGAGGTTGCATCCGGCAATGATCCACTGCGGTAAAGCCACGGGCAAAGGCGGGCAGAGGTTAAGCGATGGTTCAACCACCTGGCGTATGGTGCCCACCACACATGCTTTCGGAACCGTGTTTGACTGAATGAGTCTACCGACTGCCTTGCTGGCGCCGTTTGCGCTGCTTTTCCCCGTTGCCGATGTGATGCAGCGGCTGCCCGAGATGACTCCTGCATCGCTAGCGGCGGAGCAGGCGGGGCCGGTTGCCGGTTTTGAACGCGGCGCACGTGAAGCTGCTTTCGGAATTCATGAAGGTGTTGATAGTCGCTTGACCGGCGGAAGCATCGGCGTCCGCAGTTTTCTGCCGCACAACGCCAATCAGGTTCGTATTGAGCAAAGCTTGCGCATTCGAATAGCGCCGCACGGCCCGTCCTCGGTCCCGCATCATCGTCCTGACGTGCAGCCTAACGTCCCGCGGAGGGTGGTGAACGAAACGATGATCGAGCGCCGCATGGGCCGATGCATCTCAATTGGCGAAATTGCAGGGGTTCAGCCACATAGTGGCAATGACCTCATTCTGTATCTTCGCGATCGCCGCGTGGTCCGCGCGCAGCTTGAGCGAGAATGCCGAGCCCGTGATTTCTATTCAGGCTTCTATCTATCGCGCAGCAGAGATGGGCGGTTGTGCGTGGATCGCGATACCTTGCAGTCCCGAAGCGGTGCAAACTGCAGAATCTCCGTGATGAGGCAACTCATAGGTTTGTCGCGCTGATTTTGGGGTCCATCTCAGTTGATTTCTTGACTTTCGGCAATGTTTCTGCGTACGGCGCGCCTGTCCATGAACATGCAACACTGTTCATAGATGCAAGAACGGGCTTCCGCCTGTTCAATTACTCCGGATATTTTCTACGATTATGAAATTCGCCGATCTCGGCTTGTCTGACGAACTTCTGCAATCCGTCGCCGCCGCGGGATACGATGAACCTACGCCTATTCAGGCGCAGGCCATTCCCTCCGTGCTGATGATGCGTGACCTTATTGGGATTGCGCAGACCGGAACCGGCAAGACCGCCAGCTTCGTGCTCCCCATGATCGATATTCTGGCGCAGGGACGGCGCAGGGCGCTGATGCCGCGTTCGCTTATCCTTGAACCGACTCGCGAACTGGCGGCCCAGGTGGCTGACAATTTCGTAAAGTACGGTGTTAATCACGATCTGAAGATGGCGCTGCTGATTGGCGGCGTACAGATGGGTGATCAGATCAAGGCGTTGAGCGAGGGCGTGGACGTACTGATCGCCACGCCGGGCCGGCTGATGGACCTGTTTGAGCGGGGCAAGATCCTGTTGACGGGTTGCGAACTGCTGGTGATCGACGAGGCGGACCGGATGCTCGACATGGGTTTCATCCCCGATATCGAGCACATCTGCACGAAGCTTCCTTCGACCCGCCAAACGCTGCTTTTTTCGGCAACCATGCCGCCGCCGATTGCAAAGCTGGCAGACCGCTTCCTTTCCAATCCCAAGAAGATTGAGGCGACTCGTCCCGCGACGGCGAACATCAATATTGCACAGTTCAAGGTGCGTGTTGCCGCCCAGAAGAAGCGCGAATTGCTCCGCAAACTTATCACTAAAGAGAACGTCACTACTGCGATCGTCTTTGCCAACCGCAAGACCACCGTTCGCGAATTGAACAAGAGCCTTGCCAGTCATGGTTTTGCCAGCGGCGAAATCCATGGCGACATGGATCAGTCGACTCGTATCGCTGAGCTTGAGCGTTTTAAAAACGGCGAGATCAACATCCTCTGCGCCTCCGACGTGGCTGCCCGCGGGTTGGACGTGAAGGGCGTCAGCCACGTCTTTAATTTCGATACGCCTTGGCACCCTGACGATTACATTCACCGGATTGGCCGGACGGGCCGTGCCGGCGCAACGGGCACCGCGTACACTTTCGTCACTCGCGAGGACGCAGAAGCCATCGCCAATGTCGAGAAGCTGACAGGGATAGCGATACCCGAATATGTGGGCGATTTGGTCGGCGATGCCGAACCCGCTGCTGCAGATTCGCCAAAGAAGAAATCGTCGCGCTCAACTTCGAAGAAGGCTGCCGAACCGCGTCGCGCAGAGCCTTCTGCTCCGCAGCGTGCCGAACGTTCCGAACCCCGTCCTCCAAAGGAAATGCCCGCCCCACCGCGTCGTGAGGCGCCGGGAGCTGGCGACGAAGGCTGGAACGGACCAGTGCCGGAATTCCTGCACATTTCCGCGTTTGGCTGAGTACGCCCCGACTATTCCTATGATCTAAAGCATTTCCCGCGTGGCCCCACTGGTTCCAGTGGGTTGCCCTGCCATCCTGCGCGCGATAGACTCTCCTAATAACAAATCGGCTGTCACGGCTGGTGGGTGAATCGTGTGATTCTCTCCGGGAGTGAGCGGCGCGCTGGAGAGAGCGATGCGGATATATTACGGTTGGATCGTCGTGGCGATCTCAAGCCTGATCATGCTGTTGGCAATGGGCACGACTGTAGCCGTTTATGGGTTGTACGTTCTGCCAGTAGCCGAAGATTTTCAATTGTCGCGAGCCGATGTGAACACCGCTTTCGTGGTTGGCAACATTGGCGGGGCAATATTCGCACCGATATTTGGGCGACTGGCCGATATTTATCCCGTGCGTTGGATTATGACCTTCGGCGCCCTTTGCTACATGGTTGGCCTGGTGGTCCTGGGGCTAACCCATAATATGTGGATAAGTGCGGCAGTGCTCGCGATCACCATACCTGCCGTCTTGGGCGGCGTGGCGAGTGCAGGGGCTCTTACTCTGGTTGCCCGCTGGTTTGAGGCGCAGCGCGCGCGTGCAATGGCGATCGCGGTTATCGGCATGTCTCTGGGCGCCGTGGTGATGCCGCCAATCGTTGGTGCGCTGATAGCTGCTTTCGGGTGGCGTACCACCGTAATGGGGCAGGGGGTTATTGTCGGCAGCGTGTTTCTGCTGCTGATATGTTTTTTGCGCGAGCGACCGGGCCCAGACGATGTTGAACCGTTGCCCAAACGCGCAAAGGCGGTGGCGCATACTGCTGCCCCCGCGCAGCAGGCCAGCCTTAAGCCGCTAAGCACCAAGGATATCCTGCGCATTGCGCCCTTGTGGGTTCTTGTCGCTGCGATGACCCTCAGCCTTGGCCTTTATCAAGCGGTCACGGTCACGCTGGTGCCCATGGTTCAGGAACAAGGCGTAGATATGACGACCGCCGCAGGCTTACTGTCGGTGATGGGAATAACCGGGCTGATCGGAAAGTTCGTGTTGGCGTGGATCGGAGACGCCTTCGATAAGTCGTTCGCGCTTGTCTTTATGCTGGTGGCAATGGCCGCAGTTGTTGCAGTAATCCCCTTCTCTTCAGAATACATGGTGATCGTATTGCTGGCCGGGTTGTTGGGACTTGCTGCCAGCGTGCTGCTGCCGCTTTACATGGCGCTGATTGCCGATTTGGTGGGTTCAGCCTCGTTCGCTTCCGCCAACGGTATGGCTTCTCTAATGCTTGCCATTGCCGGGGCAATTGCCATGCGGATGAGCGGTGAAATTTACGACTCTTCAGGCAGTTACGATGGCTTGTTCTTCATCCTCGCAGCAAGCTTCTTAATCGCGGCAGTATTGATGTTCGGGCTTTCGCGCTATGCGCGTGCAAAGCCTGTAGCGGTGGCCGCCGCCTGACGCAGGTCAGACGCTGTCAGCAAGTTTGACGAAGCTGTCGATCACGCGCTTGTGGCTGCCGCTTTCGAAGTCGATCTCCAGCTTGTTGCCATCCTGTCCCGTGACCGCGCCATAGCCGAACTTTTCATGGAACACGCGTGTGCCCACTGAGATGTCCGTGCGGGGTTTGGCGGCGAAACTTGCCGCGCTGCGCGTCGCTTCCTTGATCCGCTTGGGAGCAGGATCGTAAGCCTGCGTGGTGGCTCGCTGCCAGCCCGGGCCGCGCGTCGTGGCGCGTGAGGGTTGGGCGCGGGCGACATCCGCGAAGGGATCGGAATGTTCCGACCATTGCGCGCGCCACAAGGATGCACCGCCGGTCAGCGTGGTTTCTTCGTCCACATGCTCGGAAGGAAGTTCTCCGATGAAGCGCGAGGGAATGGAGCTGGTCCACTGACCATAAATCCGCCGATTTGCCGCGTGAAGAATAGTGCAGTGCCGTCTGGCACGGGTGATGGCCACATAGGCGAGCCGGCGCTCTTCCTCCAGACTGGCGAGCCCGCCTTCGTCGATGGCGCGCTGTGAAGGGAATACTCCTTCCTCCCAACCGGGAAGGAAGACGTTATCGAATTCCAGCCCCTTGGCGGCGTGCATGGTCATGATTGTGACCTTCTCGCTGTCATCCGCCGCCTCGTTGTCCATGACAAGGCTGACGTGTTCGAGGAAGTCGCCGAGCGTTTCGTACTCTTCCATTGCGCGCGCAAGTTCAGTGAGGTTTTCCAGCCTGCCATTGGCCTCCGGGGTGCGTTCTGCTTGAAGCATCGCGGTGTATCCGGATTCGTCCAACACGGTGCGTGCGAGCTCGGCAGGTGAAAGCGTGCCCGTCATATCGCGCCACCGGGCGAAATCGCGCATTAGCGATACCACTGTATTACGTGCGCGGGCGGGAAGCTCATCGGTATCGGCAATTTCCATTGCCGCCGCAGCGAGCGGAATCCCGCGTCGGCGAGCGTGAACGTGAAGCTTTTCCAACGCCTTTGTGCCGAGCCCTCGCTTCGGGGTGTTGTAAATTCGCTCAAAGGCCAGATCGTCTGAAGGCTGGGCGATTACCCGAAGATACGCAAGCGTGTCGCGGATTTCGGAACGTTCGTAAAAACGAAAACCACCGATAATCCGGTAGTTAAGCCCTATACTTATAAACCGGTCTTCAAACTCGCGCGTCTGGTATTGAGCGCGCACGAGGATCGCCACTCGATCCAGCGGCGCGCCCTCGCGCTCCAGCCGCTCAATCTCTTCGCCCACGCGCCGTGCTTCTTCGGGTGCGTCCCATACGCCGATGACGCGAACTCGGTCCCCGGCATGGCGATCCGTCCAAAGCGTTTTGCCAAGGCGTTCGCTATTCTCGCTAATCAGTCCTGAGGCTGCAGCAAGGATTTGTGGGGTGGAACGGTAATTCTGCTCCAAACGGATCACCGTTGTGCCCGGAAAATCCTTTTCAAACCGCAGGATATTGGCAACTTCTGCTCCGCGCCACGAATAGATGGACTGGTCGTCATCTCCCACAACGCAGATATTCTTGCGTTCCTGGGCCAGCAGCCGCAGCCAGAGATACTGGACCTGATTGGTGTCCTGATATTCGTCCACCATGATGTATTTGAACCGCTGCTGATACTGCTGCAGCACATCGCGGTTGGTGCGAAAAATGTTCAGAACATGCAGTAGGAGATCGCCGAAATCGCAGGCATTCAGTGCCTTCAGGCGATCCTGATAGAGCTGATAGAACTGCTGCCCGCGACCATTGGCATAAGCCTCATTCTCCATCGCATCGAGATCGGCGGGGTTCAGCCCGCGATTTTTCCAACGATCGATCAGCCCGGCAAGCTGGCGGGCGGGCCAGCGCTTTTCGTCCAAATCATTAGCCTGAATGAGTTGCTTCAGCAGGCGTAACTGATCGTCGGTATCGATGATCGTATAATTCGATTGCAGTCCAACCAGCTCAGCGTGTCGACGAAGCATTTTGGCTGCGATGGAGTGGAACGTACCGAGAAAAGGCATGCCCTCCACTGCTGGGCCGATCAGTCGCCCCACACGCTCCCGCATTTCACGCGCGGCCTTGTTGGTGAACGTGACACACAGGATTTCGGATGGCCACGCGAGCCGCTGGCGCACCAAGAAACCCAGCCGCGCGGTTAGTGCCGCGGTCTTGCCGGTTCCCGCCCCAGCAAGCATCAGCACCGGCCCTTCGGTGGTCAGAACGGCTTCGCGCTGAGGGGCATTCAGACCTGCGATCAGCGCGTCAGCATCGCCATTGCTCGGGGAGGTAATCATGTCTGGCACAGTGAACAGCTAGGGAACACGCCGTCGCAGTGCAAGCTCGGTTTGTCGACTTCTTGGAACAAATGGCCGTTTCGCTCGTCGCATTAGTTGAAGTCAATCAGAGGAGCTCGAAGTATGCGAAGAATATTTATGGCTGGGGTCGCTGCAATGTCCCTCACTATGATGCCGGTGGCGATCGCGCAACCAACTACTTCCAGTGCCGACACCGCTGCCAAAGCTACATCCATGACAGCAGAGCAGAAGGCTTTCTACGATGGATTGGCAGCCGAAAGGAAAACCGAATTTGATAGCTGGACCGAGGCGCAAAAAACGTACTTCTGGGGCCTGGATAGTGAACAGCGCGAAGGATATTGGGCGCTAACTCCTGAACAGCGTACACAGGTGCAAAGCATGACGCCTGAGCAACAGGCTCAAGCTTGGACGTCAATTTTGGCGCAGCTGAAGGGTCAGGCAGCTACGCCACCTGCAGCTAGTGGCCCCCCTGCAAATTCAGCAGATGATGCCGTTCCGCCCCCCGTTGGAGGGGCTGCTGGTACAGCGCCTGCGACTATGACACCCGCATCGGCGCCAGCGCCTTCGGCAGGTACCACCTACGTTTCGAATGCGACGGTGCAAGGCGGTGTGATGAACCCCGCGCCGAAGGAGGCATACCCTGTCTGCAAGGGTGCCGTCCAAGATAGCTGTGTAAATCGCAGCGGCAAATAAGTGGAATCTTGAAAGCGTCGAAACATCCGGCGCTTTCTTGTTCGAACACTAAGCTGCTCTGATGATGTGTAGGCGGGCCTTGCCTACGTCGCGGGTGGCTTCAACTTCGAAACCTTTTACCACGATGGTTTCATCGCTTCGTGTTTCGATTGTTATCCAACTTGCCGGCCCGATCCAGCCCAACCGGTTTAGCTTATCGAGCGCAACCGCGCCCGCACCGGTGCCGTAAGGCGGGTCCATCATTAAGAGGTCAAGCGGTTCGATCGCTTTGCCAAGCGCCATAACCGATGATGCGCGAACGTCGCATTGCCCCTGTGCACGTAAGTTCGCGATGTTGGCTCTCAGGGACCGTAGTGCCGCAGCATCCTGTTCCACGAATATCGCGCGGGCGGCTCCGCGTGAAAGCGCCTCCAGACCAAGCGCGCCTGAACCCGCGAACAGATCGGCCACCGTCAAGCCTTCAAACGACCCGAGGCGGCTCGTCAGCATCGAGAACAGCGTTTCGCGAGTGCGATCCGCTGTAGGGCGCGTCGTGTCTCCTGCAGGCGCGACAATGGGCCTGCGGCGCCATTCACCGGCAATGATCCTCATTCCGCGTTCCTTTTGCCGGCTGAGCGAACAAGCTCTGCGCGGAAGCGAGCGAGGTCTGCTGCACGAATTTCGACAGCAGCACCCTTTGGCAATTCATCAAGTGCGAATGGTCCATACCCGATGCGGATCAGCCTGCCTACTTTAAGCCCTAAATGTTCGAGCACTCGGCGTACTTCGCGGTTCTTACCCTCGGAAAGCGTCAGTTCGATCCACTGGTTGCGGCCCGTGCGGCGCATTAAGTTGGCGTCGATCCTGCCATAATGCATGCCCTCAATCGTGACGCCTTCGATCAGTTCTTCAAGCTGAGCTTGGCTGACTTCGCCATAAGCGCGGGCGCGATAAGTGCGTGGGATCTTTGAGGAGGGCAGCTCCATCAGCCGCTTGAGCCCGCCATCGTTCGTAAGCAGCAACAGCCCTTCGGTATTGAGGTCAAGCCGGCCGACAGGCATCAGGCGCGGTGAATCCTTGGGCAGGGCATTGCGCAAAGCTGAGTAGATCGTGGGCCGTCCTGCGGGATCATGTTCGGTGGTGAGCAGGCCAGGCGGTTTGTGAAATGCGAACAACCGGGTCGCTTCGGGCGCTTTCACCGGCTTGCCGTCAACGCTGACGCCCTCAAGGTTTTCAAGGATGGTGGCTGGAGTCGTGACCAGTTCCTCGCCCATCTTGACCCTGCCTTCGGCGATCATGCGCTCCGCCTCGCGCCGACTTGCGACCCCCGCGCGGGCGAGAAGCTTGGCGATCCGCTCTCCTCCTGCAGGCGCATCATCGCGCGGCACTCTGGGTGCAGACTTTGCTGGCGCGGCAGTGGCGCCCGGTTTGCGGGGGCGGGGTGCGGGACGCTTTTGGCCGGATCGTTCAGGAGGTTTGGACATGGCCAAGCGCCTTAGCTGTTGATCGCTCGTTCATCCAGCCTTCCCATAGGATGCATCCTTCGCCTATCCCCGGTATCGCACCGGAGCCGACCGACACCGCAAGGAGAGACGCCTATGGCCGATGGCACTGCCGATACGCCTAAAAAGCCTGGCTGGCGCCGGATTCTCGTGGCGCTGGGCAACCGCAAGACCGGCTATATGGCGATTTTCGGCTTTGCAGCCGGGCTGCCCTACGCACTGCTGCTGGGCACGCTTTATGCGTGGCTGTCAGACGCGAAAGTCGATCTTGAAACGATGGGCGTATTTTCGCTCATCGGGCTGGCATATGCCTTCAAGTTTCTGTGGTCGCCGCTGTTGGATCGAGTCAATATCCCTCTCGTTTCAAGGCTGGGGCGCCGCAAGCAGTGGATCGTAACCGCGCAATTGCTGCTCGGCGTGATCCTGTTGGTGCTTTCTACGCTCAACCCGGTTTCCTCGCTGGGCTGGTTCTCTTTGCTTGCGGGAATCGGCGCCTTTGCCTCTGCTACGCAAGACGTGGTGATCGACGCATGGCGTGTTGACGTGGCGGATGAGGAAGCGACGATCGACATCCTCTCCACGGTCTACCAGATGGGTTATCGTATTGCTGCGCTGGTAGGCGGCGCGCTGGCGCTGTTCATGGCCGAGCGGACGGACTGGCCCACGGTTTATGCCTGGATGGGCGCGATCATGGCGTTTGTAGGCCTGCTGAGCCTGTTGGCGCCGGATGCCGATGATGCAGTCACGCGGATCGGGGCAGACGAGGAAGAGTTGGCCCAGCTTCGGGCTCCCGGTGAGATACACCCCAGAGTGCGGGCCTGGTCGCTGCTGGCCATCGGCGTGCTGTGGGCATGGGCACTGATTACGGTGGGCGTATTCATGGTCCGCTCTTTGGGTAATGACCTGGAAAGCCGCCCGGATTCGGTGTCCTTTATCGCCACGCAGGGGCCGCTCGTGGTGGTTGCGACCGTTATCATTCCAGCGCTGATCGCGGCTTGGCTGACCTACATGAAGAAGACCGGTCGGCATGTTTTGACCGAACCGCATCCGTCTAAGAATGCGCTCGATCGGTTTGTGGATCATGGCTACCGCGCGCTGATTCTGCCGTTGGAGGAATTCGTTGGTCGGTTGCGTTGGGCGGTAATTATCGTTCTAGGTCTGGTGCTTACGTACAGAATTACAGATTCGATCTGGGGTAGTTTCGCCTACCCGTTCTACTTGGGTGAGTTGCAATACACCAAGGACGAGGTCGCCGTTGCGTCCAAGTTCTTCGGCGTCGGCGCTTTGATGCTTGGGCTGGCTGCGGGCGGCACTCTGCTCACCGTCATTGGCCGTATGGCGACGCTGACGTTGGGGGCGGTTATCGCGGCGCTCACCAACCTGCTTTATGCCGATCTTTCCGTGGGTGGAGCGCGGATCCAGGCAGTGAGCGATGCCAGTGGTTTCACCTGGCTGGTGAGCCATCTTGGCGGTGATGAGCGGCTTGCCAAGCTGATGCTTGCCATTGCGGGCGAGAATATCGCCGTTGGCATCGCTGGCGCAGCTTTTGTGGCTTATCTCTCTTCCATCGTTTCGCGCGGATACAGTGCCGTCCAGTATGCGCTGGTCTCTTCGCTGACGCTGCTGGTGGGCACTCTGGGGCGCGGTGCCCTTGGTCAGATGATCGAGGCGCAAGGCTATTATCAGGTGTTTCTGTTGACCACCGGAATAGGATTCTTTGCCGTGCTGCTGTGCTGTGTGGAGTGGTGGCGCATTTCCCGGCAGGGGCGGAACGCGGGCATTGATGCAGTGGCGCTGAAGGGCGCGTAAGTTAGTCCGGCAGTTCGCCGTTCCGCTTCAACACGTCGCCTGCAAGGTAGAGTGATCCGCAAATTAGTAAGGGAAGGCCATCATTTGGCAGGTCTTGCAACGCTTCCTCAATGTTCCGGGCGGGCCTTGCGGTTGGTCCGAAAGCATCGGGCGAGTGGCTCTCATGCCCCGGAATTTCGAGCGAGTGGAGGTTGACGGTCTGGGCGGAGAGGGGTCCGACAACCGCCAACGGATCCTTATTTGCCAGCATTCCCACGATGAGGTGCAGCGGCTGTCCTTTGAAATGGCGCGCGATCGCTGCCGCGGCGTCGGGGTTATGTCCGCCGTCCAGCCAGATTTCGTGTCCAGGAGCCAGATCGGTCAGTGGCCCGGAGGTCAATCGTTGCAGGCGGGCCGGCCAGCGCGCGCTCCGGATACCTTCGGCCATAGCTGCCCGAGACACGGCAATCGTGTCCTGATGGCGCAGCATGGCGACGGCTAGCGCGGCATTATCTGCCTGATGCGCGCCAGTCAGGGTGGGCAAGGGCAAAGAGAGCGCGCCCCGCGCATCGCGATATTCTATCGTCTGCCCAATAGCAGCAGACCAATCATCGCCCCGCATATGTGGCGGCGCCCCTAAGGTATTGGCGGCGCGTATGATCTCGTTCGCAGCGGTAGGCTCGTAAGCCATGGTGACCACCGGCGATCCGGGTTTGATGATGCCAGCCTTCTCAAACGCGATGCGGGCGATTGGCTCTTCGGGGGTTCCGGCTTCCGGGGAGAGCAGGAACCGCTCATGATCGATGCCCAGCGTGGCAATTCCGCAGACGACAGGGTTCTCGATCACGTTGGTAGCGTCGAACCGCCCACCCAATCCAGTTTCGAGGATGCACACATCCCCGGGTTCGCGAGCAAAGGAAAGAAACGCTGCGGCTATCGTAGTTTCAAAGAAGCTGACGCCAAGTCCTTCTGACTTGTCGAGAACTTCTTTCAGAAGGTCAGCGAGAGCATCATCTTCGATCAACTTTCCAGCAATCCGGATGCGCTCGTTATAGCGCACCAGGTGGGGGCTGATCGTGGCATGAACCCGCAGCCCCTCGGCCTCCAGAATGGCGCGCAGATAGGCACAGGTAGAGCCTTTGCCATTCGTGCCTGCTACATGGAACGTGGGCGGCAAGCGAAGGTGCGGGTTGCCGAGGCGGGACAGCAGTTCCCGGATTGCCTCTATGCCAATCCGGCCTTGAGGTAGCGAAAGGGCTGCCAAACGGTCGAGCTGGGCCTGCACGGCAGCCGAGTCTGAAGTGGCGAAGTCGCGCACGCTCAGCGCGCCGAATGAACTGCCTGAGCAAGCTCTGCCGTCAGTTCGCGTACCGGGCCGGGGGCGTCGCGGCCATGCTTGGCGACGAGATCGACCAGCGCCGAACCCACGATCACGCCGTCTGCAACCTTGGCGATGGCGCTTGCCTGTTCGGGCGTGCGGACACCGAAGCCAACTGCAACCGGCAGATCGGTGGCAGCCTTGAGCGCGTTCACCGCATCCTCAATCGACGCCTGTGCGGCCTGCTGCTGCCCGGTGATCCCGGCCACTGACACATAGTACAGAAAGCCCGATGACCCGTTGAGAACGGCGGGCAGGCGGGCTGCGTCGGTTGTCGGAGTGGCGAGCCGGATCGGCGATACGCCAGCATCGCGCAGTGCCGGCCCCAGCGCATCGTCTTCCTCTGGCGGAATATCCACGCAGATCACACCGTCCACGCCTGCTGCCTTGCACTGATCGGCAAACCAGTCTGCGCCGCGGATCGTCATCGGGTTGGCATAACCCATGAGCACCAGAGGCACATTGGGATGACGTCCTCGAAACTCTGTGGCGATGCGGAGAATGTCGGCGGTTCTGGTGCCTGCACCCAGTGCGCGCAGATTAGCGGCCTGAATTGCCGGTCCGTCGGCCATCGGATCGGTGAAAGGCATTCCCAGCTCGATCACGTCCGCGCCGCCATCGACCAGGGCGTCGAGAATGGCGGGGGTGACATCAGGGCTGGGGTCGCCCACCGTCATGAAGGTGATTAGGGCCGGACCTTTTGCAAACGCAGCTTGAAACCGACTCACAACTTCACCCCAAGATGTTCTGCAACCGTGAAAATGTCCTTGTCACCGCGACCTGAAACGTTGACCAGAATGATCTGATCCTCGTCCATTGTAGGCGCAATTTTCGGCAGCGCGGCGAGCGCATGGGCGCTTTCAAGCGCAGGGATAATCCCTTCCAGCTTCGTACATTGCTGGAATGCGGCCAGCGCCTCGTCATCCGTAATCGGCACATAGGAAACGCGACCGCTTTCATGCAGCCAGCTGTGTTCCGGTCCGATGCCAGGATAGTCCAGACCCGCGCTGATTGAATGCGCTTCCGTGATCTGACCGTCCTCGTCCTGCAACAGGTAGGTCTTGTTACCGTGCAGGATGCCCGGCCTGCCGCCTGTGAGGCTTGCTGCATGCTTACCTGTTTCAATCCCGTGACCCGCTGCCTCGACGCCGACCATCTTCACGTCAGCATCATCCAGGAACGGGTGGAACAGACCAATCGCGTTGGAACCGCCGCCCACTGCTGCGAGCAGCATGTCTGGCAGCCGGCCGGTGCGTGCCAGCATCTGTTCGCGTGCCTCACGACCGATCACGCTTTGAAAATCGCGAACCAGTTCCGGATAGGGGTGCGGGCCGGCAGCAGTGCCGATCAGGTAGAATGTGTCATGCACATTGGCCACCCAATCACGCAGCGCCTCGTTCATCGCGTCTTTCAGCGTTTTTGCGCCGCTTTCGACCGGGATCACTTCAGCGCCCAGCAGCTTCATGCGAAACACGTTGGGCTGTTGGCGAGCAACGTCGGTGGAGCCCATGTAGATCACGCAAGGCAGGCCGAAACGCGCGCATACGGTGGCCGTGGCGACGCCATGCTGGCCAGCGCCGGTTTCCGCGATGATGCGCGTTTTGCCCATGCGCATCGCCAGCAGGATCTGGCCGACGCAGTTGTTGATCTTGTGCGCGCCGGTATGGTTCAATTCCTCGCGCTTGAACCAGATCTGCGCGCCCTTGCCTGCAGGGGCGTTCTTCCGCAGTTCTTCCGTTAGCCGGGGTGCGAAATAGAGCGGGCTGGGCCTGCCGACATAGTGTTCCAGCAGGTCGTTGAATTCATGCTCGAATGCCGGGTCTTGCTTGGCCTTGCGATACTCCTTCTCCAGATCAAGGATCAGGGGCATCAGCGTTTCGGCAACGTACCGTCCGCCAAACTGGCCGAAGTGGCCGCGCTCGTCAGGGAGGTTGCGGAGGGAGTTTGGGATATTGGAAGCTTGCGCGGTCATGATCGTCTCGATTTCGCAGGCAAAAGTACAAGTTCGCTTCAGATGCAATTCAAAGCGATCAGCGCCATCGTTTGCCGGCGCGCGGGACGGGATTATGCATGGTCAACATTGGGATACCGCTTTGCAGAACGCGACGATCTTGTCCACGTCCTTGACGCCTGGTGTGGTTTCGACGCCCGATGATGTATCAACCAGCGGTGCCCCCGTCTGACGCACGGCATCCGCCACGTTGTCTGGGGTGAGCCCACCTGCAAGGCCCCAGGCAATTCCGGTCTTGAAACTAGTGAGAAGCGACCAGTCGAATGTCAGCCCCATGCCGCCTGGCAGCGTGCCTTTAGGGGTCTTGGCGTCGAACAGAATCAGATCAACTGCATCGCGATATGCAGCGGCGCGATCAAGGTCGGTCTTTCCGGCGACAGGCAGCGCTTTCCAGACGGGCAGCCCGAATTGCGCCTTTACGCGTGCGCAACGCTCAGGCGATTCTTCACCATGAAGCTGGATCGCGTCGAGAAAGCCAGCGCCCGCCGTTTCGGCAAGGGACGCATCGTCGGGATCGACGAACAAGCCGACCCGGCGGATATGCCCGTGGGCGCGGTCGGCCAGTCGTTTCGCATCTGTCAGCGCAAGGTGGCGTGGGGATCGCGGGAAAAAGACAAAGCCTGCATAATCCGCGCGCGCCATTATGGCCGCATCAAGCGACGCAGGAGTGTTCAGTCCGCAAATCTTGACAAGAAGGGAGGGCATCCCGCGCAGGTAGCCCCCCCACACGCGAAATCAAGGCGCGAGTTCAAACGTGACCGAGACGCTGACCTGCAATTCTACCTCACCGGCCTCAACCGGGGCCGATTCCGCCTTGCCCACCGCGTCTCTGGCGTAGGCCATTTGCGGCATAGGGCGATAGCTGGAGCCTTCGCTGATAGTGACGATGCGCTTCACCCTGAGGCCGGCGGCCGATGCATAGAGTTCCGCACGCGCGCGCGCCTTTGTCATGGCATCGCGGCGGGCCGTATCGAGCGCGGCGTCTTCCTGCGTGATCTGGAAATTAGGACCGTTGACCTGATTAGCGCCCGAAGAGACAAGCGTATCGATCACCTTGCCATAATCCTTCAGGTTACGCTGCCTCACGATCACCTGATTGTTGGCGCGATAACCCACAATGCGCGGAGTCTCGTCTTCCAGTTCGTTCGTCTCGCGGGGAACATTGGGATTGTTGCTGGCATAAACGGGCTGCACGTTCAGATTGCTGGTTTGAATATCGCGATCTGCGATGCCCGTCTTTTTTAGTGCGGCGATCACCCGATTCATTGCCGCAGAGTTGGCAGAGAGCGCTTCCCCAGCGGTTTTGCCCGTTGTGGCGACCCCGGCCATAAACGTGGCCACATCCGGTTTGCTGGCGACCTTCCCGGTCGCATCAAGAGACAGAAGCGTACTTTCCGGCGCGACGCGTGGACCTTCGATAGTTTGCGCTTGCGCGGTTCCGACAAGCGACGGGGCAGCAAGAGAGAGAGCCGCAAGTGCAGCAGCAAGAGGCAGGCGGTTCATAAAGGTGATTTCCTTCGTTCTATTTGTCGCGCAACGGTCTGCCGTCTGAAATGTTGCGACAAGCTGAATTCTTCGAATGGAATCAGAGAGTACTTTCGATCGCCTTCGCGGCAGCCACAGGATCTTCCGCTCCGCGTATGGGGCGGCCGATGACCAGAACGCTGGCACCTGCATCGCGCGCTTCACGGGGCGTGACGATGCGCTTCTGGTCGCCTTTGCCACCTTCGGGAAGGCGAAGCCCCGGAACTACGAGGAAGCCGTCTTTCCATTGATCGCGAATGGCGCCGACTTCGTGACCGGAGCAGACAATCCCGTCGAGACCGGAGACATGCGACAATTCAGCCAGTCGCATGGCCTGATCATATGGGCTGTCGTTGACGCCGATATAGGAAAGATCCTTGTCATCGAAGCTTGTGAGGACCGTGACGCCAACGACCTTTGTATTCTCGCCGGCCGCAGCTTTGGCATCTTCCATCATCGCGCGTCCGCCCGATGCGTGAACGGTGACGATCGCCGGCTCCAGAACGTGGATCGCCTGCATCGCAGAGGCGACTGTGTTGGGAATGTCGTGCAGCTTCAGATCCAGGAAGATCGGCAGGCCAGCTTTTTGCAATTGGTGCACGCCATGGTGGCCGTGCGCGCAAAAGAATTCCAGCCCGAGCTTCAATCCCCCGATATGACTCGCAACCTTTCGTGCGAGTTGTTCCGCAGCATCGAGACGGGGAACATCAAGGGCCAGAAATATGGGGTTACTGTGCATTCGTGGCTTCCGGATCGCTGTTTTGATCGGTGATGGCGTGCGCTGGCGGCTCTTCGGCAACCGGTGCGACGGCAGCAGCCGCGCGCAGGTTGTTTTCCAGAGTGTTGACGCGACGCTTCAGCCGCCAGACCTGAGCCCGGTTGAGCAGCCACATGGGCACAAAACCAAGCAGGAAGAAAACCAGGGCGATGAAGCCAACCGGCCATTCAAAGTGAAGGTATTGTCTCTGCCCCTCTATGGGCCAAAGATTAACGGCTGCGGCGTTCCAATTCATCGCAACGAAGGCGACGAGCAGAGCGGAAACCAGCGCCCATAAGATTGTGCGCATGATCTGCATGGCATTCCTCCTCTTTCACCCTCCGGAGTGTACGTCCACGCTAGTCGCGATTGACGGACAAGGGAAGGGATGCATGCCTGAGATGTGGCCGAATATCGATGGATCAGGCCTTTCCGAACACTCTTTCGAAAATGGTGTCGACCTGCCCGAAGTGATAGCCGAGGTCGAACTTTTCCTCGATCTGTTCGTTGGACAACGCCGCCGACACATCCGGGTCTGCCTTCAGCAGTTCCATCAGCGATAGCTTGCCGTCAGAATCCCACACTTTCATCGCGTTACGCTGCACAAGGCGATAGGATTCGTCACGCGTCAGCCCCGCTTGGGTAAGGGCCAGGAGCACGCGCTGCGAATGGACGAGGCCGCCCATACGGTCCAGATTGGCCTGCATCCGTTCGGGATAAATCACCAGCTTGTCCACCACGCTCGTCAGCCGCGCCAAAGCAAAGTCCAGCGTGATGGTCGCGTCGGGGCCAATGAAACGTTCGACAGAAGAGTGTGAAATGTCCCGCTCATGCCACAGAGCCACGTTCTCAAGCGCGGGGAGGGCATAGGCGCGGATCATGCGTGCCTGTCCGGTGAGGTTTTCGGTCAACACCGGGTTCCGCTTGTGCGGCATGGCCGACGAGCCCTTCTGGCCGGGCGAGAAGTATTCTTCTGCCTCCAGAACTTCGGTGCGCTGCAAGTGCCGCACTTCGACAGCCAGGCGCTCAATCGAGCTGGCGATCACTGCCAGCGTGCAGAAGTACATCGCATGCCGATCACGCGGGATTACCTGCGTTGAGACGGGATCGGGAACGAGGCCCATCTTGTCCGCCACATAAGCTTCAACCGAGGGATCCACATTGGCAAACGTGCCAACTGCGCCGGAAACCGCGCAGGTCGCGATTTCCGCTCGTGCCGCTTCCAGCCGTGCCTTGCTGCGTGCGAATTCGGCGTAGGCTTGTGCCAGCTTGAGGCCGAACGTAGTCGGTTCGGCGTGGATGCCGTGGCTGCGGCCGATGGTCGGCGTGTATTTATGCTCCATGGCACGGCGCTCAATCGCAGCGAGCAGTGCGTCCATGTCTTCGAGCAGGATGTCAGTCGCGCGGGCAAGCTGCACGGCCAGCGTGGTGTCCAGCACGTCCGAACTGGTCATGCCCTGGTGCATGAAGCGCGCTTCAGGGCCGACCTGCTGCGCTACCCAATCCAGGAACGCGATGACGTCATGCTTGGTGACGGCTTCGATGGCGTCAATCGCGGCAACGTCAATCTTGGGGTTGGTTGCCCACCAGTCCCACAGAGCCTTGCCTGCGCTGGCAGGCACGATGCCAAGTTCACCCATCTTCACGGCGGCGTGTGCTTCGATTTCGAACCAAATGCGATAACGCGCTTCCGGCTCCCAGATCGCGGTCATTGCGGGACGGGCATAGCGGGGGACCATGGGCGACTCCGATAGTCAGGATTCAGGAATGGGGTGAGTTCGCGGTGCCGCTACGACCAGTGGCCCGCCATGGCAAGAGTGGGCGGGATTTCTATGAGGCTGCCGCCATCACTGGAGCAGTGCCCGCCTTGCCGGGAGTAACCCTTCGGTAGGCGATCTTCCACACGCCATCGACCTTACGATACGTGTCCCGGTAATGGCCGACGCGCAGGACTTCGGTTCGGTCCTGACTGCCCAGCAACACCCAATACGATTGCGATTCGGCGTTATGCGGGTCGATCAGCTTGATATGCAGTGTGGTATTGGCATGCCAGACGTTGGTGCCCGGTCCCTGAAAGCCGATATCGCGCAAGTGCTTGCGGTTTGCCCGCAGTTCCTGGATGCCGGATACTTTCCAAACCAGATCGGGGCGATCACCTTCCACCCCGATGGGTTGCCGCATGTCGAATGTGGCATCATCAGTCCACAGAGTGAAGTATTCCTCCAGATCCTCGTCCAGGTCCGCCATCGTTGCCAGCTTGCCTACCAGATTGCGGATCTCCAGCTCATCCTTGATTGCCTGCAGGTCTTCATGGGTCATGCGGTTCTCTCCAGTATTATTATTATTATTGGATACTGTTAGCATTTCACGGCCAGCGAAAAGGCAGCACGGTTTCTCCGGTTCTCTGGCCCCCGGCATCGAAGCGCCGCTCCAATATCTGGCCCGCGCCTCCGTGATCGACCATAACTACGGTGCTGCAGCGTGTGCCATATACGGGGTTGCGGATAAATGGCGCTGTATCGAGCGCTTCCGCCGATATGTCGGACGGTTGGTCTGGATGGAGGCCCACATCGCTGCGCGTTTCGTTTGCAAGTGCCGCAAACAACGGTTCGGCATCGTCAAGGCTTTCGTTAAGCCAGTCGATCAGTGCCGACTTGAGGAAGAGTGTCTTGGGCCAAGGCTCGTCCAGTGAGCCGTTCGACAGGCCGTAGATGCCGTGCAGTAGAGCACTATGCACCGATTCGGGGCGATTGGAGAGGAAGTGTGCCTGCCCATCAACAATCGCGATCAGGTTGAAGGGATTGAATTCGCCCAGTTGATCGATGCTTGGTTGGGCATACTTGCCGGAGCCCATCAGCAAGTCTGTCACCAGCTTGCCGCGTGAGGCCAGCGCCGGATCAGGATTGCCGAAGCCTCGACGATTGGTCACCAGAACAAAGCGGCCCCGTTCTGAAATACCCAGCCAAGTGCCCTGTGATTTCAGATCGCGCCCGGCGATGATCTCTGGTGATTCTCCCCAGCGATCCAGCGGGGCGGCAGAGCGATCATGAAACTCGTCCCGATTGCCGATGGCCACGAGTTGCCAATCAGGATGCGCGTGCCAAGCGACAGCAGCAACGCACATCAGATCAGGCCCTTGCTGCGCAGTGAGACATGTCCCTGTCGGCCGATGATAACGTGATCGTGCACGACGATACCCAACAATCGGCCAGCTTCAGCAATGCGGTTGGTTATTTCGATGTCAGCGCGACTCGGTTGAGGCGAGCCGGAAGGATGATTGTGAACGATGATCAGGGCCGTCGCACCAAGATCCAAAGCGCGGCGAATCACCTCGCGTGGATGAATTGCGGCTTCATCAATCGAACCGTCGCCAACGTGCTCATCGTGGATCAGCATATTCTGCGTATTGAGAAACAACACGCGGACGCGTTCCACCGTGAGATGCGCCATATCGATGGTGAGATAATCGATCAGCGCCTGCCAGCTTCCCAGCACAGGCTGTTCGCGCACCTGCTGACGCGCCAGTCGCCTTGCTGCGAGGGCCACAATCTTTAGCGCGGCCGCACTTGTCTCTCCCATTCCGGGATGAGTCTCCAGCGCGCGCGCATCAGCATTGAGCACTCCGGCCAGAGAGCCGAACCGGGTGATAAGCGTTCTGGCCAGCGGCTTCACATCGCGCCGCGGGATCGCGGTCATCAACAGATATTCGATAACTTCATGGTCACCCAGCGCTTCGGGCCCGCCGGTGAGCAGACGTTTGCGCAATCGGGCGCGATGGCCGCGAGCATCATGCCCAGCCGCCGCATCAGCCGTTTGCTCGGTCGCTGTTTGCCATAAATCGTCCATGGGTCTCTTTGCATTGCCTTTCCCGGGCAGTCGGCGCAAGTGAAGCGCTGATGCAAAAGGATTCCCTGGCCCAACAGCAGATAGACGAGCAGGAAGACCAGCCTGTTGCGATTCGTCCCGACCGATTTCGGTGGAAGGTCGCGTTGCTGTCACTTGCCGGGCTTTGCGCGGTTGTAATCACGGCGGGCTGGTTCTCACGCGAAACGATCGTTCGCAATGTCGTTTCATCCGAACTGGAAGCGCGGGGCATCCCGGCGCAGTACAAAATCGAATCAATTGGCCCGCGCAGACAAGTGATCACCGAAGTGGTGGTTGGCGATCCGGCCCGGCCGGATTTCACTGCCGAGCGAGTGGTGGTCGATCTGGAGCACACGTTCGGCATCCCGCGAATCGGTTCCATCCAGCTGGTCGAGCCGCGTCTTTATGGCAGCTATCTTCAGGGGAACCTCAGTTTCGGCAGCCTTGATCCGCTAATATTCACGGATAGCAAAGAGCCTTTCACCCTGCCGGACATGAAGCTGGCGATCGAGGATGGGCGCGGCCTTATCGACAGTGACTATGGCGCTGTCGGTTTGAAGCTGGTGGGGGCAGGGCACTTGCAAGGGGGCTTCAAAGGTACCCTTGCGGCTATCGCTCCCGATGTGAAGCTGGGTGACTGCACCGCCCGCGGCGCTACACTATATGGCGCGC
>JAZQRJ010000136.1:0-12035 GCA_045629505.1 Novosphingobium sp.
CGGCGGGGAGGGCGCATATGCCACATTTCAGGCAGCTGTTGCCGCGATTGAAAGCGGCGCTGCGACCAATATCCTGATTTATCGTGCCTTTAACGAGCGTTCCGAACGGCGCTTTGGCCAACCGCAGGCCAAGCCGGAAGACGTGCAGCGTGATTTTCACCGGGCGTTCGGCATTCAGACGCCCGGCCAGGTTTATGCCCTGTGGCACAAGGCGTATCTGGATGCACACGGCTTCACCAACGAAGACCTGGGCCGCTGCATTGTGCAAATGCGCGATTGGGCGGCGACCAATCCCAACGCCTGGTTCTATCAGCGTCCAATCACGCTGGAGGATCATCAGCGTTCGCGCTGGATCGTAAAGCCTGTGCTGCGGCTGTACGATTGCTGCCAGGAATCTGACGGAGGCGTGGCTTTCGTCGTATCCCGTCTTGATCGCGCACGGGCAAGCGGGCGCCCGGTGGTGCGCATTCTTGGCGTGCAGCAGTATTGGCCCGCGTACGGCGCGATGATGTATAACTACTACAAGCCCGATATGGTGACGCAGGAAGATACGGCGGAAGTCGCCCGCGCGCTGTGGGGCCAGACCGGGCTCTCACCGGCAGAGATCGACGTCACCACGATCTATGACAATTTCACGCCCAGCATTCCAATGGCGCTGGATGGTTACGGCTTCTGCAAACCGGGGGAATCTCGTGACCTTATCAATGCCGGTGGGATCGGGCCGGGCGGCGAGATCCCGGTCAATCCCAACGGCGGGTTAATTGGCGAAGGCTATATCCATGGCATGAACAACGCACTGGAATGCGTGCGCCAGATGCGGGGAACCTCATACAATCAGATCCCAGATGCTCGCATCGCCCTGTGTGCAGGGCGGCAGTGTGCAATGGTGCTTGCGCGCGAATAGGCGCGTCAGGAAAGCTTCAGCACCTTCCGGGCATTGCCGCTGAGGAACGCGGCCCAAACGTCATCCTTGAGGGGAAGTTCATCCAGTTCGCGGAAAGTGCGTTCAAGCTCCAGCCCGAACGGATAGTAACCGGCATAGATGATCTTGCCTGCACCCCGCGTATTGGCGAAATCGATGATTTCGTTGGGGATGTACTTCGGGGCGAAGCCAGAGGTTGAATAATAGAGGTTTGGCCACTTGAGCATGAGCTTCACAGCCATGTCTGCCCATGGTTCTGCGCCGTGGCGCATTACGATCTTCAGTTCCGGAAAATCGTAGCAAACCTCGTCCAGCAAGCCGACATATTGCGGCATCATCTTCACGCGCGGACCGGGAACGCCAACCGCGATGAACACCGGAATGTCCAGTTCTACGCATTTGGAATAAACCGGATACCAGAGCTTATCGTTGATGGGGATTTGCGGGCTTACGCCTGCCGGAAAGGTCGTGACCGCGCGGATACCATGCTCTTCATGCATGGCCACGATTTCGCGGATCTGATCCATGCCACGGTTGCCGTCTACCGCAAGGCTGCCGATGAAACGATCGGGATGGTCGCGCAGAGCCTGCGGCGTGCGCGGGTCGGTCATACTGACCATGCCCACCTGAATGCCAAACTGATCCATGAACCCCAACGTTTCGGACACGGGATCGATTTCCGGTTCCGCCTCCGTCAGTTCAGCCGGCACGTTTTTGAACATATAGCCGTGGGGGTGGCGTTCTGCCTTGTGCTGGGGGCGCAGTCCCGGGACATCAGGCGTATTCCTGGCGGAACGAAAACCGATCAACGTATCGACGATGCCTTCGTGAACTGTCCTCATTGTCCTGTCCCTGCTGTTTTTGTGTTTGCCAGCATATTCGCCGTTGGTCAGACCGTCCGACGAAGCGGCTCACTCCCATCCGGGAGTTGCACCATGTCTATCGTCATCCCCGCTTCGTAAGCGCTGAATACGACTTCGCCGCTCTTCTCCAGGTGATCGCGCCAGTATTCCTCGGCAGCCGGGCCATTGCCTTCTTCGATCAGTTCGAGCAGTCTTTCGCGCCCGCGAATGTTGAGTTTCCGCATGCGTTCCACACCCGCTTTCGAATGGGTGCGAACGCTTACGTCCACGTGCTGGGCGGCGACGATATCCTGAATAAGCGTAGCCAGGACATGCAGCGTCTGGTTTCCGCAATGGCGGGTGAGGATTAGCGAAAACTCGTTGGTGAGCGTGCCATAGGTGACTGGATCATCGCTTGCGCTCTGGGCCCTGGCAACATTGTCCCGCATCTCGGCAATGGCTGTTTCGCTGCGATTCTCGGCCAACAGCCGCGCGGCGCCTGGTTCTATGATGCTGCGCGCCTGCCAGACGTCACGGAGAGTTGTGCTCTGCATTTGCAGACATGCGCCTACTTGCCTGGCGATAACGGTCGGGTTCTGCTCCGTCACACGCGCGCCGCCATATTGGCCTCGGGCCACGACGATCAGAGACTCTGATTCCAGCATGCGGAGTGCCTCTCGCAGCGTGGGCCGGGAGATGCCGAACTGGTCCTGAAGGTCTTTCTCGCTGTGAAGCTTGTCGCCGGGGCGCAGCTTGCCGGTTACGATCTCGCGGCGAAGCTCCGCGGCCACGCGTTCTGCGATCTTGATCTTCGTTTGCGCTTTGCCGCTCGATTCCGCGCCAGCTTTACCGGCCCCGTTCACGGCATTTGGTTTCGACATGCTCATTCCATGATTGCCCGGACGAACGAGTAACAGCTGAGCGCGCCTATCTCCAGTTCACTTAGGCGTTTCTGCCGCTCTTTCGGGAACCATCGGCAGGGAAACCGGCGCAAACTTGTAAACGTTGAGCCGCCGTTCGGAAAACTTCCAGCCATCATCAGTCAGAACCAGCTTGTCGTCATAGCGACCGATCATAACGATGTGGCCGTTCACGCCTTCTGCGGATTCCGTTACGCCAAGGCTTGTCGTCGCAGTCTTGCCGCCTTTGTCGATGTCAATGTTCGTGATGCTGTTGAGCTGGATCAGCCAATCCAGCCCGCCAAGTGCTTGGCCAAAGAAGCCGCGAAGAGCCTCATGTCCTACGAGTGGGCCAGTCTGGCCAAACATTTCAAGAACGCCGTGCACTTCCGCGTCCGACGTGAAAAAGGTCATGAACTCATCGATATCGAGCTTTCCGGCGGCACCGGAATATCCTTCCAAGACCTCGCGTACGGCAGCCTTCTTCTTGAACTTACCCATCGTGCGGTCCTCCCTCGATATGACCAGCCCACTCACATAGGCCTGTAATGTTTAGTATCCCCGGAATTTAGGTGCGCGTTTCTCCATGAATGCCAATCCGGCTTCCTTGCCATCGTGCGACATGCTGGCGCGTGCGTTTCCGGCCGCCTCGGCGATAATCGAATCCTCGAACGACAGACGGGCTGCGCTCGAAAGGTTACGCTTGATTCCGGAATAGGCCATCGACGGGCCACTCGCCAGTTTGCGTGCGATCTTCGCCACTTCCTCATCGAAAGTTTCGTTGCTGAAGACCTTGTTGGCAAGGCCGATGGAGGCGGCCGTCGCCGCGTCGATCTTTTCGTCCAACAGTAGCAGTTCCCGCGCCTTGGAAGGGCCAACAAGCTGTTGCAGCAGATATGTGCTGCCCGGCTCACCACAGCGACCGGCATTGGCAAACGCGGTCTTGAATACGGCACTTTCCGATGCCAGCCGAAGGTCGCAGGCGATGGCGAGCGTCAGGCCGGAGCCAGCCGCAGCACCGCGAACAGCGGCGATCGTCGGCTTGTTCATGCGATAGATTGCCGCAAAAAGCTGGCTATCCTCGTACATGCGCGTGGCGATCTGCTCAGGCTCCAGCCAAAGCGGTTCGTTCTGCCATTTCTGGGAGAGGTCGTCGGTAAAATTGAAACCAGCCAGATCGTGTCCGCCGCAAAAACCGCGGCCCGCACCGGCGAGCACAAGCACCTTCACGGCAGGATCGCGGTTGGCATGGCTTACCAGCTCGTGCAGCCGATGATGCATTTCCATGGTCAGCGTATTCAACCGGTCCGGCCGGTTGAGAGTGATCGTCAGAACGCCTTCATCCTGCTCGACCAACAGGTCATCCTGTTCGCTCATGTATCCCCTTCCCTTGGCAATCTCTTGCAATCGGCCAACCGGGCAGTTTCCCGATTGGCCGATCAATTTATCGATTAGACCTTGCCCGCGGCTTTGACTGCGGTGTGATCGACCAGAACGAAAGAACCCGTCTGTGCGTAGGCAGATGAATGGCCGAGGTGATGGATGTCGAAGCAGGACTGAATCGCTGCATACTGGCCCTGAATGTCCAGCGTCTGGTTCACGACGCGCTTCGCCATTTCCAGCGCATGCGGGTGCATCTGAGCGATTTCCTCAGCCAGTTCGCGCGAAGCCTTGTCCAGTTCTTCAACCGGAACCACCCGGTTCACCATGCCGCGCTTTTCCGCCTCATCGGCAAGGATTGCCTTTGCGGTGAACAGCATTTCCTTGGCCTTGCGTGCGCCAAGTTCCCACGTGTGGCCGTGGTATTCTACACCGCCAATGCCCATCATCACGACCGGATCGGAGAAGCGCGCATTTTCCGCAGCGACGATCAGGTCGCATGGCCAAACCAGGAGCAGGCCGCCAGCGATACAAGCGCCTTGAACCGCTGCAATGGATGGCTTGGGGATTTCGCGCCAGCGACGTGAGTACCCAAGGTAGCGCTTCGATTCCCAGCGATACATCGCCAGCATCCCGGTATCCTTGATGCTGTCGCCGATGGCCGACCAGTCTTTGCTGGCAACGCCGGACATATCGTGGCCCGCGGAGAAATGGGGACCTTCAGCGCGCAGCAGAATGACACGAACTTCATCGTCCGCCGCTGCACGTTCCCAACAATCGTTCAACTGATCCAACAGTTCGATATTTTGGGCATTGCGGCGCTCTGGCCGGTTCAGGGTGATGGTCGCGACGCGGTTCTGCACGTCATAGAGGACCAGGTCAGACATCAGGCTTCTCCACTCTTAGAGCTATTGCATTCCCGACTTCCTAGAATCGGTGTTGCAATGGCTCTGGCACAGGCCGTTCTATAATTCCAGTGACCAAACGGTTATATGATTGAATGCGTGATTACGGAGGTTGACGGCCCGATTTGGCGCAAGGCTTGATGGCGGAGGCAATAGAGTTATACGCAAGGCACAGACTCGGCGTTATGGCCGAACCGAGAGGAATGAGGATAACAATGGATATGGCAACAAGGAGTTCCGGGGCACAAGTCGATCTGGACGTATTAGTTGTCGGCGCTGGCTTTGCAGGCTTGGCAGCTCTCCATCATTTGCGCGACAAGATGAATTACTCCGTCCGCGTGATTGAGGCTGGCTCTGCGGCTGGCGGCACTTGGTACTGGAACCGTTATCCCGGCGCACGCTGCGACGTGGAGAGCCTGCAATATTCATTGTCGATCTCGGACGAGGTTCAGCAGGAATGGAGCTGGACGGAACGTTTTGCGACCCAGCCGGAGATTCTCGCCTACACCCAATTCGTGGTCGATCGGCTGGATCTGGCGCGCAGCATCGATTTCAACACGCGCGTCGCCTCAGCGATATATGATGAGAATGACAACACCTGGACGGTGACGACCGAGGCGGGCGACACCCATCGTTGCCGCTGGCTCATCATGGCCGCCGGGCCGCTTTCCACGCCCAATATTCCGGACTTTCCAGGCATCGATAGCTTCAAGGGTGAAGTCTATCACACAGGCATGTGGCCGAAGACTGAAGTTTCCTTTGCGGGCAAGCGCGTGGCGCAGATCGGCACCGGATCGTCCGGCGTGCAGATCGCGCAGGAAATTTCCAAGGATGCGGCGATGCATTACGTGTTGCAGCGCACGCCTCATCATATCATCCCTGCAGGCAATCGCCCGCTGTACGAAGGTGAACAGGAAGAGATCAAGCAGCGCTATCCGGAACTGCGCAAGTTCTGGCAAACGCTTATAGGCGCCACATTCTACCAGAGCCTGCCTTCAGACCCGCCGCTGGTGCCGGGCGACAAGTCGATCTTTGAAGTCACGCCCGAAGAGCGGAAGAAGATTTTCGATAACGCTTGGGCTTACGGCGGCTACGGCTTCCAGCGTGCGTTCACCGATACGCTGAAAACCATCGAAGCAAGCACCATCGCGGGCGATTATATCGCTTCGAAGATCCGTGAGACGGTGAAGGATCCCGTCACTGCCGATAAGCTGGTTCCGACCCAATATTTCGGCACCAAACGCGTGATCCTCGACACCAACTACTACTCGATCTTCAATCAGGACAATGTCGAGCTGGTTGATGTGAAAGAAGACGCGATTGACCGGATCACAGAGAGGGGCATCCTGCTAAAGTCGGGCCGCGAAATCGAAGTGGATATGGTGGTGTTTGCCACCGGGTTTGACGCGATGACCGGATCGTTGACCCGCATGGAGATCAGGGGGCGCGATGGCCTCTTGCTGCGCGATGCGTGGAAGGATGGCCCGTACTCTTATCTGGGCATCATGGTTTCAAACTTCCCCGGCATGTTCATCATCGGTGGCCCGCAAAGTTGTTCTGCATTGGCCAACGTTATCACGGCCAATGAGCAACAGGTGGATTGGATCTGTGATGCGATCACTTGGCTGGATGACAAGGGCTACACCGCGATTGAGCCAAACCCGGAAGCGGAATCTGCTTGGGTGGAGCATTGCAACAAACTGGCGGATGCCACGATCTATACCAAGGGGGATAGCTGGTATCTGGGTTCCAACATTCCTGGAAAGCCCCGTCGCTTCCTGCTGTTTGTGGCCGGCTTCCCGGCATACAAGAAGGCCTGCGATGAAGTGGCGGCCAACGGGTATGAGGGCCTTGAACTCAATCGGGCGCCCGCGCTGAATTGAGTAGGGCATTTGTTTCGTTTCGCCGGATTGCAATTAAGTACACTCAATATAAAGATGCCTTAAGCGAAGGTCCGTCAGGGCTTCGGAGGGAGGCCGAAGTCCTGGTGGCCCAATGACAAGGCCAACTCTGTAAGGTGCGAATGACCTACGAAAACGTACTCATCGATCGGCGCGAAGACGGGGTTGCCCTTCTGGTGCTGAACCGTCCGGACGCAATGAATTCGCTTGATGCCGGGCTTATGCGGGAATTGCCCCACGCTGCGCGCGAAGTAGCTGAGGATGAAAGCGTGCGCTGCATTGTCCTTACTGGCGCAGGCAAAGTGTTCTGCGCAGGTGGTGACACGCGTGCAATCGGCAAGATGGCCGACGATCAGGTAAAGGGCACCGCGCCAAAAAGCTCCAGCTTTGAAAAGCGGGCTGCGTGGCTGGCGAAGTGTTCGGACGCATCGCGCGTGCTGCATGAAGCGCCCAAGCCTGTGATCGCGATGATCAACGGCGCTTGCGCGGGAGCAGGGCTCAACCTTGCGGGCGCATGCGATATTCGCTTTGCGGGCGCATCCGCGAAATTTCGCTCCGCTTTCACACCCATGGGTCTTTCAAGCGATTACGGCGGTAACTGGCTGTGGACGCAGATCCTCGGCACCGGCAAGGCGCGTCAGCTATTCTTCATCGATGCCAAGCGCACTGCGCAAGAGGCGCTTGAATTCGGCCTGATAGACAAGCTGTTTGACGATGCCGACCTGGAAGCCGAAACGCTTAAGGTGGCAAGCGCCATTGCAGCCGCTCCGGCTAAAGGGATGGCGTACTGCAAGGCGAACCTTAACGCTGCGCTCTACCAAACGCTGGCTCAGTCCATTGAATACGAATCCCGCAACCTGATGCTTTCGCGGGCTGCTATTACCGAGATGCGCAAAAGCGCTCAGGCGGAGCGGTCGGGTCAATGAGCGCACCAACAACGACTGCGTTGACCATTACGGGTCTCGTCGCGGATGCCGCGCAGATCTGGCCAGATGATATTGCGGTGATCGACAACGACATTTGGCTGACATTCTCGCAACTGCGCGACAAGATGTTCGATGCTGCCGCAGCCTTCATAGCTGCCGGGCTTGAACCGGGCGAACGCGTTGGCCTGTGGGCACAAAACAGCGCGGGCTGGATCATTGCCTGTCTTGGGCTTCAGGCGGCGCAGGGCGTGCTGGTGCCGCTGAACACCCGCTTCAAAGGCGGTGAGGCGCAATATGCTCTCAACCGTGCGAAGGCGGTGATGGCCATTGGTGCAGAAGAGTTTCTGGGCTTCCGCTATGCCGACGTGCTCCGCTCGCTTGAGCTGCCGACCATGCGCAATGTCGTTACATTAGACAGTGCGGAATGGGATGCTTTCCTTGCGAAAGCAACGGATGCTGATCGGCAGGAGGCTGAACGGCGGTTGGCGGCGCTCTCGCCTGACGATATTTGTGATATCATGTTCACTAGCGGCACCACGGGTGATCCGAAGGGTGTCGTTTCCCTGCATGGTCAGGTGGTGCGCACAGCGCGGCTCTGGGCCAAGTCCACAAGCCTGACGCATGGTGATCGTTTCAAGTTGCTCTGGCCGTTCTTCCATTCTGCGGGTTACAAGGCCGGATGGGTAGCCTGCATGGCAGTCGGCGCTGCGGCGCTGCCGGAGGCGGTGCTTGATGGGCCCGTCCTGCTTGAAAAAGTGAAGCGCGAAAAGGCTACGTTCCTTCCCGGTCCGCCGACACTTTTCCAGACGCTTCTTGCCATGCCGAACCGGCCGGAAGGCGCGCTCGATTCCGTTCGCGTATCGGTTACGGGAGCAAGCTCCGTCGCTCCGTCAATGATCGAGGCGATGCGCAGCGAATTGAAAATTCCCAATGTTCTGGGTGGCTACGGCCTCACCGAATGTTGCGGCACCGCCACGATGTCCAGCACCACGGACAGCACCGAAATCCTCACCACTACTGTGGGCAAGGCGATTGAGGGCGTCGAGGTGGAGATCATGGACGACGCCGGAAATATCCTGCCCCGTGGTGAAACGGGTGAGGTGATGATCCGTGGCATGAGCGTGATGCTGGGCTACCTTGATGATGAAGAAGCGACGCGAGAAGCCATCAATACTGAAGGCTGGCTGCATTCCGGCGACATCGGGTTCATGGATAAGGATGGTTATCTCACCATCACTGACCGCAAGAAAGACATGTTCATCACCGGTGGCTTCAATGTGTATCCGGCCGAAGTAGAGAACATGCTGCTGGCCCATCCTGCAATATTCCAGGCTGCAGTGATTGGCATTCCGGATGAACGCATGGGTGAGGTTTGCGCCGCCTATGTCGTGCCCAAGGAGGGGCATTCGATCGGGGACCGGGAACTGATTGATTGGAGCCGTGAGCGCATGGCCAATTACAAGGTTCCGCGCAAAGTCGTGGTGATGGATACCCTTCCCACAAACGCCACCGGCAAAGTCCAGAAATTCAAGCTGCCCGCATAAGGCGGCGACACAGGGAACGACCCGTGACTGACTATTCGCAGATGACCGACGACGAATTCCGCCAGGAAGTGCGCACTTTCATCGCGGAGAACCTGCCCCCCGAAATCGCCGCGCGGTGGAAGAAGATGTACCACCCCTATAAGCCGGACGTGGTGTTCTGGACGCAGAAGCTCAATGAGAAGGGCTGGTCCGTGCCGGGTTGGCCCGTGGAATATGGCGGTCCCGGTTGGTCTGTTTCCCAGCGCCATATCTTTGAGGAAGAGAGTTTCCTTGCCGGTTGTCCCGCGCTCAGTCCGCAGGGACTGACATTGGTGGGCCCGGTGATTGCGCATCACGGCACGCAGGCTCAGAAGGATTATCACCTTCCCAAGATCCGCTCGGCTGAGATCATGTGGGCGCAGGGCTTTTCGGAACCGAACGCGGGTTCCGACCTTGCTGCTCTGCAATGCCGCGCGGTCCGCGATGGTGACGAATATGTCGTAAACGGCCAGAAGATCTGGACCTCTGAAGCGCATTATTCGGAATGGGTGTTCATGCTGGTTCGCACCTCGACCGAGGGCAAGAAGCAGGCCGGTATCAGCTTCATGTTGATCGATCTTTCCACACCGGGCATCACCATTCGTCCGATCATCTCGATCGACGGCGGGCATGAACTGAACGAAGTGTTCTTTGAGGATGTGCGCGTTCCTGCGGAAAATCTGGTCGGCGAAGAGAACAAGGGCTGGACTTACGCTAAGGAGCTTTTGGCTGAAGAACGTACGTTCTCTGCCGAAGTAAAGCGTCACAAGGGTCAGCTTGCGCGGATCAAGGACATTGCCCGCAAGGTCAAAATTCGTGGTCGTCCGCTCATTGAAGATCCGCATTTTCAGCGTCGTCTTGCGCAGCTTGAAATTGAAGTGCTGGCGCACGAGGCGACATTGTGGCGCGTTGTGGCAGAAGAGGAAGCCGGCATCCTGGGGGCAGCGCCCACACCCTCGATCCTGAAAGTGCGCGGCACCGAACTGGTGCAGCGGCTTGGTGCGCTGATGCTGGAAGCTCTGGAGGAAGCGGGTCTGCCGTACTATTCGGAGCACGATTACTTCCTTGGCGCGCCAGAAGATCCGCCGGGTATCCCAGAAGCTCATGGCGTCTCGTCGGACTTCATGTTCCGCCGTTCGCTGACGATTTACGGCGGCAGTAACGAAGTGCAGCGCAACATCATCGCTGGCCAGCTCTTGAGGAAGTAAGACATGGGCATGAAAGTTCTCCCCACTGATGAGCAGGTGATGTTCCGCGATGCTGCACGCCGCTGGGTGGAGCAGGAAGCGAAGGAAGGCGCCGACATTGCCGCGCAATGGGCGCAGTTTGCGGAACTTGGCTGGCTGATGATTGCGCTGCCCGAAGACGCAGGCGGCTTGGGCGGCGACGTTTACGACAACGCCATCATTGCAGAAGAGCTGGGCAAGGGCCTGGTCAAGGCTCCCTATGTCAGCGTGGCGGTTACGGCTACGCAGGTGCTGCTGGCGCTCGCTCCGGATCGGGTTGAGGCTGTCGCGTCGGGTGAGGAAATTCCCCTGCTGGCGCATGTTGAGGCCGGGCAGGGCGGCGATCCTTCGTGGGTTGAATCCACTGCACGCAAAGATGGTGATAGCTGGGTGCTGACCGGCACCAAGACCGCGATCCTTGGTGCTCCGCTGGCCACCAGCTTTCTGGTTTCAGCCAAGACCGATAACGGCAAAATAGCACTGTTCGAGGTTGGCGCGGATCAAGCACGTGTGCGTGAATATGTGCTGTTCGATAAGCGTCCGGCAGGTGATCTGATTCTGGATGGTACTCCCGCCACGTTGATCTCGGCCGATGCGCAGGCAGCAATCGAACATGCGATCGATTGTGAGCACGTGGTAGAAAGCGCGGAGTCCGTGGGCGTGATGGATACCGCGTTCGAACTGACGCGCGATTATCTGAACACTCGTCAGCAGTATGGGCAGCTTATCGGGCAGTTCCAGGCTTTGCAGCACCGTCTTGCCGATATGTTTATCGAGCTGGAGCAGGCTCGTTCAGTAGTGCTGCGCGGGCTGGACGCTCTCGTTCGCAACGGTCCGGATCGTTCGGCCATGGCGGCTGCATGCCGCGTCAAAGTGGCGCAGGCGGGGCACTTCGTCGGCGCGCAGGGTATCCAGTTGCACGGTGGCATTGGCGTGACCGAGGAATTTCCGGTCGGCCATCACTTCCGCCAGCTGATCGCGTTCGAGATGCGCCATGGTGGCGCGGGCGCGCAAGTTGAACGCTATGCGTCCATGATGCAGCTTTAGGAGCATCCAGGCGCTTCAAGTTCGAGACATAAAAAAGGGGCCCCGGTCAAATGACTGGAGCCCCTTATTTGGACTGTGTCCGGGCTTACTTGCCCTTGAATTCCGGTTTGCGCTTTTCCAGGAATGCAGCAGTGCCTTCTTCGCGATCCTCGCTGGCGAACAGCAGCTGGAAGATCTTGTTTTCGAAGGCGAGTGCGGTGGGCAGCGAGGCTTCCGCACCAAGGATCACCGCTTGCTTGCTGGCTTCGATTGCCAACGGGGGCATGCGGGCGATCTTCTGGGCTAGCTTCAGGCAGTAATCCTGCACTTCGGCTTCAGGCACCACTTCGGAGATTAAGCCAATTTCATAAGCGGTCTGTGCCGGAATCTGGTCGCCGGTCAGCAGGTAACGCATTGCGGCAAATTTGCCGGTTGCGCGCAGGAAC
>JAZQRJ010000137.1:0-43849 GCA_045629505.1 Novosphingobium sp.
TGCGTCCACTGCGGCGTACCGCGTTCCCGATTATCGTCGGGAGCCGCCCCTATAACGGCTAATTTCAGGAGGAAAAGAGGGAATGTGCAATTTTATCGCAAACCACGTGGAATTCTGTTCCAGCGAGACACGGCCAGGATCGTGCCGAAGCAAATCATCACCGTAAGCATGGAGGAACCACCGTGGCTCATGAAGGGAAGCGGAATGCCAACCACGGGGGCGAGGCCCATCACCATCATCAGATTCACGCCGATGTAGAAGAAGATCGTTGCTGTCATTCCCGCCGCCAGCAGGCCGGAGAACCGGTCCTTTGAATTCTGTGCCACCTGCATCCCCCAGAACAGCACGATTCCGAACACCAGCAGCACGCCGATGCCGCCGATCATGCCCCATTCCTCGGCCATGGTGGCAAAGACGAAGTCGGTGTGGGCTTCGGGCAGGTACTCAAGATGACTTTGTGAGCCGTTCCCGAAACCTTTGCCGAATATTCCGCCTGATCCGATTGCGATCTTTGACTGGGTAATGTGGTAACCCGCGCCCAGTGGATCGCTTTCTGGATCAAGAAAGGTCGTTACGCGTTTGCGTTGATAGTCTTGCAGCAGGGTGAGGAAGGCCACGGGTACCAGTACCACAAAGGCGGTTCCCGCTCCGACAAACCAGCGTAGTGGTAACCCCGCGAGGAACATTACCACCACGCCGCCAAACGTAATCGCCAGCCCAGTGCCCAGATCGGGCTGGATAACGACCAGCCCGGCCGGCAGCGCGATCAGCAACAGAGCAGGCAGCAGGCCTCTCCAGCTTGCTGTCATTGCGGGCGGCAACGTGGCGTAGAATGCGGCAAGAGCCAGCACGATGCCCGGCTTCATGAACTCTGAGGGCTGCAACATTATGAAGCCCAGATTGAGCCAGCGTTGGCTTCCGCCGCCAATCGCGCCGATCATTTCCACCAGGAACACCAGCACAAGCGCTATGCCATATGCCGGGTACGCAAGAGTACGAAACCAGTGTTCCGGCACGCGCGCAATTGCCAGCGCCATGATGAAGAACAGCAGGAAGCGGACAAGGTGGGATAAGGCATAGGGCGATATTGACCCCCCCGCGGCCGAATAAAGTACTGCCGAGCCCAGAAGTACCAAGGCGAACAGGGGTATGATGACGCCCCACGGTTGACGTGCCACCGGTTCGGGAATCATGGACAGCTTCATCGGGTCCGGTTCCTTGGTGCGGTTACGCCTGCCGGTGCTCTATCTTGTTGCGGTACACCAGCGGCGGCAGGATCAGGCGTTGTGCGTTGCTGGGGGGCGCCAGCGGGGGCATCTTGATTCTGAGGTGCTGTGCCCGAAGATGGAGAATGTTCTGCGGCTGGCTGATTGGTGCCTTGGCCGCTGATTCCCGATGCCTGTGTGGCCTCACCGCTGGGGGTGCTGGGCACCGGCGCGCCATATTGCGCGGCAAAGGATCGGTACTTGGCTTCCAGACGTTGCTGTGCCGTCCCACCCCAGTCGTTCTCCAGCTTGTGGAGTGCGTCCAGGCCTTTTTGTGGGTCGAACAGGTAAGTCATAACATCGCGTGCAACAGGTGCGGCTGATCGCGATCCGCCGATGCCGTGCTCGATAACGACGGCCCCCGCATAGCGCGGCTTGTCCACCGGCGCGAAGAATACGAACAACCCATGGTCGCGATAACGACGGGCTACGCCAGCGCCGCCGCGGCCAGCGCTTGAAATACGACGAACCTGCGCAGTACCGGTTTTTCCCCCCATCATAATATCGGGGAAGGGTAGCTTGCTGCGTCCGGCCGTGCCGTTTCCGTTCACCACTTCCGACATAGCTTGGCGCACGATTTCGAAGTGTTCCGGATCATAGTCGAAGTCGGTAGTCATCGGGCCTTGGCCGGCAATCAGGCGTGGGCGCACCCGCTTTCCGGAAGCAATGCAGGAGGCCATTACGGCAAGCTGCATTGGGTTCGCGATCACATACCCCTGACCGATCACGGCGTTCAAAGAGTCGGAACTGGTCCAGTTCTGGCTGAAACGCCGACGCTTCCATGCTGCGTCCGGGATGGTGCCATAACTTTGGCTCACCACAGGCAGATCGTACTTTTCGCCCAGCCCGAAAGCGCGGGCCATTTTCGCGATGATCTCGTAGCCGTGGCGGTGGGCCATCGTGTAGAAATAGGTGTTGCAGCTTTTCGCAATAGCCCGGTGCATAGTCATCGGGCCATGGCGTCCAAGGCAGCGAAATACCCGGTTCCCAAGCCTGTAACCGCCGCCGCAGACGACTGTTTCATCCGGGCTCACCCCCGCTTCCAGCAGGGCCATTGCCGCCATTGGCTTCAGCGTGGATCCCGGCGGATAAAGCGCGTTCAAGACCTTGTTGCGCAAAGGCACATGGTCATCTTCCGAAAGCATTTTCCATTCGATGCGGCCGATGCCGTTGGAGAAGCTGTTCGGATCGAAACTGGGCATGGAAGCGGCGCACAGCAGATCGCCCGTAAGGCAGTCCATGACCACGACGGAGCCTGATTCCAAACCGATACGTCGCGCCGCGAAATCCTGCAGAGGGCCATCCAGTGTAAGCTGAATGGGCTTTCCGGGGACATCCTCGCGCGCTTCAAGCTCACGCACAATCCGCCCGCTTGCTGTAACTTCCACCCGGCGTCCGCCCGGCTGACCGCGCAATTGGTTTTCAAACTGCTTTTCGATGCCGTCCTTGCCAACTTTATAGCCGGGCGTGATGAGCAGGGGAGCTTTGTCTTCCGCTTCCCATTCTTCGCGGGATGCCGTGCCCACATAGCCAAGCATGTGGCCGACCGAGGGGCCGGTCGGATAATAGCGGGAGAACCCGCGTTGCGTGATGACTCCCGGCATATCTGGCAAGCGCACGCTGATGGCTGCGAACTGTTCCCACTTCAGGCCGGACGCGACTTCTACCGGGGCAAAGCCACCGGACATCTTGATCCTGTCCTCGATGTCGCGGAGCTGTATATCGCTGAGCTGCAATAGCTGACCGAGATTGGCGAGTGTGACGGATGGTTCGGTCATCCGATCCGGGATGACATCAACCCGAAAGTCCGCCTTGTTAGAGGCTAGTGGCCTGCCGCTACGATCAAGAATCCACCCGCGCCGCGGCGGCGTCAGCGAAAGATTGACGCGGTTGCTTTCAGCCTGAAGTTCGTACTTCTCGTTCTGCGCAACCGCCAAATAGCCCAAGCGGCCCGCCAGCAGCAGACCGATACCGCCCTGAACCGCACCCACCACGACGTTGCGGCGTTCAAAGCTGTTGCGAAGGATTGCGCCAGTGACCAGACGCTTGTCGGATTTCATCCACTGACGTCCGTAATGGGCATGAGCCGAATCCGGTCAAACAAGGCGATTGCCCGGCCGACGAGCGGATAGATCAGGATGGAGATGCAAATCTGGGGCACGACAAAAAGTAGGGGTGTTCTCGCGGAGGCAAGGTTAGCCAGTGCGAGTCCCGAGCTGATATAGAGCGCGATCAAGACTGCCGCCACTATCCATTCAGTGACGAAGTTGCGCCATGGCAATCTCGTCTCAACAATATCGAGCATGATCGCCGCCAGAGACCAGAGCATGACCGCGCAACCGAACGGCTGGCCGCTGTAGAGATCATCGAACGCGCCTAGCGGCAGGCCAGCCCAGACTGGCAGCAGGCCGGGCCGCAACTGCCGCCATGCAACATATGCGAGGAAACCGAGCGGCGGCACGATGGGTGCAGAAGCAATGAACAAGACAGTGGACAGAACCGACATCAGGGCGATGACGATCCATGGCAGGCTGAGGGCCAGTAATTGCGAAGGCGCGCGGTTAATTCGGTTGCGGGCAGGACCACCAAGGCTGCCGGACCGACCCCTGTTGAAAATCATTCCGTCGTCACCCCGGAATCTGGCGATTGTGCTGCGGATTCAGTTGCCGTCGGGCCCATCTGGTCGACGATCACGTAATCTGTGGCCGCAGGATTGCTGATGACACGGGCAATCGCGCCATCGTTCGTCAGCTTTTCCACGACTGCCACCGCCGTACCGGAGCGGTAAAGACCTCCAGCCCCGGACGTTACCAACACGTCGCCTTTTTTCAGCGGGTTGATGCCCAGATCGATCAAGCGGATTTGAAGCGTTCCGTCGCCACGGCCTTGGGCAAAGGCCGCCACATCGTCGCCCGCACGCCGCACCGGAACAAGGCTGGCCGTATCGGTTATCAGCAGCAAGCGAGCTGAATTTGCATGTGTTTCCAAAACGCGTCCGATCAAGCCGAGGTGGGATCGGACTGGCATACCGTCTCGAACACGCTGTAGGCGGCCCGCGCTGATGGTTGCAAACCTGCGTGAGCTGGCAGCACTGGAAGCGGTAAGCCGCGCGACGGCTACCGGTTTGGGATCGACCATGGTCAGGCCAAGCAAAGCTTTCAGCCGCCGGTTTTCCGCTTCAACAGCTTTTGCCTCGGCTAAACGAACTTTTGCTACAGTCAATTCGCGTTGCAGTTTATCGAAGCGTGCTCCGGCAAGAACATAGCCTTCGACGATCGAAAAGAAATCGCGGCCAACTTCGCGAGTATGCGATGCTGCTTCCCCTGCCGGTATGACTGCTTCCGCCGCGACTGAGCGGGGAGCGGAGAAAATATCAGGATTTCTGACCGATATTATAAGCAGCGCAATGCCAATCAACGCGCCTAGCAGACCTGCCAGATAGCCGAAGAATGTACTGTACTGCGCTCTGCGAGAAAAGCTGGAGCGCCGGGGTGTCTGCGGCGCCATGGGCTATTGTCTCCCCGTTTCACACTGAGGCCGTAAAGAAATGGCTTGTCAGCGAGACGTCCTCAAGCCGTCATCAACACGCCGCGATAAATCGGATCTTCCATTGCGCGGCCAGTGCCAAGCGCAACGCAAGAAAGCGGGTCTTCCGCAACGCTCACCGGCAGGCCGGTTTCTTCCCGCAGATACTCGTCAAGACCCTGAATCAGCGCTCCACCGCCGGTAAGGACAATGCCCTGATCGACGATGTCAGCTGCCAGTTCCGGTGCAGTGTTTTCGAGCGCGATGCGCACGCCTTCAACGATCGCGCCAATCGGCTCGGACAGTGCTTCGGCAACATTGCCCTGATTGATGGCGATTTCTTTGGGCACGCCGTTCACCAGGTCGCGGCCCTTGATGGTGATCGTTTTGCCCACACCATCGGCTGGGACGGTCGCCACACCGTATTCTTTCTTGATCCGCTCAGCCGTCGCATCGCCGATCAGCAAGTTGTGATGGCGGCGTACATAGCTGATGATCGATTCGTCCATCTTGTCGCCGCCCACGCGCACCGAGGTAGTGTAGGCAAGGCCGCGCAGGCTGAGCACTGCGACTTCGGTGGTGCCACCGCCGATATCGACGACCATAGAGCCGACCGGCTCCGTCACAGGCATATCTGCGCCGATCGCAGCGGCCATGGGTTCGAGGATCAGATAAACCTGGCTGGCCCCGGCGTTCGACGCGGCATCGCGGATCGCACGGCGTTCGACCGAGGTTGAGCCCGAAGGCACGCAGATCACGATCTCGGGGTAGCGGAACAGTGAGCGTTTGCCGTGTACTTTACGGATGAAATGCTTGATCATTTCTTCCGCAATTTCAATGTCGGCAATAACGCCGTCGCGAAGGGGGCGAATCGCCTCGATATTGTCTGGCGTCTTGCCCATCATCAACTTGGCATCATCGCCAACGGCCTTCACCCTCTTCACGCCATGAATTGTTTCGATAGCAACGACAGAGGGTTCGTTCAGTACGATTCCGCGATCTTGTACGTAGACCAGAGTATTGGCCGTACCCAGATCGATCGCCATATTTTGCGAGCCAAATTTGAAGAACTTCGAGAGGAATGACGACATCGATTTTCCGTATTCTTCGAGTGCGAACGTCCTGCCCGACGGCGTAGATGCGTCGACCCGGTGAGCGGCAGAGCCGGTCCCTTAACTCAAGGAAGGCCGAAAGGCCAAAAATTAATGGCGAAAACAGGGGACGATTTGGCGGGTTGGCTCGAATCATTGGCCGTTCATCGCTAGGATGGGCGCAATGCCTGAAATTCGCCGCCTTACTGATGATCTGGTTAACCGCATCGCTGCCGGTGAGGTAGTAGAACGCCCTGCTTCAGCCCTTAAGGAATTGGTGGAGAACGCCATAGATGCAGGTGCGCGTTCGATTGCGGTGCGCATCGATTCGGGGGGGCTGGATCGCATAGAAGTAACCGACGACGGCTGCGGCATGGATCCGGACGAAATTGCCCTGGCGTTGGAACGCCACGCCACCAGCAAATTGCCGGACGAACATATCGAGCGCGTTTCAACTCTGGGCTTTCGCGGCGAAGCCCTGCCATCGATCGCCAGCGTTGCCCGACTAACGATCGAAAGCCGTCCTCGGTCCGGTGAGGATCAAACGAGTGACGGGTGGCGGCGGGTGGTGGACCATGGCGTCGTCACAGCAGATGAGCCTGCGGCTCTGCCCTTTGGAACGCGGATTCGCGTAGAGAAGTTGTTTGCGCAGGTGCCTGCGCGGCGCAAGTTCCTGCGTTCTCCCCGCGCTGAGTTCGCGGTATGCAGGGACGTGGTGCGGCGGCTGGCGATGGCGCGGCCAGACGTGGCATTTTCGCTGGAGCATGATGGCAGGCGGGTGTTCTCCGTCAGCCAGACGGAGGTTCTGGCCGAACGCGTGGCGCATCTGGTTGCTCGCGAACTGGCCGAAGACGGCGTGACCATAGACGCACAGCGAGGGGAAGCGCGGTTGACTGGGGTTGCTGGCCTGCCCACCTTCAATCGCGGGGTGGCCGATCACCAGTATCTGTTCGTCAACGGCCGCCCCGTTAAGGACCGCCTGCTGATTGGCGCGGTGCGCGGCGCTTATGCTGACATGCTGGCCCGTGATCGTCACGCCGTACTGGCGCTGTTTCTGGATGTTCCGCCCGAAGATGTGGACGTGAACGTCCACCCGGCCAAGACGGAAGTGCGATTCCGCGATCAGGCTTTCATCCGCGGCTTCATCGTCAGTGCTTTGCGCCATGCTTTGGATTCTGCCGGGCAACGCAGCGCGCAGACACCCTCCGTTTCTGCAATGGCGCATTGGCAGGCCGAACCGATTGTGCCGGCTCCGGATTCGACCCGTGCTGCACAACCGTCACTGACGTCCCTGTTCGCCCGCGATTACAGCGCCCCGCGCCAGAAGGTCGGCGAAGCTGGGCGCCAGTGGCGCGGGTATGAAGAATCGGTGATGACAGCCCCCGCTGCAAAGGCGGAGCCGGCGGAGCAGGTTGTGCCGGAAGCCGCGCACTATCCGCTCGGCGTGGCGCGCGGCCAGGTGGCGCAGACCTACATCGTGGCCGAAGCCGAGGACGGCCTGGTTATCGTCGATCAGCATGCCGCACATGAGCGGCTGGTGTTGGAACGCCTGAAGGCAGCAGGGGCGGCAGACGGCATGGCGAACGCGCAGGCGCTGCTGATGCCGGAAGTCGTGGAGCTGGACGAGGTCGATTGTGACCGGCTGGAAGCCCACGCCGAGAAACTGGCTGCGTTCGGTTTGACGTTGGAACGCTTTGGGCCTTCTGCGGTGCTGGTACGCACTATGCCGCAGGCGCTGGTTGGGGGCGACGTATTCGCACTGGTGCGCGACGTAGCAGACGATCTGGCACAGAACGGCGATGCGCTGCTGCTGGGCGAACGGCTGGATCACGTGCTGGCCACAATGGCCTGTCACGGATCGGTCAGGGCAGGGCGCTCTCTATCGGTTGCGGAAATGAATGCCGTGCTGCGCGAGATGGAGGCAACTCCGCGCTCTGGCCAGTGCAATCATGGCCGTCCGACATGGGTGAAGCTGGCGCACAAGGACATCGAAAAGTTGTTTGGCAGGAAATAGGCCAGCGTTGGTCATTGCTTCTACCGGCCTTGCTGCCTAGCTTGCTGGAACGAGCCGAGGAGGAGTTTCGCAGTGAACAACAGGATGATCAGCACCGCACGTCCTGCCCATTTCACGGTTTCGATCTCCCATGTCTGCATTTCTCACGCTCGATTCGGTTTCCGCCCTCACACCTGACGGGAAACTGCTTTTCCATGATCTGACCTTTTCGGTTCGAGCCGATCGGATCGGCCTTGTTGGCCGTAACGGTTCGGGCAAATCCACACTTCTAAGCATCGCCGCTGGCTTGGCGGAGCCTGCCTCTGGCCATGTCATGCGTGCCGGAACCTTGGGGGTGCTGCGTCAGGATTGGCCGGAGCATTGGTCCCTGGCCGATGCTCTTGGCGTGGTAGAAGCCATGGCGGTGCTTGCGCGCGTGCTCGCGGGAGAGGGGGACGAGGCGGATTTCGCGGCGGCGGATTGGACGCTGGAAAGCCGCATCGAAGCCGCTCTGATCGAGACCGGCTTGCCCGGCGTGCCGCTCGACAGGGCAATAGCCACGCTTTCCGGCGGCGAACGCACAAGGGTGGGCATCGCCCACCTCTTGCTCGAAGCGCCGGATCTGTTGTTGCTCGATGAGCCAACGAACAACCTTGATCGAGCTGGTCGTGATGCCATCGCTGCGCTGATCTCAGGTTGGCGCGGCGGCATTCTGCTTGCCAGCCATGATCGTGAACTGCTGGAAGCGATGGACCGCATTGTCGAACTGACGCCCGTAGGTGTGCGGATCGTGGGGGGAGGCTGGTCTGCTTTCGTCGCCGTGCGTGATGAGGAACGCGCACGCGCTGCGGCAGAGGAGGAGCGCGCGCAAGCAACCTTGCGCGATACCAAGCGGAGCGCTCAGGCCCAACTTGAAGCCAAGGTCCGGCGAGAAAAGGCAGGCAGGGCGTTCGCCGCCAAAGGTTCCGAACCCAAGATACTGCTCGGCGCAATGGCAGAGCGGGCCGAAATCAGTGGCGGCCGGGCGCGCGCGCAAGGGGAGCGCGCGATTGCAGAAGCATCCCTGCGCGCCAGCGAGGCGCGTGCCAATGTCGAAGTCGTGGCCCCGCTGACAATCTCGCTACCGCCCAGTGGCATTCCATCAGGTGCGCGTTTGTTGAATATTGATGCTGCCGAAGCCGAAATTGCCGGTCGGAGCCTCGGCCCGTGGTCTCTGAAAATCACCGGGCCAGAGCGAGTCAGCATTTCAGGAGCAAACGGTGCGGGCAAGACGACTTTGCTGAAACTCGCGACCGGTGTGCTGGCCCCTTCACGCGGCTTCGTGGAACACGCAGAGGGGCGAGTTGCAATGCTCGATCAGCATGTCTCGCTGCTTGATCGGAATAGCAGCGTGCTGGACAATGTGCGCCGGATCTGCCCCGATCGCAGCCTTGAGGAGGCCCACGCGATCTGCGCGCGGTTTGCCTTCCGCAACCGCGATGCGCTGCGGTTGGTTGAAACGCTTTCGGGCGGTGAGCGGATGCGCGCTGGCCTGGCCGCGACATGCGCCGAGCCCAGTGCCCCGTGGTTGCTGATCCTTGATGAGCCTACCAACCACCTCGATCTGGATTCAATCGAAGTGCTGGAACAAGCCTTGCGAGCCTATGACGGCGCTCTGTTGGTGGTGAGCCATGACGCCGCGTTCCTTAAGAGGATCGGCATCCAGCGGGAACTCGCGATCTAACCCGTCACGCCAGCATCCACACGGCCATGCCGATCATAGCCAGATTTTCGGTCAGCGACACAAATCCCAGTGGCACGTTGGTCGACCCACCGACGCAGGCGCATTTCAGCTCCCGCTTCTTGATATAGACCGCATAGAACACGGACACCGCGCCTATCGTGCCGATAACGAGGGCAATGGGGATCGACAGCCAGTTTAAGAGGTGCGCCGTCATCAATGCTCCTGCTGCAAATTCCGCGAACGGATAGACGTAGGAGTAGGGCACCCAACGCTGCGCCAGCAGATCGTAATTGAGGAACATGGTCGAGAATTTCTCGACATCCTGCAGCTTCAACATCGCCAGGATCATCATCGAGATTGAGATGAACCACTCGGCGGCGCGCACGGTCAAGGCGCTTCCCAGCGCCACGTGGCTGACGGCAAGCGCGATTGCAGCGGCAGTCGCGAACACGGCAATGACCGGCCAGTAGGTTATCGTTTCACTGCCGGATACTTCATAGCCAAAATGGCGCCGCAGATCGTCATAGCCACCAATCTGCAGGTTGCCGATGAACACCAGCGGGGTCGTCTTGACGCCGTATTCCGCCTTGAACGCGTCTGTTTCCTCACGCGTGGTGAGGTGGTGATCCTCCACCGTGAAACCTTTGCGTTCCAGCAGCCACTTGGCCTTGCGGCCATACGGGCAAGTGTGCCGGTCCATCACCATGCGATAGAGACGGGCTGCTTTGATATCTGGATGTCTCATGGAACTGCCACTGGTCTGCGTAATCGCCGGCTATGCGATACGCAGCCAAGATAGGAGTGGTGTGGCAGATTGCCAGCAGGAAGCCTGAAACGGCCTCCCGCCGGGGGTCAGACGTTGAACCTGAAGTGCATTACGTCTCCGTCCTGCACTTGATATTCCTTGCCTTCTTGACGCAGCTTGCCTGCTTCCTTGGCACCTGCCTCGCCGCCCAGAGCGACAAAATCGTCATAAGCAATCGTTTCGGCACGGATGAAGCCACGCTCCATGTCGGAGTGGATTTCGCCTGCCGCCTGCGGTGCGGTCGCGCCCTTGTGAACAGTCCAGGCGCGCGCTTCCTTGGGACCAACGGTGAAGAAGGTAATAAGGTCAAGCAGTTCGTACCCGGCGCGGATGATGCGAGCCAGGCCAGTTTCTGATAGGCCCATGTCGCTGAGGAACGCCATGCGCTCTTCGGCTTCCATTCCGATCAGCTCTGCTTCGATTGCAGCAGACACGATGACGGCGGTGGCGCCTTCCGCCTTCGCCTTTTCAAAAACCCGCGCGGAAAAGGCATTGCCTTCGGCAGCGGATTCTTCCTCAACGTTGCACACGTAGAGTATGGGCTTGGCGGTCAGCAGTTGGGCCTGGCGGAAGACGCGGGCTTCCTCATCATCCTTGGGCTGAGTAAGGCGCGCGGGCTTGCCTTCCCGCAGTAGCTCCAGTGCCTGGCCGAGAACGCTGGCCGCGATCTTCGATTCCTTGTCACCGCCAGTGGCGCGCTTCTGCGCGGCTGGAACCCGCTTTTCGAGGCTTTCAAGATCGGCGAGCAACAACTCGGTTTCGACCGTTTCGGCATCTGCAATCGGGTCGACTCGATTGTCGACATGCTGAATGTCATCATTCTCGAAACAGCGCAGGACGTGGACGATCGCGTCAACTTCACGAATGTTGCCAAGGAACTGGTTACCCAGACCTTCGCCTTTGGATGCGCCGCGAACCAGCCCGGCAATGTCTACGAATCCGAGTTGCGTGGGAATGATCTTGGCGGAACCGGCAATCGCGGCCAGCTTGTCCAGTCGCTCATCCGGCACGCCGACCTGTCCGACGTTGGGCTCAATGGTGCAGAAGGGATAGTTTGCCGCCTGCGCTGCCTGTGTCTCGGTCAGAGCATTGAAAAGGGTGGACTTACCCACATTTGGCAGCCCCACAATACCGCAGCGGAAACCCATGATTCACTCCTGGCGCGCGGCACCTATGCCGCATCAAGTCGCGGCCCTTAGCCTATTGGGGCGGTAAATGGGAACCGCTTTCCTGTTGCGGTCCCCAAGGCGACACATCGCGGTCAGTCGTAAACGGCTTTCACCCATACGCCGTCCGGGCCTTCGCCCAGCCACGCGATCTGGGTTTCCTGCGAAACGCGGTTGATGGCAAGCTGAGGCTTGTTGCCGGGGTGAACAGCAATGCGCAAAGGGCGCTTGCCCGCTGGCAGAGCAGCCGCGCCTGCGATTGCTTTGGGAATGTCGAGCGGATTGGAAGGAACCCGAGACATCCCGCCGCCAGCAGGCGCCGGTGCTGGTTTCACCGCTGCGACTGCTGCGGGATAGCCGGCCTTTTGATCCTCGCTCGCTCGATCGAATAGCGCGCCGGTCAGCCGTGCCCGGCTTTTGCCGATCCCCGTTGGGTAGCCCCCGGGCTGAATGATGACGACGTCGATACCGTGGGGCACAAGTTCATAGGCAAGCTGCTCGCACATCGATTCCACAGCGAACTTGGTTGCCGAATATACGCCCCCGTTCGGCGCGACAACCCGGCCCTGTTGTGACGAAACATTGACGATCAGGCCGGACTTGCGCTTGCGCATTCCGGGCAAAACTGCGCGAAATAGCCGCAGATAGCCATATACGTTTGTGTCGAAGGATAGCTGCGTCGCCTCGATATCCTGCACCTCAACCGGTCCGTGGATGTTGATCCCGGCGTTATTGACCAGCACGTCTATCGGCCCGCCGTTGATGCGCTCAGCCTCAGCGACTGCGGCTTGCACTTTGCTATCGGAAAGCACGTCCAGCGGCAGGACATGGATGTCCAGCTTTTCATCCTTGGCCAGTATTTGCAGTTCGTCCGCTTCAGGCCGGGGCAAGTTGCGCATGGTGGCAAAAACGCGGGCCCCCTGACGCGCGTAGTGTTCTGCGCCGACGCGTCCGAAGCCCGATGATGCACCCGTTACGAGGAAGCTTTTGCCAGCCAGCGGCTTTCCACTCGGCGCCGCGCCAAGCGCCGATGTTGACGCTATCGTTGTGGCTGCGATGGCCGCCCCCGTGCCGGCGATTATGTTGCGGCGGCTGATATTTGGCATTGTCGCTCTCCTGTTCCCGTTTGAACGTCATGCTATCTGATCAGCCCTGATTGTCGAGAATGCAGCCCTTTATGAAGACATTCGCAGGGCAATCTCGCTCATGAAACGTGCATCATCGCCCTGGGCCAGCCAGTCTGCTTCTCCGGCGACGGCGCCCAGCATTTCAGCGAGGTCATCAATCTCTGCTTTGGCGTAGTTGCCAAGGACATAGCCGGTGACCCGGTCCTTGTGGCCGGGATGGCCTATGCCAAGCCGCACACGGCGGAAATCCGGGCCAATGTGCTGGTCGATCGAACGCAGGCCATTGTGCCCCGCGTGCCCGCCGCCCTGCTTCACCTTCACCCTGAACGGCGCAAGATCCAGCTCATCGTGAAAGACGGTGAGGGCCGAAGGATCGAGCTTGTAGAAGCGCATCGCTTCACTGACAGATCGTCCGCTTTCGTTCATGAAGGTCGCGGGTTTAAGCAGGATGATTTTCTCACCGCCGATCCTGCCTTCTTGCAGCCAGCCTTGAAACTTCTTCTGCACTGCGCCGAAGCCGTGAACTTCTGCAATCGTATCGGCGACCATGAAGCCCACGTTGTGGCGCTGCATGGCATATTGCGGGCCCGGATTGCCGAGGCCGACCCAGAGTTGCATGATCCCTCCCGCTAATAGTTGGACGATCTTAAAAGATATGGGCGGACAGGCGTCAACTGTCCTGCCGCAAGCCATCCATGAAAAACGGCGCGGGAAGCTGTTGAGCCGTCCCGCGCCGTCTTGCGAATTGTGCTATCCGAAGAAGATCAGCCTTCGCTGGCTTCGCCTTCAGCGCCTTCGGCCGCAGCTGCGCCTTCAGCCTTCTTGAGGGCCGACGGTGCAACGATCGTGGCGATCGTGAAATCACGGTCCGTGATCGCGCTTTCTGCACCAGCAGGAAGTGTCACATGGCTGATGTGGATTGCATCGCCCACATCACATCCGGTTACGTCAACTTCGACTTCCGAAGGAATCTTGTCAGCGTCGCAGATCAGCTCAAGCTCATGGCGAACCACGTTCAGCACGCCGCCCTTCTTGAGGCCCGGCGAAGCTTCTTCGTTGGTGAAGATGACCGGCACGGACACGTCCACCTTGGCGTTAGCGGCCAGACGGAGGAAATCGACATGCAGCGGGCGATCCTTCACGGGGTGGAAGGCAACGTCCTTGGGGAGCGTGCGCACGGTCTTGCCGTCGATTTCGATCATGACGATCGAGTTCATGAAGTGGCCGGTATCAAGCTGCTGCATCAGCAGTTTAGCCTCTACGTGAATCGACTGGGGTTCTTCCTTGCCGCCATAAATCACAGCGGGTACACGGCCTTCGCGACGAAGTGCACGGGAGGCTCCCTTGCCAGCCCGTTCGCGCGATTCTGCCGGCAGGGTAAGCGCATCGCTCATAGTCACTACCTTTCGAATTGGTTGAATAATCCGCCATGCCTCCAGGGATGACCATGGCCGGAAGCGCGGGCCAATACGGGCAACGATGCTTCAATGCAAGGAATTACTGGGTTCTTGTGACTGTGCAGCCCTTGGCTTCCAGCAGCGCGGGCAAACCTTCGGCCCCGGCCATATGCGCCGCGCCCACTGCAATGAAGGGCCGGTGCCCTTGCTGCATTGTTGATAGAATGCGGGTAGTCCAGCGCTGGTTACGGTTCGTCAACAACGCGTGCCGTAATTCCGGATCGGCCAGCATGCCCCGTTCGGTTTCTTTGGTGATCGTCGCCATATCGCCCGTGCGCCATGCCTTCGCGAGATCAGCTGCCTCGTCGTGATTGGCAGTGGCATCCTCGACGATGATCGAGAGTAGATCGCGTTGCTCACTCTCGGGCAGCCCGTCAAAAATGCGAAGCTGAGGTTCGGTGCCTTCCAATTCTTCGATGCGTTTGTCGCCCGCAGCCTCCAGCACCGCCTTGTCGATGCCATATGCGCTGTTCAGGTGCCAGGTTTCTGCCTGCGCGATCATCAGGGCGGCAGCCCAGGTTTCGATCTGATCGAACTGTTTGTCGGAAAGCCCGTGTTTGGTGAGCAACTTGGCTAGTTCCGGGCGTTGGTGTGCAGGAACACGCGCGCTGAGCAGCCCATGACCGGGGCTCTTGGATAGACGCGCAAATGGCGCCGCTTGTGCTTTCGCGTCCTTGTCGGGAATGATCTCAACAAGCAGCAGGTCGGCATCGTTCCAGGCTTGGCCGACGGTATCGGTGCGCCACTGCGCGGGCCGTTCCAGTGCATGGACAGTACCGAACAGATAAGCGTGGCGATCCTGAGGGCATTCGACACGCCACAAGGCGGGGTTTGCCGCCTCTGGTTGGGGCGTGCAGGCAAGCAGCCCCAATGGCGCCAGAAGAATGACGAGAGACTGACGCATCTATTGCAGCCGGGCGCTAACAATTCCGAGGTGGGCAAGCTGCTCCTGCAGACTGCCCGCGCCGGCAAGGTGACCTGCGCCGACTGCAAGAAATACCGTCCTCGGCTGATCCATCCGCTTGCCGATCCATTGTGCCCAGTTCCGGTTGCGATCGGTCAGCAGCGTTTTGTGAAGGATGGGATCCGATTCATCGACATTCATAATGCGCGCTAATCCCTCTGCGTCCCCACTTTTCCATGCCTCGACCATGTCGTTGATCTGGTTTTTGATCGTAGGCAACTGGTCAAGCACCTCGATCAGATAGCGTTCCTGCGCCTCGCTGGGCAGCGTATCGAACAGCGCGAGTTGATATTCTGGCGTCTCGAGCCCGACATGCGGAAGGGCGCGTTCCGTGGCGAGCTTTTCCAGTTGCTGCTCGACACCATGTTCGACCGAGAAGCCCTCCTGAACTAGCGGGAGGGTGGAGAGAGCAACCGCGCCGTACCAGGGTTTGAACCGGTCGAAGACGATGGGCGGGACGCCATACTTGGCGAGCGCCTGTTCATACTTAGCACGGTTTTCTGACGACAACCCGTCGCGTAGCTTTTCACCCTTCGGGAGGACTGCAAACTTTCCCACCAGATCCTGCATGACTGCGGGGTCAATCTTGGCGATTTCGGTGACGAGCAAGTGCGAACTCGCGAAAGCCTCTGCCACCTGACCGTGATACCAATCTATGCCTTTCGGGAGTACGTGGATCGTGCCGAAGAGATAGATCGTGGTGTCCTCATCCGAGACCTTCCAAAGGGCCGGGCGGACCGCCACACTGTGTTCCGTTGCCTGCGCAGCGCCCATGACCGGGGACGCCGCCTCTAGTGCCGAGGCAGGCGTGAACAGACAGAATGTTAGGGCCGCCAGGGAGGCGGCGACCGGGCGAAGAAATGCTTTCATGCTCGCGCTTATAGCGGCGCTTCTTCGCCCGTCGATTAACGAAACCAACGTTTCGCCTATCGCAGAAGTTTTCGCGGAAGGTGAGGTCAGGCCGTCGCTTGCTCTGCCGCTTCCCAATAGCGGGCCTTCAATTCGCGCTTCATCATCTTGCCGGTGATGTCACGCGGCAGTTCCTGCTGGAAGTCGATGGAACGCGGACATTTCAGCGTGGAAAGCTGCGTCTTGCAGTATTCGATCAGCTCAGTTGCCAGTTCTGGCCCGGCATCAGCCCAGTTGCGGGGTTGAACCACGGCTTTTACCACCTCGCCCAGATCGTCATCGGGAACGCCAAACACAGCGACATCTTCAACCTTTGGATGAAGAATTAGAGCGTTTTCAGCCTCTTGCGGGTAAATGTTTACACCGCCTGAAATGATCATGAATGCGCGGCGATCGCTCAAGAACAGATACCCGTCCTCGTCGATATGGCCGATATCACCATAAGTGCGCCAGCTGGGATGCTTCGGATTGCGCGATTCAGCGGTCTTCTGCGGATCGTTGTAATAGCTGAAGTCCGCATCCGTATCGAAGTAGATAGTGCCGGTTTCGCCCACGGGCAGTTCATCGCCAGCTTCATCGCAAATGCGGATAATGCCCTGGACCGAGCGACCGACTGAACCCGGCTTCTTTAGGTATTCCTGGCTGGTTATGACGGTGGCTCCAGCACCTTCAGTGCCGCCGTAGATATCGAACAGAACCGGGCCGAACCAATCGATCATCGCCAGCTTCACCTTGATAGGGCAGGGTGCAGCTGAATGGATTGCCAGATCCAGCGTCGAAACATCATATTTTGCACGAACTTCTTCTGGAAGTTTCAGCAGTCGAATGAACATGGTTGGCACGAACTGACTACGGCGCGGCTTGTAACGATCAACCGCGATCAACAGGTTCTCTGGGTCGAACTTTTCCATAAGAATGATGGTGGCGCCCATTTGCTGTTCGGCCAGCGTCATCATCAGGGTGCCGACGTGATACATCGGCGCAGTCGTCATGAACCCGGTTGCCGGTTCAACCGGGCTGAGCGCTTGATAGAACGGCGGGTTGTGCTGATCGAACGGTGTTTCGGGCAGCGCCTTGCGCACGCCTTTGGGCCGGCCCGTCGTTCCGGAGGAATAAATCATCGGTTGGCCGGCGGACTGGTCGGCGATTTCGGTATCCGGCATGGCCGCGGTCGCGCTTTCCCAGCGTTCCAGATCTCCCAGCGGACCTTGCAGAGCGAAAACTTTTTCGACCCCGGGGCAGAGTGTTGCGATTTCGTCCGCCAGGGCCTGTGCGTGATTCACGTTGGCGTCAATGATCAACACTTTGGCGCCGCTGTCATTCACGATGTACGCGGCTTCTGGCGCCTTCAGCTTGGATGGGATCGGCGTCATGTAGAGGCCGGAGCGCTGCATCGACCACGTAATTTCATGGAAACGGGCATTGTTGGCCGACCACAAGGCAAAGCAGTCGCCCCGATTCAATCCCAGCGAGCGCAGCAGCTGGGCTCCCCGGTTGGATGCCTTTTCCATTTCCGCGAATGTCACCGTCTCGCCACTTTCGGCCATTATGAGTGCCGGGGCGTCCGGTGCGGTCTTGGCCCAATCCCTGATGTGCATGATTATCCTTCGTTAGGTATTTTGCGAGTTTAGTTAGAGTTTGCCTCAGGACGATAGAACGGCCGGGCGCCGTCCACTGTGCCGCGCCGTACCATCCGCTCTTGCGGATAATGATCGCTGAGTGCGCGATGGTTGGTACTGGCCTCGTCCCAGATCGCGAAATCGAATTGCTTCCACTTCCAGCGGACCTGCACGTTCGGGTCATCGAGCAGCGAGTTGAGATAACGCTTGAGCATTTCGCTCTCGTTCTCGGTCAATCCGACGATCCGCTCCAGAAAATTGCCTGAAAGGAAGAGCGCCTGCCTGCCGCTGATGGGATGCGTGCGGACTAGTGGATGTTCGACGGGCTGGAAGATTTCCTCGATCAAGGCGTATTTTGGCGGCTCGGGCAGCCAGCTTATGTCTGTGTGCCAGTCGTCCGCTTTGGGTGGGCTGTCCACATTATCAGCAATGTAAGACATTTCCGATGTTTCGCCCGCAAGCTTTTGAGCGGGATACACACTTAGCGGTCCAAAGCGCGCCGCAACAGCTCGATGTTGCTCCTCGTTCAGGTCCTGATCACGTAAAAAGATCACCTGGTGTTCAACCACTGCGGCCTGCAGGAACGCAAACACCTCGTCCGTCAGCGGCTGCCTCAGATCGACATTGAACACTTGTGCGCCGATCTTCCCGGCCATTTTCTGGATTTTCAGCGGGGCACCGGCATCTTGCCGCTGCGTTACTTCCAAGGCATCTTCCACAGCGGTCTCCTATCCGCGCCCTTGTTCTTCACAATGTGGCATGGATTTACGCTAAGTAAGTGCCTTGCCGAGTCAAGCGGATTGAAAATTGTCTCCGCTAGGGGATATCCCCAATTCCCCCCGAAACGGATAATAATAGTCTGACTCGACGTCGTTTTCTTATATTGCATACGCTGGTTGCAATGATGGGGGAGTTGGCAGGGATCGGACCGCACTCGGGACATGTTGATGGCGGGTCGGGTTGATGAGTATCTTGATGACGACAACTAGCCCTAAGCACCGCCCAGGCACAATGCGAACCGCTTGAGTGGTGCACGGCCGCCAATGGCGGAACATCAAGACATCCAATCGATGATCCTGAACGCCTGAAAAAGCTGGAAAAAGCTTAAGGTATCTCACAATCTTCAATGGAACGACGCAAACCGTGGCTCGTTCTACGCCTGGATGGCTGGCCATCAAGCGGCGGTAAGTGTTGGGGGTGATTAAGGCGTGACAGGTGCAAGCGGTAAGGATGGGAGCCAGGATCAACAGGAAACATCGGCCTCGGTTTGGCGCTATGCCCATGCTCGCCGAGCAAGTGTGATCGTTGATGCAGCTGACTACTTTTCGCTGATCAGTGAAGCCATGCTGAAAGCGCAGCAGCGCATATTCCTGATCGGTTGGGATTTCGACACCCGCATTTATCTCACCGGAGGAAATCCCTCGGGACGGAAGGGGGAGGCCAAGCAAGGTCACCCCACGCGACTGGGAGCCTTCATTGTCTGGCTGGCAAAACGCAGTCGCGGGGTGGAAATCCGGCTGCTCAAGTGGAATTTCGGGGCGTTGAAATCGCTATTTCGTGGCGCCATGGTACTCGACCTGATGCGCTGGGCGATGCGCGACCATGTCGATTTCAAGCTCGATTCTGCGCATCCGGCAGGGTGCAGTCACCATCAGAAGATCGTCGTAATCGATGATGTATTCGCCGTGTGCGGCGGGATCGACATGACGTCCGACCGGTGGGACACTCGCGATCACATTCATGACGATGACCGCCGGGTGCTGCCCAACGGGACGACATATGCGCCTTGGCACGACGTGACGATGCTGATGGAAGGCGAAGTTGCGGAGGCCCTGTCCGAACTTGGCCGCAAGCGGTGGGTGGCAGCGGGTGGAAAACCCCTTCAACCATGCAAGCCGCAAATAGAGAGTGCCTGGCCTGATCGACTGGTGGCGGATTTCGAAAATGTGGAAATCGGAATCGCCAGAACGCGGGCCGAATACCGTGATAGTCGCCAAGTTGCCGAGATTGAGGCTCTCTACATCGAGCAGATCGCAAGGGCGAAGCGCTTCATTTATGCAGAGACGCAATATTTTGCCTCACGCAAGATCGCGGAGGCGATTGCTCACCGGCTGAACGAATCTGACCCGCCCGAGATTGTTATCATCAATCCTCGCAACGCTGATGGGTGGCTGGAGAAAAAGGCGATGGACAGCGCCCGCATTCGCCTTGTCCAATCATTGCAGCAGTGCGCGCATCCTGAGCGGTTCCGCATTTATACGCCTTATACGACTGGCGGAACGCCGATTTATGTTCATGCAAAGCTGATGATTGTGGACGATGAGATACTGCGGGTCGGCTCGGCCAACATGAACAACCGCTCAATGGGGCTGGATAGTGAGTGCGACGTGTTCATCGACGCCAATCGTCCGGCCAACACAGGCGTAGAACCGCAGATTGAGCGGCTTCGCCATTCTCTATTGGCTGAGCATTGCGGCATTGCCGAGAAGGAAATTCCTGACCTTCTTGGCAAATATGGCTCCATGATAGCCATGATCGATGCGCTGCCCGCAGAAGGAAAACGTCTTGAGATGCTTCCGCTTGATGAGCTGGATGACATCAGCAAGGAGCTTGCAGATAGCGCCGTGCTTGATCGTGAAAGGCCTGATCAAGTGTTTGAGCCTATTGCCAAGAGCGGCTTGTTCCGCAAATCAGGCATCTTGCGAAAGCCGTTCTCAACGCTGATGAGAAACGGGAACAAACGTGGTTATATCCGCTCACAGTTAGGGCGGATCTCACTATGGGATTTCAGGGAGAGTAATCGATGAACAGCCCCGATGACGGCGATCTTGTGGATTCCAATGGTAAGCTCGTAGTGCCAGAGCACGTGCAGGATGCCATCCGCACCCTGTTGCGCTGGGCCGGGGATGATCCGGATCGTGAAGGGCTGATCGATACCCCTGCTCGCGTCGGGCGGGCATGGAAGGAATATTGCTCGGGCTACAAGGAAGATCCTGCGGATCACCTTTCCCGGGTATTTGAGGAAGTGGGCGGGTATGACGAAGTCGTGCTGCTCAAGGACATTCCGTTTCAGTCCCATTGCGAACACCACATGGCCCCGATCCTTGGCAAAGCGGCAATTGCCTATCTGCCGCAGGATCACGTTGTCGGCATTTCAAAGTTAGCCCGAGTGCTTCACGGGTTCGCTCGCCGGCTGCAGGTGCAGGAACGGCTAACGGCAGAAGTTGCCAACTGCATCTGGGATCACCTCAAACCCCGTGGCGTCGCGGTAGTGATCGAAGCGAATCACTCGTGCATGACGGCTAGAGGAGTGCGTACCCCCGGCGTGGGGATGATAACCAGCCGGATGATGGGCGCCTTTCTTGAAGATTCCCGCAGCCGCGAAGAAGTCCTGAAATTGATGGGTTACTGACCTGGGTGGAGGCGGCGGGGCAGGTCACTTGCTGCCCCGCGGTCCATCCGGATTGATCAACAGCGCCTCATCGGGCGTCGAGCTGTTGTCAGAACCTCAGGTATTGCGCGTTATCGGGATCAATGCCCCTGTCACCGCAGCAGAAGCTGGCGAAGCCAGGAACAGCATCACGTCAGCGATGCCTTCTGCCGTCACCCACCCCTTGGGGTCAGCGTCAGGCATGTCCTTGCGGTTGGCGGGCGTGTCGATGATGCTCGGAAGCACTGCGTTTACGGTAACGCTGCTGTCGGCCAGTTCCTCGGCCAGAGCTTCGGTCAGTTTGTGTACGCCTGCCTTGGACGCTCCGTAGGCGCCCATGCCCATGCCAGCTTTCACGGCGCCACCTGCGCCCATGTTGATGATGCGGCCGTTCGCGCTTTTCTTCAGCTCAGGCAGGGCAAGCCGGGTGATCGTGATGTTGGTTGTCACGTTCATGGCGTGCATTTTCGTCCAAGTGTCCAGGCTGCCGCCTTCCAGCGTTTCCCAGGTGAACCCGCCGGCGATGTTGATCAGAACATCGATTCCGCCGTTCGTGGCAATTACCTTATCGAGAGCGGCCTGCGTTGCCGCCTGATCGGTGAGATCGACTCCGCCGATGTCGAGCGCACCGGGAAGCGCGCTTGCGGCTTCTTTCGCGAAATCGATGCGAGCCACTTTGTCACCCCGGTCAGCGAAAGCCTTGGCAACGGCTTGCCCCAAGGCGCCGAAACCACCGGTTACGATTACTGATTGTGCCATACCTTCCCCCTTTTAATCGAATGCGCGGGGACTGTTCGCCCCCGCGCGATCATTTCTTTTTGAAGTGACCGGAGCGGTCCGCTCCGATCAAAGCTGGGAGAGCATGTGCTCTGCCGAGCTGACGTTATAGTCGCCCGGTGCTTCGACGTTGAGCTGTTCCACAACGCCATCGTTCACAACCATCGACCAGCGCGATCCACGCTGGCCCAGACCGAAGCCGCTGCCATCCATGGTGAGGCCGAGGGCCGAGGCCAGTTCGCCGTTGCCGTCTGCCAGCATGGTTACGTCAGAGCTGCCATCGGCACGCCCCCATGCGCCCATTACGAAAGCGTCGTTGACGGCAGTGCAGACGATTTCGTCCACGCCCTTGGCCTTCAGTTCGCTAGCCTTCTGGACATAGCTGGGCAGGTGCTTGGCGGAGCAGGTGGGAGTGAAGGCGCCAGGCACGGAGAACAGCGCCACTTTCTTGCCAGCGAAGAATTCGCCGGTCTGCACACCTTCAGGACCACTCTCGGTAGCCACTTTTACGGCGACGTCGGGAATTTTGTCTCCAACGGAAATCGTCATGCTGAAAATCCTTTTCTGCGCAAAAAAATACTCTGGGGAATCGTGTTTGGCGGACTTTATAGAGCGGCCAACACACTGGGCAACGTCTCCCGTTTCGAAATGTTGCCCGATAATACCGGATCGCGAAGATCAGGGATATAAAGAAGTCTTTATATTTGCTTCAGCACCGCCTGCAGGCTAAAGAGCTGTGATGTTTGCGCGTATTCGCCAGCCTGGTGGGCCGGCCACGCGCCTTTGCGAACTTTTTCAGGAGTACCTTATCGTGGCTACTGCCCTCGACACCGCCCACGACTATGCAATCGCCGATATCTCGCTGGCGGATTATGGCCGGGCGGAAATCGCGATTGCCGAAACGGAAATGCCGGGCCTCATGGCCTTGCGCGAGGAGTTCGGCTCCAGCAAGCCGTTGACAGGCGCCCGCATCACCGGCTCGCTGCATATGACGATTCAGACTGCGGTGCTGATCGAAACGCTTATTGCGCTGGGTGCCGAGGTACGTTGGGCGACCTGCAACATCTTCTCCACGCAAGATCATGCCGCCGCCGCAATTGCGGAGCAGGGCATCCCGGTGTTCGCGATCAAGGGTGAGAGCCTCTACGATTATTGGGACTATGTGGGCCGCATTTTCGATTGGGGCGATGATCAGGTCTGCAACATGATCCTCGACGATGGCGGCGACGCAACGATGTTTGCCCTGTGGGGTGCTCGCGTGGAAGCAGGTGAAACTCTGCCCGATCCTGAGAACGCCGAAGAGATCGAGTTCCAGCGCGCGCTGAAGAACTTCATCAAGGCAAAGCCGGGCTACCTTTCGCGCACCGTCAATGCGATCAAGGGCGTTTCCGAAGAAACGACCACGGGCGTGCATCGCCTCTATCACATTGCCAAGGACGGCAAGTTGCCATTCCCGGCGATCAACGTGAACGACAGCGTCACCAAGTCGAAGTTCGACAACCTCTATGGCTGCCGGGAATCGCTGGTCGATGCGATCCGTCGTGCGACTGACGTCATGCTGGCGGGCAAGGTCGCTTGCGTTGCCGGTTTTGGTGACGTCGGCAAGGGATCGGCGGCATCGCTGCGTAATGGTGGTGCGCGCGTTATGGTTACTGAGATCGATCCGATCTGCGCTCTTCAGGCCGCGATGGAAGGCTATGAAGTAGTCACCATGGATGACGCGGTGCAGCGCTGCGATATCTTCGTAACTGCGACTGGCAACGAAGCCGTCATCACCGGCGAACATATGAAGGGGATGAAGGACAAGGCCATTGTCTGCAACATCGGCCACTTCGATTCCGAGATTCAGATCGCCGCGCTCGACAACTATGATTGGAAAGAAATCAAGCCGGGCACTGACCTGGTCACCTTCCCGGACGGCAAGCAGATCCTCGTGCTGGCCAAAGGACGTCTGGTGAACCTGGGCTGTGCTACCGGACACCCCAGCTTCGTGATGAGCTCGTCGTTCACCAACCAGGTGTTGGCGCAGATTGAATTGTTTACGAAGGCTGCTGAATATGAAAACCGCGTCTATGTGCTGCCCAAGCACCTCGACGAAAAGGTGGCAGCGCTTCACCTCGACAAGCTGGGTGCGAAGCTGACGGTGCTTACCGATCGCCAGGCCAATTATATCGGCGTACCGGCAGACGGTCCGTTCAAGCCAGATCACTATCGTTATTAATGCACTCAAAGGGCCCGCCCCCAAGGCGGGCCTTTATTAATGCTGTTCGTAACGGAATGGCGCCATTGAATTAGCGCGGTATGCATCGCATAGCCGGGGCAGCATGTCTCTGGAACCCATCGCTCTTGTTGTAATTGCTCTGTTGCTCGCCGCGTGGACACTTGCGGCGGGCGTTGCGATTGTAAGTGCACGTGCGCGTCAGCGCCGGGCTGATGCCATGCAGCGCAACGCCCGGCGGCTGGCGCGCATGATTGATGAATCGCCTGCGATCCCGCTGCTTGTCCGTACTGACGGGCGGATCGAGGCCTCGCAGCGGCTGGCTCACTGGCTGGGGCTGGAGCGCGTTCCCGATTACCTGAGCGAACTGGACGGCGGAGACCGGGGGCTTACCCGTGAGACGCTGACTGAACTTCACGGCCATGTGCTGCGCACGCAAAAAACGGCGGTCCCATTCCGCATGGTCGCGACCCCGCGGGGATCGAGCCGCAGCCTCGCCTTTCGTGGGCACCTCGCTGATCCGGCAGTGTCACCCGGCGGCGCCGCGCTGGTTTGGGTATTCGATTTCAGCGATAGCGAGGGCGAACTCGTATCGTTGCGAGAAGCGGCAGAACAGGCGCAGGGCGATTTCAATGCGCTAGTGTCACTGATTGAAGCTGCGCCGATGCCCATGTGGTTCCGCGCACCCGATGGTACTCTCCGCCTCGTAAACTCAGCTTATGTGTCGGCGGTGGGAGGGGAAAACGCGGAGGCGGTCGTCGCGGCAGGCACTGAACTGATCGAAGCGACTGATGGACTGGGGCCGCGGCAAGTCGCTCTGCAAGCTGCCTCACAGAGGTTGGCGATAGAGCGGATCGCGGCCATTACGATCGACGGAACCCGACGCGCATTCCGTGTCAGCGACCTGCCCCTCGGCAAGGAAGGCATCGCTGGCTACGCGGTGGATATTCAGGACCATGAGGAACTGAACCGCTCCTTCCGGGCGTTCCGCGATGCCCAGCGTTCGATGATCGATCAGCTTTCGGCGGGCGTTGCGCAGTTCGATTCGCAGCGACGGTTGAGGTTCGCGAACAAGCCATTCCAGCGGATTTTTGCTGTGAAGCCGGCTGATCTGCTCGATCCGTTGCCGATTGATCGCTTTCTGGATGCGGCGCACGATGCTGGTCGAATTCCCGAAACACGCGACTTTCCGGCTTGGCGGCGCGAGCGTGGGGAGTGGTTCTCTGCCAGCGAAAGTCTGGAAGAGGCATGGACGTTGCCCGATGGATCGCACTTGCGTGTGATCGCTCATCCGCTTCCCGATGGCGGGCTGTTGATGATCGCAGAGGACCGGACTGAGCAGCTTCGCCTTTCCGCGGTGCGAGACACGTTGCTGCGCACGCGTACGGCGACGTTCGACAGCCTGTTCGAATCGGTGGCCGTGTTCGCTCCCGATGGTCGTTTGCAGATCTGGAACCGCCGTTTCGCCTCGGAATGGGGCTTGCGCGCCGAACATCTCGATTCTCACCCGCATATCGAGGAACTGCTCAAGACCATAGCTCCTCTGCTGGCGCGCCCGCATCAGGCCAAGGCGATTGGCGACGTGGTGCGTGCTGCGACGCTGGATCGAAAGCAGACCGGAGGGCGGGTAGTGCTCGCGCAGGGTCGGATACTTGAGATCGCGGGCGTCCCTCTGCCGGATGGCAATGGGCTGCTGACGGTGCTCGACATCACCGATAGCCAGAAGGCCGAACAGGCGCTGCGGGAACGCAATGAGGCGCTGGTGGAAGCCGATTCAGTCAAGACCCGCTTCCTTGCCAACATGAGCTATGAATTGCGCACGCCGCTGACTTCGATCGGCGGGTTCGCAGAGCTACTGGAAGCGGGTGTGGGCGGAGAGCTTTCCGACGGTGGGCGCGAGTATGTCGCGGCGATCCTGACGTCAGTCGAACGGCTGACCGAGCAGATCGAAAGCCTGCTCGATCTTTCGCAGAGCGAGGCTGGATTGCTGCCTCTGGCTCAGGAAGAGGTGCCGCTGCTTTCACTAGCTCAGCGCCTGGTAAAGGAGCGAGAAGGGCGGCTGATGGGCCTTGGCGTGAAGCTAGAATTGCAGGGCGGGGACACGACTGGCACGATTCAGGCGGACCAGCGGCGGCTCGCCCGCGCTCTGGGCCATTTGCTGGACAACGCGATTGCAGCAACGCCGCGGGGCGGGCGGATCCTGTTCATGCTTTCGCGTGAAAAGCGCAAGGGAGCAGACTGGACGCGCATTGTCGTTTCGGACAACGGAGTGGGCATGGACTCCGCAACATTGGCTCGTGCCTTGGGCGGCGTTGCCGCAGGTAAGGATAACAACACTCTCGTGCGCCGTCCCGGTATAGGTTTGCGGCTGGCGAGGCAGATAATCGAAGCGCATGGCGGCACGCTTCAACTGATGTCCGAAGCCGGGCAGGGCACCGCCGCGATTGTCGATCTTCCATGATGCAGATTTCTCTACCTGATCAGGTTGCCACTGCGCATCTGGGGCACGAGATTGCCGAAAGGCTAAGGCCGGGGGATGTGGTTGCGCTTTCAGGGGGGCTTGGTGCGGGGAAGACGACCCTGGCTCGCGCGATCATTGCCGCGCTTGGCTATCAGGGCGATGTGCCTTCCCCAAGCTTCTCGATCATTGAAGTGTATGATCCCCCCGCCGTGCGCTTGCCGCTTGTTCACGCGGATTTCTATCGTCTCACATCGCCGGACGAAATTTTTGAGATCGGGCTGGACGACTATCGCGAGGGGGCCGCGCTGATCGCGGAGTGGCCGGAACAGGCCGGCGGTTTTGCACATGAGGCAGCCTGCCTTTCTATTGCGCTGGAAATTGCGGATGAAGGCAGACTTGCCATTGTCGAGGCGGGCAAGGATTGGCATGGCCGTTTGCCATGGTAATAAATTTTCCTGACGGGGTGGACGAGTTCCTCGAAAGCGCGGGCTGGGCGGGTGCCAAGATGAAGGCGTTGCATGGCGACGCCTCTTTCCGCCGCTATTTCCGCGTAAAGCGTTTCGGATCTTCTGCGATGCTGATGGATGCACCACCGCCTCAAGAAGATGTTGGCCCATTCCTGCGGGCCGGGCGCTGGCTCGGCGAAAACGGTATGCGCGTTCCGGAAATTTATGCTGCCGATGACAAACGTGGCCTTATCCTGCTGGAAGATTTCGGCAAGGCACGGATGCGCGACTATCTGGAGCAGTGGCCGGATGATGAGGTGGAAGTTTATCGCTCGGCGGTGAATGCGCTGATCCGGTTGCATCAGCTACCCGCTGGGCCTTTCCTCGATTATTCGATGACCGAGTACATGCGCGAAGTGCTGCTGTTCACGGAATGGTACTGCGCTGCACAGGGACTGCGAGTGGATCTTGGTGGCTTCAAAGCCGCTTGGGAAGACGTGATTGCCCGCATATTGCCCCGCCAGCGCCCCGGCGTGACGGTGCTGCGCGACTATCACGCCGAAAATATTATGCTGTTGGGCGCCTTGCAGAAGCAGGGGCTGCTGGACTTTCAGGACGCGCTGGTTGGGCACCCCGCTTATGATCTTGTTTCACTGTTGCAGGATGCGCGCCGTGACGTGTCGCAGGAACTGGAAGCGGTGATGTTCGATCATTACCGGGAGCAGACGGGCGTCGACGGTAACGAGTTTTTGGCAGACTACGCAACGCTTGGGGCGCAGCGGAATGTCAAGATCATCGGCATATTCGTGCGCCTATGGCGGCGCGATGGAAAGCCTCGCTATCTGGACTTGATTCCTCGTGTTTGGCGCTTGCTGGAACGGGATCTCACCCACCCGGCGCTGGCTCCTGTGGCGGCATGGTTTGATCGGAACATTCCTCGTGATGTACGTGATGCCGATGGGGGGGCGTTCGCTGCATGAGTGGATTGGCCAGCGATACTGCAATGGTTCTGGCCGCGGGGCTTGGCAAAAGGATGCGTCCGCTCACCGCATCGCAGCCGAAGCCACTGGTCCGTGTCGCGGGCAAGGCATTGATCGACTACAGCCTCGAAAAGCTGGAAGCTGCAGGCATAGCAAATGCCGTCGTTAACGTTCATTACCTTTCCGATGCGCTTGCAGCGCACGTAATACAGCGTGGCAGACCGCCGCACGTCGTTATTTCGGATGAACGCGCCCTCCTGCTGGAAACAGGCGGCGGCATGGTCAAGGCCGCACCCTTGCTGCCTGATCCGTTCTTTTGCCTTAATAGCGACAATATCTGGCTGGATGGCCCGCGCGACGTTTTCGCCGAATTGAGCGGTGCGTGGGATGCTGATCGGATGGATGCGCTGCTGCTGGTCGTCCCGCATGAGCGGACCATGAATTACCGGGGCGAGGGAGATTTTTACCTTGATCCCATGGGGAAGATTTCCCGCCGCAGACCGGGCCGCGTGGCCCCTTTTATCTATACCGGCATCCAGTTGGTTTCGCACCGCCTGCTACGCGATGCACCGGAAGGTCCGTTCTCTACCAACGTACTTTGGCAACGCGCCATCGAAGAGGATCGGCTCTACGGCATTTCCCACACAAGTCTCTGGTTTGAAGTGGGCGATCCGGCAGCCATCCCGGTCGCCGAAGCCTATCTGTCCCGCGGCTAAGGATGGCTGAGGAGCAGGGCCCAAACGTTTATTCCATCGCTGCCCATCGCGGCTTTGCCGATGCTTTGGTCGCGGGTCTTTTACCGCGCTATCGGGAGCCTGGCTTCGGGCTTGCGAGGCTGACCCTGTTGCTGCCCAGTCGCCGTACCGTTCGGACCGTGACCGAGGCTTTTGTGCGGTTGGCAGGCGATGAAAGCACGGGTGGCATACTGCTGCCTCGCATGGCCGTGGTCGGCGATCTCGATCTTGATGAAACGCTGGGAGCGCTGCTCGACCCGCTGGGAGCGGGAAGTGAAATTCCGCCTGCTGCTGATCCTATGGGGCGATGGTTCCGCCTGGCGCGAATACTGTTCGAGGTAGAAGGTGGGGAGGCAAAGCTGGGTGCGGGCCTGCTTCGCCGGGCCTTTGAACTGGGCCGAGCGATGGACCGGCTGCTAGTGGAAGGGATCGAACCCGATGATCTGCTTTCCGAACATGTCGTCGGCATCATTGGTGAACTGGCCGATCACTGGCGCGAAAGCACTACAACGTTCCTGAAGGTGCAAGCGTACTGGCGGGCGGAATTGGCAGCACGAGGCGCAGTGGATGCACCGTCGCGGCGCAATATGCTGTTCGACCATGCGGCGCGGCAATGGCGCAGCACTCCACCCGAGCATCCGATCGTTGCGGCAGGTGTCACCAGTGCATCTCCAGCGCTCGCTCGTCTGTTGCGCGTCGTTTCCGAACTGCCGCGTGGCGCAGTTATCCTGCCTGATCTCGATCTCGCGTTAGATGATGAAACGTGGGCTGAACTGGGCAGCGCGGGATTACCGCCAGAACCCGGCGCGGCGCCGTTTGGCCGGGACGATGCGGTGACGCATCCGCAATATCACCTCAAGCTCTTGCTAAACCGCATGGGCATTGCGCGGGGCGAAGTGCAACAATGGCACCGCGCGGGCGTGTCCGCTGCGCCGCCGGAGCGTAGCAAGGCAATCTCCAATCTGTTTCTGCCGCCGTCAGGTTCGGCGAAATGGGTGGGCCTGCCTGCGGAAAAACGTCGCCTTTCCGGTGTGCGCCTGATGGAGAGCGCCAACCCCGGTGAGGAGGCCACCGCCATTGCCATCCTGATCCGGCAGTCGCTGGAGATTCCCGAAAAGAGAGTGGCGCTCGTCACGCCAAACCGACCGCTGGCCGCGCGTGTTACGGCCATTTTGCGCCGCTGGGATATCGAGGCGGACGACACGGCAGGCATGCCGTTGCCCCAGACTCCGGCGGGCCGGCTACTTCTTTTGCTGGCTGAACTGGTGGCGGAGGATTTTGCACCCGTTGCCCTGATTGCCGTCTTGACTCATCCACTGGTTCGCAAGGGTGATAGCCGTGCGGCATGGCTGGAAAAGGCGCGCGCATTCGATCTGGCGCTGCGCGGGCCTCGTCCCGATTCCGGCTTGGAATCGTTGCAGGCTATCGCTGCACAGGGGCGGCTGTCGGACTGGTGGGAGCAGGTTCACGCCACGTTTGCTCCGCTCGCTGTTCATCGCAATGACGCACCGCTGGCAGACCTGATCGACGAGTTGATCCGCGTGGGTGAGGCGCTGTGCGGCACGGAACTTTGGACCAATGCCGATGGCCGTGCGCTCTCCACTTTGGTGGATGAGCTGCGAGAGGCTGCGCGTGAAGCTGATTTCTCGCTCGATCCGCGCGAACTGCATGCGGCCCTGCGTGATGCGATGGACAAGGTGGCCGTGCGTCCCCCTTGGGGAGGGCATCCGCGCGTCTCGATCTATGGCTTGCTCGAAGCGCGGATGAGCCGCAGCGATTTGGTGATCTGCGGCGGTTTGGTGGAAGGTGTCTGGCCGGGGAATGCGGCGCCCGATCCGCTGCTGCCGCCTGCTGTGTTGCGCGCGCTGGGTGTGCCCGGCGCGGACTTCCGCATTGGTCTTGCCGCACACGATCTTGCGGCGGCGATGGGCGCGCCCGAAGTCGTGCTGAGTTACGCCTTGCGCGATGAAGGTGCCCCGGTCGTTCCTTCTCGCTTCGTGCTGCGGGTGAAGGCGTTGCTGGGCGAACTGGCCGAACGCCATGAGGAAAAGGAGGCAGTCCGGCTGGCGCGGCTCATCGACCATGCCGAACCCGCGCCGCCTTATCCTCGGCCCAAGCCCATGCCGAGCGCGGAGCAGCGCAAGGTTTCGATCTCTGTCACTGGCCTCGATCGGCTGCGCAGCGATCCGTACCAGTTCTATGCCAGCGCGATCCTTGGGCTGCGTCAGCTTGATCCGCTGGATGCGGAGCCGAGTGCGGCGTGGAAAGGCGAAGCAGCGCACGAGATTCTTGATCTGTGGCACAAGGCGGGCGAACCGGCAGACGGATTGCGCCCCATCGCTGAAACGGTTTTGGACAAGATGAGCGCCCATCCGCTCACCCGCTCATTGTGGCGGCCGCGTCTGCTGGCTGCGCTGGACTGGATTGGAGAAGAGATCGTCCGGCTGAAGCGGGACGAAGGGCGCACTACGCTGGTTACCGAAGCGAAGGGCGGCATGGACGTGCGCGGCGTGCGTATCCATGGGAGGGCGGATCGAATTGACCGGGTGGCGGATGGCGGGATTGCTGTAGTCGATTACAAGACTGGCGGGCCGCCCAAGGCGCGGCAAGTGATTGATGGCTTCGCCCTCCAGCTTGGTCTTGTGGGTCTGATTGCAGAAGCGGGCGGCTTTGATGGCGTTTCGGGCGATGCTCAGCGTTTCGAGTACTGGTCGCTGGCGAAGGATGCCAAGCGCCGCGATGAATTGGGCTTCGGCTATGTCGAAAGCCCGATCCTTGGAGGGCGGAAGAAAGTGGGCGTTCCGGCAGATGACTTCCTGCCCGAAACCCGCCGATATTTGAATGACGCGCTTGACCGGTGGATTTTGGGAACGGAACCTTTCACCGCGCGGCTCAATCCCGACCTGGCTGTTTACAGTGATTACGATCAGTTGATGCGGCTGGATGAATGGCTGTCGCAGATTGCGCAGGACGAGGCGTGAGCACGGTTTATCCCCTCCACGGCAACCAGATGAAGGCTGTGGAGCCGCACGAAACCGTGTGGCTCTCCGCTTCGGCGGGAACGGGCAAGACGCAGGTTCTTTCATCCCGCGTGCTGCGGCTAATGCTGCAGCCAGGTGTGGAACCTTCCGCGATCCTTTGCCTGACGTTTACCAAGGCGGGCGCGACAGAAATGGCGGCCCGCATCAAGGAGCGGTTGGCGCGGTGGGTGCGCGCAAAAGAGGCCGATCTTGCAAAGGAACTGCAGGCAATCGGAGCAGACTTCGGGCCGAAGTCGCTGGCCCGCGCTCGCACGCTGTTTGCCAAAGTGCTCGATTGCCCTGGTGGTGGCCTGCGTATCGATACCATCCACGCCTTTTCGCAGTGGCTGCTGGCGGCTTTTCCCCATGAAGCGGGGCTGATCCCAGGTACGCGGCCGATGGAGGACCGGGAGCGGGCGATCCTTGCCCGGCAGGTGCTGGCCGATCTGCTGGTGGACGCGGAGCAGGCCGGGCCAGGCAATTCCGAACTTGCCGACGCGCTGGCGGACCTTTCGCTCCGTATGGGGCCGGATGCGGTTGAAGGCTATCTTCTGCGCTGTGCGCAGGCGCGGGAGGCCTGGTTTGGTCTGGGTGCCTTCACCAGTGAGAACATGCGGGAACGCGTGCTCGCTCTGCTCGGCCTGCCCAGCGACGCCGATGCGCATAACCTTGCCGCGATGTGTGCAGATGCCACATTTGATGTGCAAAGCCTGCGGCGCTGCATGGAAATCAATGCGGGATGGAGCGCCAAGACGGGGCAGGAAGGCGCCGCGCAGATCGGGGCTTGGTTGGCGGGTGATGAAGCGGCGCGGATCGGGGCTCTCGATGATCTCGCGGGCGTGTTCCTGAAGAAGGACGGAGAGCCGCGCGCCAGCTCTTCCCAAAGCAAGATCGATCCGTCGTACCCGGATTATTGTGCCCGCGTGATCGATTGCATCGCCAGGGTGCGGGAGCGCAAGATCCTGCTGGCGCTGGCTGAGCGGCTGATCCCTGCGCTGAGGCTGGGCCGGGCATTCGCTCTCAAGTGGGAGGAAGCCAAGCAGCGCGAAGGCGTGATCGACTTTGATGATCAGATCAGGCAGGCCGCTGCACTGCTGGGCGAAAGCCAACTGGCGGAATGGATACGCTACAAGCTGGACCGGCGCTTCGATCATATCCTTGTCGATGAAGCGCAGGATACCAACCGCGCGCAGTGGGACATTATCTTCGCGCTGGCGGAGGAGTTCTGGGCAGGGCTGGGGCAGCACGACGATGTGATGCGCACGCTTTTTGTCGTGGGCGATTACAAGCAGGCGATCTTCCGCTTTCAGGGAACAAACCCCCAAAACTTTGCGAAGGCCCGGGATTATGTGTTCGCCGGTTTGGCGGGCGCAGTCGAGAACGTGCGCACGTTGCGGAGCAACCAGTCCGTGCGTCCGCTTCGCGAATATGGGTTGGATCGCAGTTTCCGATCGTCGCAGCCCGTGCTCGATTTCGTTGATGCCGCGATTACGCAGATCGGCCACGAACGCTTCGGTCTTTCAGACGTGCCGGAATCGCACGTTGGTTGGGATCGTGCCGGCCATGTCGTGCTGTGGCGGCCCGTTGGGCAGGCATTTGAAGCGGAGGAACCGGCCGAGGACGCCGACGAAGACAACGGCAATTGGTTCTCCAAGCCAGATCGGCAAATGGCCGAGAATATTGCGCGGCAGGTGCGCGAATGGTTGGACGAGAGTGCCGAGGGATTCTTTCTTGCTGGAAAGGGCCGCCGCGCAAGGCCGGGCGATGTGATGGTGTTGGTGCGCAAGCGGCGCGATCTGGCTGGCCTGATCGTCGCGCGGCTCCATGCGCACCGCGTACCTGTCGCTGGGGTGGATCGCCTGCGCATCGGTGAACCGCTGGCCGTTCGCGATCTGCTGGCCGCGCTGCGTTTTGCTGCGCAACCGCTGGATGATTTGAACCTCGCTGCGCTGTTGGTCTCTCCGCTGATTGGCTGGAGCCAGGAAGACCTGCTGCGCTTTGGTTATCGCGAACCACGGGTGCGCCTGTGGAATCATTTGCGGGCCATGCATGATCCCAACGCCACGCCCGCCCTGGAGCGGCTGCTTGCCCTGTTGGCTCGTGCCGATTTCGAACCGCCGCACCATTTGCTGACATGGCTGCTCACCGGGCCATGGGAAGGGCGGCGTAAACTGGTCGCCCGGTTAGGGCGAGAGGCGAACGATCCAATCGATGAACTCGTCAACGCAGCTCACGCCTATGCAGCCGTCTCAACCCCCAGCCTGGTTGGTTTCCTGCAATGGTTCGATGCAGGCGATGGCGAACTGAAGCGGGAGGCAGACGGCGCTGGCGATCTTGTGCGCGTGATGACGGTGCACGGATCGAAGGGATTGCAGGCGCCGATAGTGATTCTTGCCGATGCCACTGGCGACCCCGATTCTAGCCGGACCGGAGGAATGACCCTGCCTGATCCAACCGCGCCTGAACGTCGTGCAATTCCGCTGCCCGCGCTCCGCAAGGAAGAGCGGATCGGACGAATTGCCGATCATTTCGAGAAAGAACGGCGCGAAGAAATGGAGGAGCACTGGCGGCTGCTCTACGTCGCGATGACGCGCGCGGAAGAAGCACTGTTCATCGGTGGTGCACTGGGTAGCCGGGACCGGGGCGTGCCTCCTGCGGAAAGTTGGTACACGCGCCTTCGCGAACTATTTCCGACCGGTGAGGAACTGGCGGACCCGATCTGGGCGGGGCGGCTTGAATGGGGACAGCCGGCGAAAGGCGGAGAAAAGCCTGCGGCAGTGCCTGCCGAATTGCCGTTCGCACCCGTGCTTCCCCAATGGCTAAACCGTCCGGCTCCGCAAGAATCGCGACCGCCCAAGCCGCTTGCGCCTTCCAATCTTGGCGAGGACGAAGCGCCCGAGCTACCCTATCCGCCAGGTGCTGGCACCGCTGCTGCCCGGCGCGGGACACTGACGCACAAGTTGCTGGAGCGGATGCCCGCTGTTCCCTTGGCGGAGCGGCAACAGGCTGGCGCTCGGTGGTTGGAACGCAACGGTGCAGACCTGTCTGCGGAAGATCGTGCAGACATCCTCTCAGCCGTTCTGGCGGTGTTGAGCGAACCAGATTGGGCGCCGCTGTTCGCGCCGGGGAGTCTTGCCGAAGTGCCAGTGGCCGCCACGGTGGGCGAGCGCGTGATCGCAGGAACGATCGACAGATTGCTGATCGAAGAAGATCGCGTGCTGATCGTGGACTTCAAGACATCCCGCCGTGCGCCGGAAACTGTCTCTCAGATCCCCGGTTCAATCCTGCGCCAGATGGCGGCCTATTGCGCGGCAGTGGAAAAGATTTTTCCGGGGAGGCGCGTTGAAGCGGCTTTGCTTTATACGGCGGTGCCCCGCTTGTTTGCGCTTCCTGCGAACGTGTTGGAAAGCCACAAGTCTGGCTTAACCTAGGGGCAGGAATGCTTTGTAACGCGGGCGTTGTTATTGCGGCGATCACGCCTAGATTGATGCCCTAACCTTTAGGAGTTTGCACGATGCCCACCCTGGCTGTGACCGATGGCAGTTTCGAGAACGATGTTTTGAAGTCCGAGAAGCCCGTGCTGGTCGATTTCTGGGCTGACTGGTGCGGCCCGTGTAAGATGATCGCGCCGGCGCTTGAGGAAATCGCGGAAGAACTGGCCGACAAGGTGACCATCGCCAAAGTCGATATTGTCGAGAATACCGATATTGCCAGCCAGTTGGGCGTCCAGTCGATCCCGCTTCTCGTGCTGTTCAAGGACGGCAAGCCAGTTGCGCAGAAGCTTGGCGCAGCGCCGAAGAGTGCTTTGAAGGGCTGGCTGGAAAGCGAGCTCTAAGCTCTAAATTCACACTTTTGCGAGACGCTCGGCCAGTTCATCCCACAGGCGTGGACTGGCCGCGCCGATCAGGCCGGGCCGGTCATGCTCATCCGGGCGATAGACTGATCCATCCAGCCGCGCTGCTTTGCCCCCTGCTTCATTGAGGAAAAGCACGCCTGCCGCGTGATCCCAAGCTAGCGTGCGGGAAAAGACCGACACGTCATTTTGCCCCAACACAAGGCGCGGATATTGCTCCGCCGCGCAGCGCGGAATGTCCACAAGCTGATAGTGTGGAGCAATGTGTTCCTTGATCGCCTCGCGCTCCGCAAGATCCAGGAAAATCAGTGAGATTGCTGCAATTGGGGGCACTTCGCCGCTTGGCCGGGCGGTAACGCGCTCTCCATTGACCCATGCGCCTGCGCCAATGCCTGCGTGGCAGAACCTGCCCGTCAGGCAATCGAGAATCCACCCGCCAATTGTCTCACCCTGCTGGGCGAGTGCGATCAGCACTCCGAATGGCGGTTTGCCCGCTGCGAAATTGTTGGTGCCGTCCAGCGGATCAATGATCCAGCACAGGCCGTCGGACAGATGATCCAGCACTGCGGGCTTCGCATGGGCACCTTCTTCACCCACGATCGCCGCTTCGGGCAGAAGGCGAGCGAGGTGTTCGGCAAGAATCGCCTCGCTCTCATGGTCTGCAATGGTGACAACATCGTCCGCCGCCTTGTTGATCACCTCATCTCCGGAAAGAGTGCGATAGCGCGGCAGGATCGCGCGCTGCGCCGCGTTGCGCATGGCCGCCTCAACTTGCGGAGTCAGCGCGGCCAGATCCCGAGCCGTGGTCATGTAAGCGGGATCGTGACCTGATCGTAACCGGGCCGTCCCTTTAATCGGGCGAACCAGTTGGCGATGCGGGGAAATTCTGGCCTCTCAATGGGAAGCGAAAACCACGTCCAGATATAAACGCCCATCGGAATGTCTCCCACGCCGAAGTTCTCACCGGAAAGCCACGGCTTTTCGCCGAGATAGAGCTCCAGAACCGTAAGTTTCTTGGCACAGGCGGCGGCCGACTTTGCGATAGCATCGTAATCACGCTCCGCCACCGGCATGCGCACATGTCCGAAGAAGGCATCGCGCTGGGCATTTGCGTAATCGTTCTGCCAATCCATCCAGCGTTCGCCGATCGCTCGCTGCGCCGGATCTGCGGGCCACCAGCGTTCGCCGCCGTATTGGGCTGCGAGATAGCGCACGATGGTGTTCGACTCCCACAGCACGAATTGCCCATCCTCAATTGTGGGGATCAAGGCGTTGGGGTTCTTGGCGAGATAGGCGTCATCCATCCCGAACTTGCCGCCCGTGTCGGTGCGTTCGTAATCGAGGCCCAGTTCCTCGGCCAGCCAGACGACCTTTTTGACGTTGTGCGAATTAAGTCGCCCCCAGATTTTCAGCATCTGATCAGCTCCTGTAGTCGGCATTGATCGAAATATAGCCGTGCGTGAGGTCGCAAGTCCAAACGGTTGCGCGTCCGTCGCCCAGCCCGATATCCACCGAAATCGAAATCTCCCGACCCTTCAAATGCTGGGCCACAGGCGCTTCATTATAGTCTGCCAGTGGCAGTCCGTTCTTTGCTGCCCATACGCCGCCGAAGCCGATGGAAAGCTTGTCACGGTCTGCGGGTTCACCTGCCTTGCCCACAGCCATGACGACGCGGCCCCAGTTGGCGTCTTCTCCGGCTATGGCAGTCTTCACCAACGGCGAGTTGGCGATCGCCAGCCCGATGCGCCGGGCGCTTTCATCGCTCTGCGCTCCGGTTACTTCCACTTCGATAAACTTCTGCGCGCCTTCGCCATCGCGGACGACCAGGTGGGCGAGTTGGCGGCATACGTCTGCAAGCGCGGCGGCAAAGGCGTCTGCGCCTGAATCCTCAACCGAAGACAGAGGTGCGTTGCCCGCCTTGCCAGTCGCAAAGGCCAGCACGGTGTCGCTGGTCGACGTGTCGCTATCCACCGTGATGCAGCTGAAAGTGTCGCGGTTAGCGGCGGACAAGCACTGCTGGAGGAAACCGGCGTCCACGGCCGCGTCGGTAAAGATGTAGCCCAACATCGTTGCCATATCGGGCGCGATCATGCCGCTGCCCTTGATGATGCCGCACAGCGTTACCGTCTTACCGTCGATCACGGCTCGCGCCATCGCTCCCTTGGCGAACGTGTCGGTAGTGCCGATCGTGTTGGCGGCATCTTGCCAGCCGCAAGGTGAAGCGTGAAACGCCGCAGTAACGCCCGCCTCCGCCTTGTCGAGGGGAAGCGGCACGCCGATTACGCCGGTTGAGGAAACAAACACATCGCTCGGCTCGCAGCTGAGGTGCTGTGCCACTTGGGCCATGATCTGTTCGACAGCTTCGCGTCCGCGATAGCCGGTGAAGGCGTTCGAGTTACCAGCATTGACCACCAACGCACGCGCGCGGCCGAGTCGTGCCTGTTCTCGCCCCAATTCAACTTCGCTGGAACAGCACACGTTGCGAGTGAAAACGCCTGCAGCGGCAGTGCCTTCAGCTAGTTCCACATATGTAAGGTCGCAGCGACCCCAATCCTTATAGCCTGCGCGAGCCACACGCAGCGTCACGCCATCGACGGGCGGCATTGTGGGGAAGGGCACGGCGAGCGGTGATGTGTCGATTTCCATAGAAGTGCCAATAGTGGCCATGACTGTCAGCGTCCAGATTTCTGCTGCTGCCGCGCTTCTGCACGATTGTCACGCGGCGAACGAAGTGCGTAGAAGAAAACGGGGGGGGGGGGGTAAAAATGAAGAATCACTTGATCTGTGTATTGGCTGTCATGGGCAGTATCGCAGTTGGCCAAGATGCAACCGCGCGTGAACCAACCGGGCCGCTTCCTTCTAATGATCCGGGCGCTTGGATTCTAACCGAGGATTATCCGATCGAAGAATTGTGGGCCGGTGTGAAAGGTCAAACCACCTTCAAGCTCGCAATCGATGCTAGCGGCAAGGTCGCCGGCTGCGAAATAGTGGAGTCGAGTGGCTCGGCAACTTTGGATGCGACAACTTGCACTCTGGTTACGCAGCGGGCGCAATTCACCCCGGCCAAGAACGCAAAGGATGTCTCGGTTGCTGGGACATATACGAACCGCGTTAATTGGACGATTAGAGAGGATCCCATGATGCTGCCTGACAATAAATGGCAGGGGATATGACTGTCGAAGTTAACAAAGAGGGTGAAGTAGAGAGCTGCGAGTACGCCATCCATGATGGATTGTACGCAGAATTTGCCTGGTGGGAAGCTCCGTGTGCAAGGTTCACTATCGGCTCCAAGTCACAGATAATCACCGACTCGGCTGCAACCCCTTGGATGTACGCATCGAAGTTATTCAATCGTTAGAGATCACGCCCAGGTGAAGTTCGTTCGTGGCCAAGTTCCATTTGGCTGGCCGATTGACTGGACGTTAGAGGCGCTTGCGCTTATCTGGCACCCATGACGAGCCGTTTGCTCTTAACGCTACTGGCGCTTTTGACCGGCCTTTCCGCACAGGGAAGCGCCGTGCATGCGCGTGCGATTCCGAGCACGATGCAGGTTGCTGCCGTCTCCACGCTGGCCACGGTGCAGAGCGCAAAGGTGGAAGCGGTGCTGGCGCGACCGGCTCTTGAAGCGGGAAAAAGCCGGATTGCTTATGCTCCCGTTCCGGTGATGCTGCAGCTTGCAGTGCACGTTCCCGCAGTGTTGACCCGGATTGATCGCGCTCACGAATAGCCGGTGATTTGCGCGCCCAGACGCGCGACGCCCCGACCATTTTCTTTTTGCAGATTCAGGAATCACGCCCATGCTTGGCGCTATCACCAAACGCTTTTTCGGTTCAGCGAACGACCGTTACGTCAAATCTCTCGACAAGGCCGTCGGCAAGATCAACGCCTTTGAGCCGGAAATGGAGGCGCTGACCGAAGATCAGCTTCGCGGTCAGACTGCAAAGCTGCGCGCGCAGCTTGAGGCGGGCGCCACCCTGGACGACGTTCTTCCCGAAGCTTTCGCCACGGTTCGCGAGGCATCGCGCCGCGTGCTTGGAATGCGGCATTTCGATGTGCAGATGATCGGCGGTATCGTGCTGCATAGAGGCGAGATCGCGGAAATGAAGACGGGTGAGGGCAAGACGCTCGTCGCCACGCTCGCCAGTTATCTAAATGCACTGGAAGGAAAAGGCGTCCACGTTATTACGGTGAACGACTATCTGGCGCGCCGGGATGCTGAATCAATGGGGCAGCTTCACCGTTACCTTGGCCTCACCGTGGGTGTGATTGTGCCCAACATTGGTGAGACGCAGCGTCGCGATGCCTATGCCGCTGATATTACTTACGGCACCAACAACGAATTTGGCTTCGATTATCTTCGCGACAACATGAAGCATGACCGCGGCCAGATGGTGCAGCGGCCCTTCAACTTCGCGATTGTGGATGAGGTGGACTCAATCCTCATCGACGAAGCGCGCACGCCGCTGATCATCTCAGGGCCGACTGACGACAAGTCTGATCTCTACCTTGCGGTCGACAAAGTGGTGAAGCGCCTTTCCGAAGAGGACTACGAGAAGGACGAAAAGACCAAGAACATCTCGCTCACCGAAGACGGCGTCGAAAAGGCCGAGCGGATCCTTGAAGAAGAGGGGATGCTTGTGGGCTCCAACCTCTATGATGTTGAAAATACGCAGGTCGTTCATCACCTTGATCAGGCGCTGCGTGCCGTGATGATGTTCAAGCGCGACACGGATTATATTGTGAAGGACGGTAAGGTCGTCATAATTGACGAGTTTACTGGCCGCATGATGGATGGTCGCCGTTGGTCCAACGGGCTGCACCAGGCAGTTGAAGCCAAGGAAGGCGTCAATATCGAGCCTGAAAACCAGACGATGGCCTCGATCACCTTCCAGAACTATTTCCGCATGTATCCCAAGCTCTCTGGCATGACGGGTACGGCAGCGACCGAAGCGGCCGAATTCTACGACATCTACAAGATGAATGTCGTCACGATCCCCACCAACGTGCCCGTGCAGCGGATCGATGAGGAAGACGAGTTTTATAAGAACACGCAGGACAAGTTCCAGGCCATCGCCAAGCTCATCGGCGAGAAGAACGAGATTGGCCAGCCGGGGCTGGTGGGCACCGTCTCCATCGAAAAGTCTGAACTTCTTTCCGACTATCTCAACAAGGAAGGCGTGGCGCACAGCGTGCTGAACGCCCGGTTCCATGAGAGTGAAGCGCGCATCGTTGCTCAGGCAGGACGGCTTGGCGCGGTGACCATTGCCACCAACATGGCCGGGCGCGGCACGGACATTCAGCTGGGCGGCAACGTAGAGTTCCGCATTGAAGATGAACTTTCCGAATTGCCGGAAGGGCCGGAGCGCGATGCCGCGATCGAGCGGATCAAGGCTGAAGTCGCTGCTGAAAAACAACAGGTTCTCGCTGCAGGCGGCCTCTGCGTTATCGGCACCGAGCGGCATGAAAGCCGCCGTATCGATAACCAGCTTCGTGGTCGGTCTGGTCGTCAGGGCGATCCGGGTCTCTCCAAGTTCTACCTCTGCCTTGAGGACGATCTGCTCCGGATTTTTGGGCCGGATACCCTTTTTGCGAAGATGATGAATTCCAACCTTGCCGATGGCGAGGCAATCGGATCAAAGTGGCTGTCAAAGGCCATCGAAACCGCGCAGCGGAAAGTGGAAGCCCGCAACTACGAGGTGCGTAAGCAGGTTGTTGAATACGACGACGTTATGAACGATCAGCGCAAAGTCGTTTACGAACAGCGCGCTGAAATCATGGACGCGGAACAGGTTGATGACGTCGTTGTCGAAATGCGTCATGACACCGTCAACACCATCGTCGCTGATGCGTGCCCTGCGGGTTCCTATCCCGAAAGCTGGAATCTTGAAGGGCTGAAGGAGAAAGCTGCAGACCTTCTTGGCATCTCTCCTCCGATTGAAGATTGGATGGCCGAGGACGGCATCGAGCCTGACGAAATCGAAGTGCGCCTTGCCAAAGCAGTCGATGAGCACATGGCTGCCAAGACGGAAGGCGACGATCCTGGCATTTGGCGTCAGGTGGAAAAGAGCATATTGCTCGACCGGCTGGACCATCACTGGAAAGAACACCTGGCGACGCTGGATGCGCTACGCCAAGTTGTGTTCCTGCGCGCTTATGCCCAGAAACAGCCGATCAACGAATACAAGCGTGAGGCTTTTGGCCTGTTCGAGCGGATGTTGGAAACGATCCGCGAAGACGTGACGCGGATACTTGCCAACAGCCAGTTGCAGATATCCGGTCCCACATCGGAAATGGATCTGCCGGAACTTCCGGATTTCCTTACGACGCACATCGATCCGCTGACCGGACGGGATGATAGCAATGATGGTGACGGATCGGAACGACGCCCGGATTTGTTCGGCGCTCTGGGGACCGTGCCCTTTGCCGAAGCTATCCGGGGTGAAGATCCCTATCGGGACATGGGGCTTAACCGCAACGCTCCGTGTCCGTGCGGTTCCGGCAAGAAATACAAACACTGCCACGGCGCGATTGCTTGATATCGGCGCTTGTACCTCCCGTTGCCGAATGAGATAGTCGGCCGCGATAATAATGCGCGTAACGGGAGGAAGAGGGCCAATGGCAAATCAGGTGATGACCGCAACCGGACCGGTGGATGCCGCCGATCTGGGGCGGGTTCTGGTGCATGAACACGTAATCATCAGCTTGCCTGGTGAGGAACTGGACCCAGGTTACGCGCCTGACCGCGCTGAAATCGAAGCGACTGCTGTCGATAAGCTGCAGGAACTACGCGATCATGGCGTTGGCGCGATCGTTGATCCCTGTCCGATCGAAATGGGGCGCGATCCGGAACTCTATGCGGAAGTGTCTCAGCGGTCCGGGGTGAAGATTGTGTTCGCCACCGGCTTCTACATGGAAGCCATGGGCATCCCCCACTATTGGCGGGCGCGTGACGTTGAAGAGATCACCGATCTTTATCTGCATGAATTGTCGCACGGCATAGGCGACACCGGCTTTCGCCCCGGCGTCATCAAAGCTGCCACCAGCATGGAAGTGACAGAAGCGGAGCGAAAAGTTCTTACGGCGGCTGCCCGTGCCCAGAAAGGCGCTGATGTTGCGATCATCACGCACACGGAACATTCCCGCCATGGTGATGTTCAGCAGGCGATCTTTGAGGAGAACGGGGCAGACTTATCCCGCGTGATGATTGGTCATCAGGACGAGCAGGAAAGCGCCGAGCCGATCAAGCGACTGGCGGAAAAGGGCACGTTCGTGGGCATAGACCGCGTGGGCCTTGATTCCCTGGCGTCAGACGATCATCGCGCTGACATGGCGGCAGATATTCTGCGCAGCGGGCTGCGTAGCCATCTATGTCTTTCTCAAGATTGTGTTTGCACATTGAAAGCGCCGAAGTTCCCCTTCAGCGCGAAGGGCAGCGTGAAGGACTTTCTGGCTAATGCAAAGCCGTTGAGCCATGTGCTGACGAAGTTTGCAGACAAACTGCGTGATCGCGGCGTCACGGATGAGGATATCGACGTGATCTTCCGCGACAATCCTCGTCGCTTGCTCGCAGGCTCCGCCTAGGCACTATCGGAAGGGGACGCGCCGCCTGGTCAGCGGCCCTTGCGCCATTTCTGGCAACCCGCACAAAATAAAGGCGCCCGGGCCAAAGCCCGAACGCCTCATTTGCATCGGTGACTAATCTTGGATCAGTCTGTCGCTTAGAAGCGGTAGCCTACGCCCAGAACGGTCTGGTAGGTTTCAACGCCAGCTTCGTAGTTGCCATAGCGCGTTTCGACGTTGGCGAAGAGGTTGCCAAACGACTGTTCCACGCCAAGACCAACCTTCACGCCGTCAAGCGAGCCGGAGATGAAGTCTGTGTCGATGTTCGAATAGCCGGCGGTGCCGTAAACCAGGGTGGAAGCGCCCGGCTTGATGCCTGCGCGTGCGCTAATTCCGAGTTCGCGGAAGTCCGCATTGTTGTCGTTGAAGATACCGGTATACGAACCGGTCACACCAAACACAGTGCTGCCGAGGTCGTAATCGTAACCAACGTTGACACCATAGGTTGTGTCTTGCGTGCTGAAGACATCGTCGCCGAACATGCCGAGCTCAACGCCAACGCGCGGTCCAGAAAAGTCCTGGGCAAAAGCGGGAGCAGCCACGAGAGTGGAAACCGCAGCGGCAGCGATAAGAAAACGCTTCATTTATCTAACACCTTATTCAACTTTGACCGACCAAATGTTCGTCGGTCCGGTCCAGTTAGCGCCCGATTTTGCGTTCGTCAGA
>JAZQRJ010000138.1:0-6191 GCA_045629505.1 Novosphingobium sp.
GCGAAGATGTGAAAACCTCTCCATTCTGCGCCTGATGCGATCACCCTGCGGATCAGTGAGGGCACACGGCCAGCATCGAGGCCGAAAGGCTTGGCGCCGCCGCCCATCTTCATACCCGATCCTTTCAGATCGAAGTCGGGATTTACTCTTATCGCAAGACGCGGCTGTATGCCCAGACGATCCCCGACCGCGATTGCCCTGTCGGCCTCGTATTCCGATTCAAGATTAAGCGTAACGCCTGCACGCACCGCTGCTTCAAGCTCGGCATCACGTTTGCCCGGTCCTGCAAAGCTGATCAGTGCCGGGTCGATTCCGGCTTGCTGAGTAATCGCGAGTTCACCGCCAGAAGCAATATCGAACCCGTCAACGAGTTCAGAAAACTCCTTAAGAATGGGCACATAGGAGTTTGCTTTTACGGCATAGTGCAGGCCCAACTGCATTGGCAGGGCTGCACGTAGCTGCGCCACTCGATCCCGCAGGCGATCGCGGGAATAGACGAACAGTGGCGTCGAACCGATCTCGTCCACCAGATCAGTCACCTTGCTGCCGCTTATCGCAAGCACGCCGTCAATGGCATCATAGCCGGAAGGAATCGGGCCAAGCGGCTTCAATTTGCAAGCTCCTTAAGCAGGCGGGCACGGTCGATCTTGCCGTTAGGACTAATCGGCATGGCATCGCGCCAGTGGATGACCTCTGGTTTCATAAAGTTCGGCAAATCTTTCATTAGCTTACGCGGCAATTCTTCTTGCGCATCTGAAACATCCGCGCGAGCGCGCACCACCAGATGGATCGCGTGTCCTAATCGTTGATCCGGCACGCCCAATGCAACCACCTCAGCCACAAGGCCAGTCGCCAGCGCAGCTTCTTCGAGCTCCTGCGGGCTGATACGGTTGCCCGCGCTCTTGATCATCGCATCACGCCGCCCGACGAAATAGAGCAGCCCATCGCCATCACGCCGCACCCTGTCGCCTGACCAAACGGCTATCCCGCCATATCGGGATTCCTTCGGAGCAGGCCTGTACCGCTCGGCCGTTTTTTCGTCGTCTTCCCAATACCCTTTGGCCACTAGCGGGCCACAATGGACAAGTTCGCCTTCCTCATCATCGGCAGCAATCTTGCCCTGATCGTTCACCACCAGGATTTCGGCGTGCGGGATTGCCTTACCCATGGAGGTGGGGTGGGTGTCGATCAAAGCAGGGTCCAGGTATGTGGAGCGGAATGCCTCCGTCAGCCCGTACATCGCAAACAGCCGAGCCTGCGGGAACAATGTTCGTAGGCGCTTGACCAAATCCGGCGTCAATGCGCCGCCACTGTTGGTGAGTCGCCGCAACCGCCCAGCCGTCTGCTCTGGCCAATCCAGTTCGGTCAGCTGCACCCAAAGGGGCGGCACCGCAGCAAGCGTCGTAATATCGTTCTTCTCCACCGCTTTCATCACGTCACGCGGCATAAGGTAATCGAGCGGGCAGACGCAGCCGCCCGCATACCAGGTGGATAACAACTGGTTTTGACCATAGTCGAACGACAGCGGCAGAACCGCGAGCGTGCGGTCATCAGCCGTCAGCTCCAGATAAGTTGCCACGCTTTGGGCACCCAACCACATGTTCGCATGGCTGAGCATCACGCCCTTGGGCAGTCCTGTTGAACCGCTGGTATAGAGTATTGCGGCAAGCTCATCGGGATCCGCCTCCGACGGAGGCAGCATCTTTCCCAACTCTTCCGCATCGCTCAACGCATCCGCTTCAGCGAACAACTTGCAGCGTTCGGGTGCATCACCTGCTTCCAGCGTTGCCAGCCGCGCCGGAGTGGCGATCAGCATGCGGCTGCCGCTGTCGGCCAGGATGTGCCGCACCTGCGCGTGCTTGAGTAGCGGGTTGATCGGCACATGGACCAGCCCTGCCCGCGCCGCCGCCAAGGGCATAAGACACGTCAATTCGCCCTTGGCCGCCCATGTAGCGACCCGCGCACCGCGTTCGGGTATTTTCGCTGCCAACCATCCCGCCAGCCGAGACAAACGACTTCTTAATTCCTGATAAGTAATAACATCGCTACGGAGTATCAGTGCAGGCGCATTATCATCACCTCCTTCAACCAGGTGATCAAGTGTCCGGATCGTCAAGTCTGGTGCAGGGCACATAAAAATCAAGGAGGCTCCGAAATTGGGATACGGTGAGTTGATTGCGATCGAATATCACTCCGATCTTAAGGAAGTGCAATTAGATGCGCGGTTGGCCGCTCTATTGTCCACCGCGGAGCAGAATGCCCCTTTTGACCGGCTCGATTGGCTGCATAATCTTTCCACGTCCTGCGATATGGACCCCATGGTCGCCGTGGCCCGGGATGAAAATTCGCTGGTCGTCCTGCCCCTGAACAAGTCAGACGACTATCTGACTGGCCTTTCAAATTACTACAACTTCCGTTTTCGTCCGCTTGTGACGTCACCCGGAAATTCAGCGACGCTGATGGAGGCATTGGCGCGCAATCTCGCCAGAAAAACGCACCGGCTCTCATTTACCCGAGTTCCCGATGAAGATGGCAGCGCCACCTTGCTGGAGACTGCGTTTCGCAGAGCGGGGTGGTCTGTCATTCGCGAACAAAGCGATTCCAATCATATTCTGCCCGTTCGTGGCAAGTCGTGGGATGAGTACTTCGCAGAACGACCGGGAAAGCTGCGCTCCACCATCAAGCGCAAGACAAAAAAGCTGGAATGCTGCATCTTCACGCAATTCGATGAGGTGGCGTGGAATGCCTATGAAGGCATCTACGGCGATAGCTGGAAGCCGGAAGAAGGCTCAGCACAGTTCCTGCGTTCCTTCGCCCAGCGAGAAGGTACGGCAGGACGGCTGAGACTAGGCATGGCGTACGCCAAGGGCGTTCCAGTGGCCGCTCAGGTCTGGACGGTGGAAGGGGGAACTGCGTTTATTCACAAGTTGGCCTATCGGGAGGACGCCAAAGCCCTCTCCCCCGGCTCCGTGTTGAGCGCCGCGCTGTTCCGCCATGCCATCGAAACCGACAAGGTCGAAATCGTCGACTATGGCACGGGCGACGAGGCCTATAAACGTGACTGGACCGAAGAAGTTCGCCCGCGATATCAACTCGATATGTTTCTTCCTCGATCCCCCAGGAACTGGATCCCACTAGCCAAAACTGGATTGCGGCGACTTGCCGGACGGTGAAAGCGTGGTTAGAGCGCGCCGGTCTTCGTTCGTCACGGCATTTTCCCAAGAGATTATTATGAAAAACGACACCGATACCGTGTTGCGCCAAATTCTGACGGACGTTCTCGGCCTGAAACCGGATCAAGCCGATGGGTTCACCGCGGATACCGGCCTGTTCGGCCACCTGCCGGAACTCGATTCCATGGCAGTCGCGGGCCTGCTCACCGAGATCGAAGATCGCCTCGACATCATGATCGAGGATGACGAAATTGATGGTGAGATGCTGGAAAGCTACGGCTCCCTGCTCGCATTTGCAGAGGCCAAGCGCGCCTCTTGATGAAAACAGCGTGATCCCCACTGTCTGGCCTTGTCCGCTTGCCCAGAGCGGCTTTGCAGACGAATACGCTCTCGTCATTGATCGTGAGCGCACAGCGCGCGTCCTGATTGTCCCCGCCCTGTTCGATGAAGCGAATCGCCTGCGTCGCTTCAGTGTGGAACTGATGCGAAGGTTGGACGGCGCCGGGATCGACAGCATGCTTCCCGACTTGCCCGGCACAAATGAGAGCCTGCAATCGCTTGAAGTGCAGAACGGCTCCGGCTGGCGCACGGCGATGGAAGCTGCGGCCGCGCATTTTGCGGCGACGCATGTGCTGGGTATTCGCGGGGGTTGTCTTTACACGCCAAGCGCCCTGCCCGGCTGGCACTATGCGCCCGCCAAAGGCGCAATCTTGCTGCGCCAGATGATGCGGGCACGCATTCTTGTTTCAAGGGAAGCAGGCCGCGACGAAACGCAGGATGCGTTGATGGAAACAGGTTTGCGCGAAGGGCTTGAACTTTCCGGCCATAGACTTGGCGCGGCTCTATTAGCTGACTTGCAGGCGGCGGAAGCGCTAGTGGAATCGCACATCACCCGCATAGCCCAGGAGGCGATTGGCGGCAGCGGACTTTGGCTGCGCGCCGAACCGGGCGACGCACCGGAACAGGCCGATACGTTGGCAGCGCTAATTGCTCAGGGAATTGGCGGATGAGCCGCCGACACCTGACATTCGCATGCGAAGGTGCGAAGCTCGTCGGCACACTGGATGAAGCCCCCGACAAGACCGGACTGCTTCTCGTCACCGGCGGTAACGAGACACGCTCTGGCGCGTTCTCCGGCCAGTCACGTCTTGCGTCGCGAATAGCGTCGCAGGGCTTTCCCGTCTTCCGGTTCGATCGGCGCGGAGTTGGCGACAGCGAGGGCCAAAACAGCGAGTTTCGCACAAGCGCGCCGGACATCGCCGCTGCACTTGCCGCCTTCCGGCAAGCCACTCCGCAGTTGGAACGTGTGATTGGCTTCGGTAACTGCGATGCGGCCAGCGCGCTGATGCTGGCGAAAGGCGCTGGGCTGGACGCCCTCATCCTCTCCAACCCGTGGACGTTCGATCATGTGGAGGAGGACGAAGAAGGCAGCGAGGCCCCGCCTGAAGTGGTCCGCGATCATTATCGCAGGCGATTGACCGATCCCGCCGCGATCAAGCGGTTGCTGACAGGGCAAGTATCGCTCCGCAATCTTGTGGGCAGCCTGATCAGTGCATTACGGCCAGCCGCCCCGCCCTCATCGCTGGCGCAGGACATAACAACCGGCCTCGCCGCGTTCTCAGGCGACGTGCGCATCCTGATCGCAGAGCGCGACCGCACAGGGCAGGCCTTCCTGTCGCATTGGGACAAGGCCGAGCCACGCATACGAAAATGCGCGGGGGCTTCGCACGCCTATGTCGAGCCGGATGCCAGTGACTGGCTCGACGCACAAATTCTGGAAGTGCTTCGGGCCGGATAACCAGCCCGAAGTCACATCAGGAAATCACTCAGCCGCCTCACGCGCCTTTTCGGCAAATTCCTTCTCCGCCAGATAGCGCTCAGCATCGAGCGCGGCCATGCAGCCCGTTCCCGCTGCCGTCACAGCCTGACGATAGACGTGATCCATCACGTCACCGCAGGCGAACACGCCCGGGATCTTGGTCTTCGGCGTGCCCGGTTCCACCAGCAGATAGCCGCTCTCATCCATGTCCAGCTTGCCCTTGAACAGCTCGGTCGACGGAGCGTGACCGATGGCAACGAACGCGCCCTGCGTAGCAAAGCTGCTTTCCTCGCCCGTCAGCGTATCGGCCAACCGCAACGAACCGAGCGTACCGTCTGCACCTGCCTCAAACTCTTCGACCGCCTTGTTCCACAGCACGGTAATGCGCGGATGCGCGAACAAGCGCTCCTGCAAAATTTTCTCGGCGCGCAGGCTGTCACGACGGTGAATCAGGGTGACGTCCTCACTATGGTTGGTGAGGTAAAGCGCCTCTTCAACTGCAGTATTACCGCCGCCGATCACTGCCACTTTCTTGCCGCGATAGAAGAATCCGTCGCAGGTCGCACAAGCGGAAACGCCCTTGCCGCCAAGTTCCTGCTCACCGGGAACGCCAAGCCACTTGGCCTGCGCACCAGTCGCGATCACCAGCGTATCGCCTTCATAGATGTCACCGCCATCACCCGTCGCCGTGAATTTCGGGCCTGAAAGGTCGACATCCACGATCATGTCCCACATCATCCGGGTGCCGACATGCTCAGCCTGCGCCTGCATTTCCTGCATCAGCCACGGACCCTGGATCACATCGCGGAAGCCGGGATAGTTCTCAACATCAGTGGTGATTGTAAGCTGCCCGCCCGGCTGCAGCCCCTGAACCACAATCGGCTCCATCCCGGCGCGCGCGCCATAGATCGCAGCGGAGAGACCCGCCGGACCGGAACCGATAATCAACATTCGCGTGGTGTGTTTGGTCATGTAAGCCTCCGCGGGAAGAGATGGTGCCTCACCTCTTCCCGTGCCAGATAGAATGGTTTCTCAATGCGCAATTGACGGTTTCACCCCAGAAGCGCAATGCCTAGAGGCATGACTATCCTCGGACCGACATCGAACACCTTCTATTCGCAGCGTTTAAGGTTGCACTACCTCGATTGGGGCAACCCGGATGCACCGCCGCTTATCCTGCAGCACGGCGGGCGGGACCA